>NZ_JBFUFI010000005.1:0-342500 GCF_056403495.1 Devosia sp. P2_G7
CCGCATCGAGCGACCCTCGCGTGATAGCGGCTTGACCGGCGAACCGGTCCTTGCCGTGATGGTTTCCGCCTGAACTGCAGCGACCCGCAGCCCACCCGGTCTCCCCCGCACCAACCACTCGTCATGATCTCGCTTCGGTGCAGCGGATGGGTGAGAGAATCGCATGGGTGGGGAGTGGGGGGATAGATCCCGCAAAGATTCTGCTAAGCCACTGATCTGACACCATTCTCCCGTGTCATCCCAGCGAAAGCTGGGACCCAACTCGCGGCTAGTGCGGGTGGTGAAATGGGTCCCAGCTTTCGCTGGGATGACACCCGGAGGGTGTGGAGCCAATGTGCCCTCCATCGCCCCCCTTCTAAGGCTTAGCGAAGGGCTAAGCCCAAGAAATTCCATTCTCCCCCGCCAAGGGGGAGATGGGCATCGAGTGCTCCGCAGCCACAGGGCGCACCTCCGCCCTTGCCGCTCGGCCACAGGAAGCGTAGTCCCATCCGTATGTCCGATGATCCGAAAAAGCCCGACAGCCCGTTCAAGCTCACCCGCAGCCGTATCGTGCTGCTGCTGCTCGGCGCGCTGCTGCTGACCTACATCATCTCCGCAATGATGGGCGGCCTCGGCAACTATCAGAAGCTCAAGGAATCAACGACGCCACCGGCCGCCGAAACCACGACGCCCTAAGCCACCAGCGCCTGCGGCACCGCCTCGGCAATAAACCCACCGCCCAGCACTTCGCTGGTCTCGCTCTCGTCGGCGTAGAATACGCAGGCCTGCCCCGGCGAAATCCCGTATTCGCCCGCGAACAGCGTGACGAACACCTCGCCGTCGGCCATGTGCACGGCGCCGGACTGCGGCGGGCGCGTCGAGCGCACCTTCACCTCGATCGGCATGCCGTTGCCGGCGGCGAGCGACGCCAGTTCGCGCTCGCCCAGCCAGTTCACGTCGCGCAGCCGCACGGTCTTCGTCATCAGCGCCTCGCGCGGGCCGACGATCACCCGGCTGGTCCGGTGCTCGAGCTTGATCACATAGAGCGGCTCGCCCGCGGCGACGCCGAGGCCCTTCCGCTGCCCGATCGTGTAGTTGACGATGCCGTCGTGCTTGCCCAGCACGCGGCCATCGAGATGCACGATCTCGCCCTGCTCCAGCGCCTCGGGATGCATCTTGCGGATCACGTCGGCATATTTGCCCTGCGGCACAAAGCAGATGTCCTGGCTGTCGTGCTTCTCAGCAATCTCCAGCCCGAACTCGCGCGCCAATTCGCGCACCGCGGGCTTGGTCATGCCGCCGAGCGGGAAGCGCAGGAAATCCAGCTGCTGCTCGGTAGTGGCGAACAGGAAATAGCTCTGGTCGCGCGAGTCATCGACCGGCCGGAACAGCCGCCGCTTGCCGTCGACGAGCTTCGACTGCACATAGTGCCCCGTCGCCAGCACGTCGGCGCCCAGGTCCTTCGCCACTTCCATCAGGTCGACGAACTTGACGCTCTGGTTGCACGCGATGCACGGCACCGGCGTCTCGCCCTGCCGATAGGCATTGGCGAACGGCTCCATCACCGAATTCTTGAAGCGCTCTTCGTAGTCGAGCACGTAGTGCGGAATCCCCAGCGCCTGCGCCACGCGCCGCGCATCGTGGATGTCCTGGCCGGCACAACAGGCGCCCTTGCGGTGCGTCGCCTCGCCATGATCGTAAAGCTGGAGCGTGACCCCGACTACGTCATACCCCTCACGGGCAAGCAGGCCGGCGACCACCGAACTATCGACGCCACCCGACATCGCGACGACAACGCGCGTGTCCTGGGGACGCTTGGGCAAATCAAGCGAATTCAGGTCCATATCTCTCATCCAGAAGGGTTCAAGGTCCGACGGATGCGGCGCGGTATAAGAGGGAACGGCCTGAGGCGCAAGCGACGGCCCGCTCGGCACATATTGCCGCCCCGTGCAGGCTTTGCCGCCCATGCCGGGCTCGCATCTATCGTAACCCGTTGAAAATACTCACTCATCTATCCGGCACGGCGCTTGCAACGCTCTCACCGGAGCATTGTGTCTCGTGAGGCGTTTGTGACGGCATCGGTTACATCGGGTTTTGCGCCGGCCGCGTTGTCCATCGTGACGACAGGCACCGCTTCGGCTGCGGCGCCGGCAGGTGACGTCGCCGAGCCCGGCCTGTTCGCGGCCCTGCTGTCGCTGCTCGGCCCACAACCCACACCCGAAAGCGAAACCCCAGCCACCGCTTTTGCCGAGACTGCCGTCCTGCGCCAGGCGGCCGTGCTGCCCGAAACGGCCACGGTAACGCCGCTGATCGCCATCAACGACCAGCCTCCGATGCAGACCGCACAGGGAAAATCCCTGCTGAAGACACTCAGCGACGCGCTGATCGCTATCAACGACGCGCTCGACGCCGGCAAGCCTGTCGACCCGGCCTTGGCAGACAAGCTCAGCGATGCGCTCGATGCCGTCGCCGTCTACCTCGGCACCTTCGCGCCGCCGGCCCCGCAGATCGATCCCAAGATCACCGCGCTCGCCAGCGGCGAAGGCATCCTGCCCACCGCGGCGCCCGAATTCCCCGCCACCCCGGCGATAGAGACACCTCCCACGGTCGCACCCGACGCCGCTGTGATTCCGGCTGAAGCCCCGGTGCCGGAAGGCGCCGCCGCCGAACCCGTTGTCCCGATCCCGACCAGTGACACCGTCATCGCAGCAGCCGAGGACGCCTCAACCACTGCGGCGCCGGCGCCGGCCGTCGCAGCAACTGCTGCCTCTGCCCCGGGGCTTGCCCCCGACGCCAACGCCGACGCCGACGCCGGCGCTGCACCAACTGCGGTTCCTGCGCCACTGGCGAAGCTCGGCAAGCTGATCGGGGACCTTGGCAACAAGCTCGCGGCGCAATCGCCCGAACTGGCGGCCAAGCTCGAAACCCTCGCCAAGAGCCTGAAGAGCGGCAGCGTGCCACCCGAGCTGATCGCCGAACTCTCCGGCGATGCGGCGGCGGACCCGGAGATCGCGCGCATCATAGAGGCGCTCGCCGCGCCCAAGCCGGCCGCCCCCAAGGCGCCCGCGCCGCAACCCTTCATTGCCCCGTCGCTTGTCGTGCCCGTGGCCGTCGCCAAGTCGACCAAGCCCGAAGCGAGCGCCGAAACGCCCCCCGCTCCGGAGCTCGAAGCGCCCGAAGCACCGGCACCGGCACCGCGCGACCCCGGCAGTGTCCGCCACTCCGTCGTGCTCACCCCCACGACCACCGAGACGCGCGTCGCCGATCCGGAACCCAAGCCAGCCGCCGTCACCGCAGCCTCGCCTGCACCCGCCGCACAGGACGCCACCGCCAGCACTGCCCCCCCGGCTCCGCTTCTCGTCGCTGGCGCAGCCGCGGCGGCCCGCAGCATCCACGCCGCCTACCAGGTGCCGGTGCAGCAGGTGAACCTCCCGCAGGTCGCCTTCGAGGTGGTGCGCCAGTTCGAGGCCGGCAGCAGCCGCTTCCAGATCCGCCTCGATCCCGCTGAACTCGGCCGCATCGACGTGCGGCTCGACGTCGACAAATCCGGCACCATCAGCGCCCGCATGACTGTCGAGCGCCCCGAGACGCTCGACCTGCTGCAGCGCGACCAGCGCTCCCTGCAGCAGGCGCTGCAGCAGGCCGGGCTCGATGGCACCAAGACCAACCTCGAATTCTCGCTGCGCCAGAACCCGTTCGCCCAGCAGGGCGGCATGGGCGACAGCCGCGGCGACCAACCCAGCTTCAGTGGCCGCGGCGACAGCTTCGCCGGCGGCGACGACACGGCGGCGGAAGCCGCCACCACCACTTATCGCGGCACGGCTTCGGCCAGTGGCCTCAACCTGTTCGTGTAGAGCGACGTCGCTCTAGTTTTTTGTGTCTTGGGGTCAGGAAGTCTGACCCCGCTGTGAGGAGGCCCAGATGGCCGTTTCCGGTGTCGGTTCAACGTCAAACAGCGCCCTCAGTGGCACCCGCCAGACCATCGCGCAGAACTTCGATACGTTCCTGCAGCTCTTGACCACGCAGCTGAAGAACCAGAACCCGCTCGATCCGCTCGATACCAACGCCTTCACCCAGCAGCTGGTGCAGTTCACCGGCGTCGAGCAGCAGCTCAAGACCAATGAGTTCCTCGAGGCGATGATGACCTCGACGCAGACCGCCAACAACTCGCAGGCGGTGAGCTATGTGGGCAAGATCGTCACTGCCGCGGGCACCAAGGCCGAAATGGTGGACAGCGCCGTCTCCTGGCACTTCGCCGTGGAATCGAAGGCCGACATCATCGCCACCGTGCGCGACGCCAAGGGCAACGTGGTCTACACCAAGGCCGGCACGGTCAACCAGGGCGAGAGCGTCTTCAGCTGGGATGGCATCGGCAACGACGGCAAGCAGCGCGAAGACGGCTCCTACACCGTCACGATCGAAGCCCGCGACTCCAACGGCAAGCTGGTCGACGTGGCCACCGACATGACCGGCGAAGTCACCGGCATCGACTTCTCCGGCTCCGAGCCCGTGCTGATCGTCGGCGGCGCCCGCGTCAACCTTTCGGCCGTCCTCTCGGTGCGAGCGAAGACCGCGGCAGATGCGGATACGACGGAGGAGAGTTCGGTCTGATCGACCGGGCTCCCCTATCCCCCGAACCCGGTCGGCAACCCGTCGATGCTGACCATGTTCTTTTCCTGCCAATACGCGTCGATCCCGTCGACGCCCTTGGCTTCGGCCCAGCGGTCCATGGTGTCGCGCTCGCCTTCGTAGCTCATCAGCGGCACGCCGTAGCCGCATGAGGTCTTCACCAGGTCGAAGTCGAGCCAGGTGATCTGCCGGGCGCCGAGCGGCTCGGTGTCGGCGAACTGCTCATGCAGCAGCGCCGCGTATTCCTCCCCGCCGCGCGGGATGATGCGGCCGCGGCCGTAGAGCCTCAGGATCAGCGGCGGGCCCTCGACGGCGCAGAACATGATGGTCATCCGCCCATCCGCCTTGAGATGCGCAGCGGTCTCGTTACCGCTGCCCGTGCGATCGAGGTAGCAAGCACTGTTGTCGCCCATCACGCGGAACATGTCGGTCGAGCGCGGCGAGATGTTGATGCGCGTGCCGGCCGCCGCACTGGCGGTGAAGAAGAAGTGCTGGCGCGAGATGAAATCACGCTGGTGCGCATTGAGCGCGGGGAAGTCCTTGGCCATGACGAGGCCCCCTTTCATGCCGCCGATAGCGACAAATCAAGTCACATTCCATGCAACTTGCGACCAAGCCTTGTCGCCGGAATCGGTCGCGACTAGCTGTTGAGATGTTAATGACCCGACACCCCGAGAGCCCCGGCTTTTAACGCATTTTAAGTAATGCCTTAGCCGAATTTTAAGTGCGATGGGCTACGGTTCGGGATGTGGTCAGGTTGAGTAAGTGAGTACAATGACCGTCCAAATGCGTCCGCGTGTAAAGTACGTGATCGGCCCGGATGGAAGTCCGCTGACGATTGCGGACTTGCCCCCCAAAGACACTCGTCGTTGGGTTATCCGCCGCAAGGCCGAAGTTGTCGCCGCAGTTCGCGGTGGCCTCTTGAGCCTTGAGGAAGCCTGCCAGCGTTATACCCTCTCTGTCGACGAGTTCCTCAACTGGCAGGCCGCCATCGACAAGCATGGCCTCGCCGGTCTTCGTACGACCTGGATCCAGCACTACCGCGAAGGCTGACGCCTTCCCTTGTGGTGACGACCAACCCGCCCGGGCAGCCGAGGCGGGTTTTGTCGTTTCAGGCGGGCACCGCGACCTCGCTAAGGGGTCTCCGCGCTTAGGTACTTCCGCCCCTCCGCCGTCGCCCTTAGCCGCTCGTAGTGCTCGCGAACCGCCGGCAGTTCCGGGCGATCGAACGGCGTCGAGAACCAGCGATGCGCCGAGATCGCCATCGCCAGGTCCGCCAGGCTGAGCCGTCCATTGGCAACGAACCCGCCGCCCTTGCCCAGTTGCTCGTCGAGCATCCGCATCTTCGCCGACCACGCCGATATGGACTCCGCGATCCGCACCGGGTCAGCGAAGGCCGGGTTCTTGCCCAGCAGCGCGGTGACGGCATAGAGCCAGGACGGCAGCAGTTCCTCCGCCTGCCAGCTGAGCCATTGATCGACCAGCCCCTGCTCCCGGCCATCTACCGGCCACAGCGCGCTCCGCCTCGTGTTGGCGAGATAGCGCATGATGGGGTTGCTCTCCCACAGCACGAACCCGTCATCGACGATCACCGGCACCGTCCCATTGGGGTTGAGCGCGAGGAATTCCGGCACCTTGGGATCGCGATGCGGCTGCCCCCAGACCTCGTGCTCGTAGTCGAGCCCGATCAGGTCGGCAGTCCACAAGACCTTGCGCACGTTGCTCGACGTGACGCGCCCGAGAATCCTCAGCCGGCCCATGCCCGTGTCCCTCCGAGGTCCGCTGCTACGGCGTCCCCTCCCCCATGTACTTCTGGCCTTCAGGGGTGGCCTTCAGCCGCTCGTAGTGCTCGCGCACGGCCGGCAGTTCCGGGCGGTCGAACGGGGTCGAGAACCAGCGATGGCTCGATACGGCCAGCCCGATATCGGCAATGCTCAGGCGGCCATTGGCGGCAAAGCCGCCGCCTTCGACGAGCCGAGCCTCGAGCATCTGCATCTTCGCCGACCAGTTGCGGATCGAATCGGCGATGCGCTTTTCGTCGGTGTAGGCCGGGTTCTTGCGCATCAGCGCGTAGACGGCGTAGCCCCATTGCGCGTTGAGTTCCGCCACCTGCCAGGTCAGCCACTGGTCGACCAGCGCCCGCTCCCGCGGCATCACCGGCCACAGCCCGCTCCGCCGCGACTCGGCGAGATAGCGCATGATGGCGTTGCTCTCCCACAGCACGAACCCGTCATCGACGATCACCGGCACCTGCGCGTTGGGGTTGAGCGCCAGGAACTCCGGCACCTTCGGGTCACGGTCGGGCAGGCCCCAGACCTCGGTTTCGTACTCGATCCCGATCAGGTCGGCCGTCCATCTCACCTTGCGGACGTTGATCGAGGTTACCCGACCCAGGATACGCAAACTTCCCATACTCACCTCTCCTTAACCCTCACTCGGCAATCGTTGCCTGTTTTTGCATTCTGCAACGGCCGGTTAATGACTTGTTTACCATCCACTAGGTAATTTTTGCCCATGGGCTCGGTGCGTTCGCGCGCACCCTCGAATAGACAAGGGTACAGTCCGCGTGGACGGGTTGCTGCAGTTCTTCAACCGCCTCGGTTTGGCGCGCGTCGCCGCCATGGCCGTCATAGCCGTACTCATGCTGGGGTTCTTCGCGTTCCTCATCATGCGCGCCTCGACGCCTCCACTGGCGCCGCTCTACTCCGGCCTCTCGTTCGAGGATTCGGCGGCCATCGTCACCGAACTCCAGACCCAGAACGTCAATTACGAAATCCGCGGCGAAGGCGACACCATACTGGTGCCGCGCGACCAGATCACCCAAATCCGTATGTCGCTGGCGCAGGATGGCCTGCCCAACAAGGGTCAGGTCGGCTACGAGATCTTCGACCAGCAGTCGACGCTGGGCGCCACCAGCTTCGTCCAGAACATCAACAATGTCCGCGCGCTCGAAGGCGAACTCGCCCGCACCATCTCCTCGCTCGCCCGCATCAAGAGCGCCCGCGTCCACCTCGTCTTGCCCGAACGCGCCCTGTTCAGCCGCGAGCAGAAGGACCCCACCGCCTCAATCGTCCTGTCCGTCCGCGGCGAACTCTCGGCCGGCGAAATCCGCGCCATCCAGCATCTCGCCGCCTCGGCTATCGAGGGCCTGACCCCGGCCCGCGTCTCGGTCGTCGACGACACCGGGCGGCTCCTCGCCTCCGGCGCCGGCAACGGCCCCGAGGACGTCATTGCCGGCGAAACCGAGGAGCGCACTCTCAACGTCGAGAATCGCCTGCGCGGCCGGGTCGAAGACCTGCTCGCCAACATCGTCGGCTCGGGGCGCGCCCGCGTTCAGGTCTCGGCCGAACTCGACCTCAACCGGCTGAGCAAGACCTCCGAGACGTTCGACCCGAACAGCCAGGTCGTCCGCTCCACCCAGACCCGCGACCTCGCCAACTCCGCCCAGGGTGGCGACAGCGGCCAGGTCAGCGTCTCCAACGAACTGCCCGGCGCCTCGGCCAATACCGGCAGCGGCACGTCGACCATGGAGCAGGGCTCGACAACCGAAGAGACCACCAACTTCGAAATCTCCAAGGTCACCGAAACTGCGCTCACCGAAGCCGGCGGCATCAAGCGGCTGTCGATCGCCGTGGTGGTCGACGGCACCTACGTCGCCGACGCCAACGGCAACTCGGTCTACACCCCGCGCGCCCAGGCCGAGATCGACCAGATCACCGCGCTGGTGAAATCCGCCGTCGGCTTCTCCGACGCCCGCGGCGACCAGGTGCAGGTCGCGAACCTGCAGTTCGCCGACCGCCCCGAACTCGCCGCCGCCGGCACCAGCGAGCCCGGCCTGCTCGATTTCACCCGCGACGACCTGATGAACGGCGCCGAAATGGCGGTCACCCTGCTCATCGCCCTGGCGCTGGTGTTCTTCGTCCTCCGCCCGCTGCTGAAGCGCGTGCTGGCGCCGGAGCCCAAGACCCTCGCGCTACCCGCCAGCGCCGAACTCGGCGGGCATCCCGGCTCCGGCCCTGGCAATTTCGGCAGCAACGCCATCGTCTCGACCCTCCCCAACCTCAACGGCGAGTACACCGAAGAGGAAGAGCCGAGGAAGCCACCGCGCGTCCCCGCCTGGATGAACAACGCCAAGTCGATGGGCGAGAGCCAGGCCCAGACCTTGAAGACGGTGGGCCAGCTGGTCGATGAAAACCCCAAGCAGGCCGCGCTGATCGTGCGCGACTGGCTGGCGAGCGCCACATGAGGACCCTGTAGATGGCCGCCGCCGCTGCAATCGCCCAGACCACCGACCAGGTGATGAACAAGCAGCTGGTCATCGGTGCCGATGCCAGCCAGCGCGCCCTTTCGGGCGACGAGAAGGCCGCCGTGCTGTTGCTGGCGCTTGGTCCCGATTTCGGCAAGCCGATCCTCGAAGAGCTGGACGAGATGGAAATCCGCCAGCTGTCGCGCGCCATGGTGAAGCTGGGGCCCATCACCCAGGACATGCTGGATTCGCTGCTGGTCGAATTCGTCACCCGCGTCTCATCCAACGGCACCATCGCCGGCAACTCCGACACCACCGAGCGGCTGCTGCTGAGCTTCCTGTCGCAGGATCGCGTCGATTCGATCATGGAAGAGATCCGCGGACCCGCCGGCCGCAACATGTGGGAGAAGCTGTCGAACGTTCAGGAAGACGTGCTCGCCAGCTACCTGAAGAACGAGTACCCGCAGACCATCGCCGTGGTGCTCTCCAAGATCGCCACGGACCATGCCGGCAAGGTCCTCGGCTCCCTGCCCGAGGAGCTGGCGATGGAAGTCGTGCAGCGCATGCTGTCGCTCGACCCGGTGCAGAAGGAGATCCTCGAAAAGATCGAGACGACGCTCCGCACCGAGTTCATGTCGACCCTCAGCCACACCAAGCGTCGCGATAGCCACGAGCAGATGGCTGAGATCTTCAACTCCTTCGACCGCCAGACCGAAGCGCGCTTCATCACCACTCTGGAAGAGCGCGATCGCGACGGCGCCGACCGCATCAAGGCGCTGATGTTCACCTTCGAGGACCTGGCGCGGCTGGAAGCCTCGGCGATCCAGACGCTGGTCCAGAAAATGGACAAGAAGGAACTGGGCCTCGCGCTCAAGGGCGCCAACGACACGGTGAAAGAGGTGTTCTTCGCCAACATGTCGGCCCGCGCCGGCAAGATGCTGAAGGACGACATGGAGGCCATGGGCCCGGTCCGTTTGAAGGACGTCGACGAGGCGCAGGGCCGCATGGTCGCCACCGCCAAGGACCTCGCCGCCAAGGGCGAGATCATCATCACCAAGGGCAAGGCCGATGAAGAGATGATCGGCTGATGAGCGCCACCCCCGCCAAATTCACCTTCGACCTCGACCTCGGCCGCCGCCAGGAGCGCAACTCGCTGGTCACCGAGACGGCGATGGCCGCGCTGCTCGAGGAAGCCCGCCGCGAAGCGCGCGAGGCTGGCCTCGCCGAGGGCGAACGCACCGCCGTGGCCAAGGCCGCGAAGGCCGAGGCCGCTGCCGCCGAGTCGCTGGCCGTTCGTGTCGCCGCGATGGCGGCCAGCATCGACGACGCGCGCAAGCAGACCATCGCCGAGGGCGTCGAGCTCTCGCTGTCGATCGCCCGCAAGCTCGCCGGTGGCCTGATCGCCCGCGAACCCACCGTCGAAATCGAGCAGTTGGTAGCCGAGTGCATGGCGACGCTCGATGGCGTGCCGCACCTCGTCATCCGTTGCGATCCGGCGCTGGCCGAAGCCGTGCGCGATATCGCCACCGCCAAGATGACCACCTCCGGCTTCACTGGCCGCCTCGTCGTCCTCGGCGACCCCGACATCGCCATCGGCGACGCCCGCATCGAGTGGGCCGATGGCGGCGTGGTCCGCGACATCCGCAAGCTGAGCGCCGAAATCGACGCCCGCATCGCCGAATACTTTGCCGCCCGCGGCATACGAATTGAGGAGTCCGAGCAATGAGCACTGGCGATACCGGCGTCACCTTCGAGGAAATGACTGCTCCCGGTCGCGAGGGCCACACCCCGCCCGGCGAAAAGACCGCCGCCGACCTCGAGGCCGTGTTCGACGTCCCCGTCCGCATCTCGGTGGTGCTCGGCCGCGCCAAGGTGCCGGTGGCGAGCCTCCTCAAGATGGACGTGGGCACCGTCGTCGAGCTCGACCGCCAGGTCGGCGAAGCCGTCGAAATCTACGTCAACGACCGCCTCGTCGCGCGCGGCGAAATCGTCCTCGTCGAGAACCGTCTCGGCGTCACCATGACCGAAATCATCAAGGCGGCCTGATCATGCGGCTTCTTATCGTCGGCGCCCTCGAAGGCCAGCTCACCACCGCTACCAAGCTCGCCATGGACGGCGGCGCCAAGGTTGCCCATGCCCCCTCGATCGAGATCGCGCTCGCTTCGCTCCGCGCCGGCCGCGGCGCCGACCTGCTGCTGGTCGATGTGATGATGGACATTGCCGGCCTGATCGCCGGGCTCGATGCCGAACGCATCGTCATCCCGGTGGTCGCCTGCGGCACCGAGAGCAACGCCGCCGCCGCCGTCAGCGCCATCCGTGCCGGCGCCAAGGAATACATCCCGCTGCCGCCCGACGCCGAGCTGATCGCCGCCGTCATCGCTGCCGTCGCCCGCGAGTCCTCCGACTTCCTCTACCGCGACCCGGCCATGGCCCGCGTCGTCAAGCTCGCCGACCAGGTCGCCGGCTCCGACGCCTCGGTGCTGATCACCGGCGAGAGCGGCACCGGCAAGGAGGTCATGGCCAAGTACCTCCACTCCCGCTCGAAGCGCGCCAGCCGCCCGTTCATCTCGATCAACTGCGCCGCCATCCCCGAGGCGCTGCTCGAGAGCGAACTGTTCGGCCACGAGAAGGGCGCCTTCACCGGGGCCATCGCGCGCCGCATCGGCAAGTTCGAGGAAGCCACCGGCGGCACGCTGCTGCTCGACGAAATCAGCGAAATGGACGTGCGGCTCCAAGCCAAGCTTCTCCGCGCCATCCAGGAACGGCTGATCGACCGCGTCGGCGGCACCAAGCCGGTGCCGGTCGATATCCGCATCATCGCCACCTCGAACCGCAACCTCAATGAAGCGGTGAAGGAAGGCAGCTTCCGCGAGGACCTGCTGTTCCGGCTCAACGTGGTGAACCTCAAGCTCCCTTCACTGCGCGAACGTCCGGGTGACACTGCCGCGCTCAGCGATCACTTCGTCGACAAATACGCCAAGGCCAACGGCCTCGGCCGCCGCGTCCTTTCCGCTGAAGCCCGCGAAGCCCTGCTCCGCGCGCCCTGGCCGGGCAACGTCCGCGAACTCGAGAACACCCTGCACCGCGCCGTGCTGCTCTCGGGCGGCGAAATCATCGGCCCCGACGCGATCTCGATGCCGGACGGCACCGGCCTCAGCGAAGTCGTCGCGATGGCGTCGCTCGCCGGCCAGGCAGCGCAAACCGCCGAGAACATCTCGCGCACCATGGTCGGCCGCACCGTCGCCGACGTCGAGCGCGACCTGATCCTCGACACGCTCGACCACGTGCTCGGCAACCGCACCCACGCCGCGAACATCCTGGGCATCTCGATCCGCACGCTTCGCAACAAGCTCAACCAGTATGCCGACGAAGGCATCGCCATCGCCGCTCCCGGCGAGCAGCGGAACTCGGCGGCGTGATCGACGACTACTCCACTCCTAGCGCTCTGACTTCAGGATCCCCTCGTGGCTGATCTCTCTGCCCCCGGCCCCTCCGGCCTGAAGCTTCCGACCTTCTCGATCCAGGGCCTCTGGAAGGCGCTCGGCACGTCCGATATCGGGCTCGCCATCGGCATCATGGGGATCATCGTCGTCCTCATCGTGCCGCTGCCGCCGCTGCTGCTCGATGGGCTGCTGGCGATCTCGATCGTTTTCTCGGTGCTGATCCTGATGACGGCGCTGTTCATCCAGACGCCGCTCGAGTTCTCGTCCTTTCCGACGGTGCTGCTGATCGCCGCCATGCTGCGGCTGGCGCTCAACCTCGCCACCACCCGCCTGATCCTCGCCGAAGGCCATAACGGCACCGACGCTGCCGGTCACGTCATCGAGGCGTTCGGCAACTTCGTCATGCGGGGCAACTTCGTCATCGGCGTCGTCGTCTTCGCCATCCTGATCATCGTCAACTTCATCGTCATCACCAAGGGCTCGGGCCGCATCGCTGAAGTCGCGGCGCGCTTCAACCTCGACGCCATGCCGGGCAAGCAGATGGCCATCGACGCCGATCTCTCGGCCGGCCTGATCGACGAAACCACGGCCAGGAAGCGCCGCGAGAACCTCGAGGCCGAAAGCGCCTTCTTCGGCAACATGGATGGTGCCTCGAAGTTCGTGCGCGGCGACGCCATCGCGGGCCTCCTCATCACCTTCATCAACATCATCGCCGGCATGGTCATCGGCATGCTGCAGGAAGGGCTGACCTTCCAGGAAGCCGGCAACAACTACACTCTGCTCACCGTCGGCGATGGCCTTGTCTCCCAGATCCCGGCGCTGATCGTTTCGACCGCCGCCGGCCTCCTCGTCTCCAAGGCCGGCGTCGCCGGCTCCGCCGACAAGGCGCTGGTGAAGCAGTTCACTGGCTACCCCAAGGCGCTCGGCATGTCCGCCGCCGTCATCGGCGCGCTGGCTTTGCTGCCGGGCATGCCGATCATCCCTTTCCTCGCCCTCGCCGGTGGCTGCGGCTGGCTGGCCTTCAAGTCGGGCAAGAAGCACGCCGCCACTGCCGACCGCGCCATCGTCGAAGCCGCCATGGAGCACGCCCAGGCCAACCCGATCGCCTCGGAAGCACCGATCTCGGACAGCCTCAAGATCGACGAGCTGAAGCTCGAGCTTGGCTATGGTCTTCTGTCACTGGTCAAGGAAGACGACACCGGCACTGACCGGCTCACCGAGCAGATCAAGGCGCTGCGCCGCCAGCTCGCGACCGAACTCGGCTTCATCATGCCGCCGGTCCGCATCCTCGATAACATGCAGCTCGAGCCCAACGACTATCGCGTCAAGATCAAGGAGGTCGATGCCGGCCGTGGCCAGATCTTCGCGCACCAGTTGATGGTGATGGACCCCATGGGCAAGGAGATCAACCTGCCCGGCGTCCACACCACCGAGCCGACCTTCGGCCTGCCCGCCACCTGGATCGAGCCGGCGCTGCGCGACGAGGCGGAACTCCGCGGCTACTCGATCATCGATCCCTCGACCGTGATCTCCACCCACCTCACCGAGGTGCTGAAGGCCAACGTCTCGGACCTCCTCAGCTACGCCAACGTCCAGTCGCTGCTCGCCGGCCTCACCAAAGACCAGCAGAAGCTGGTCGAGGACATCATCCCCAGCCAGATCTCGGTCTCCGGCGTCCAGCGCGTACTGCAAACCCTGCTCATCGAGCGCATCTCGATCCGCGACCTGCCGACCATTCTCGAAGGTATCGCCGAGATCGCCGGCCCGGGCCGTACCGCCCAGACCATTGCCGAGCACGTCCGCTCCCGCCTCGCCCGCCAGCTCTGCGCTGCCAATCTCGGCCCCGACGGCAACCTGCCACTCCTCACGCTCTCGCCGCAGTGGGAACGCGACTTCGCCGAGGCGCTGGTCGGCGACGGCAACGACCGCCACCTCGCAATGGCCCCGTCCCGCCTGCAGCAGTTCATCATCGGCATCCAGCAGGGCTTCGAGAACGCCGCCCAGATGGGCGAAATCCCGGTGCTGATCACCAGCCCCGGCATCCGCCCCCACGTCCGCGCCATCATCGAACGCTTCCGCCCGCAGACCGTGGTGATGAGCCAGAACGAAGTGCATCCGCGGGTAAGGTTGAAGACGATCGGGAGCATCTAGCTGACGGGGCATCACACCCGCGACCGCACAGCCTCCCACGCGCCGAGGATCGCCCACCCCACGCCCAGCATCAGCGCAGGCGTGTACAGCGCTCCCCAGTAGTAGTTGAACGGCTTACCCACAGCGGCGAACAGCACGACGAACGCCACCACCGCCGCCAGCGCCAGCGTGCCCTTCGGCCAGGCCCACAGGCCCAACAGTCCAAGCGGCAGGAATACCGCTGCGAGCCAGAGCGGGCCAAGGCTCCACAGCCCGTTGAACCCAGCGGTCGCGAGGATAAACCCCAGACCGCCAAACTGCAGCCAGTCCTCCCCATAAGCCTTGTCCATCGGCCCCAGTTGCTGGCTCACCATCCACCAGTGCCAACCGAAATAGGCGGCGTAGGCGACCAGGCCGACGGCCCAGATCCACAGCTCGCCCCAGCGCTTCTCGCGGAGCGCCAGCACGATGCAGACCACAACATAGGGCGCCACCAACTCCCTGAGAAATAGCGCCAGCAGCCCCGCAACGAGCCCGATCACTCGCCAGCCGTTCCCGTATGCTGCAACCGACACGAGGATCAGCGTCCCCGCTGCTACCTCCGCAAACACCACGCTCGACGGCGCCGCAATCCCACCGAGACTACCGGCCACAGCGACGGTCGCGAGCAGCGCCGCCACCACGCCACCGTCCTCGCGCATCATGCGATAGACCATCAGCACGCCGCACAACGCCAGCGCCGCCAACATCCCCTGCCCCCAGCCTGCCGGCAGCGCCGCCAGCAGCATCGGCCAGGCGGGCGTCCGCCAGTTGAACACCGAGCGCGTGCCATAGCCGTCGGCCACCAGCACTTGATGAGCAGCCGTGTAGTAGTCCGCCCCGCCGCGCATCCGCTCGATGATCCGCTGATAGCTGACCAGATCGCCCTCAGGCGCCGGCACGCCCCCCGCGTCAGCCGGAATCAGCGGCGCCCGCCCCATCGCCACCACCAGCAGCAATACGATGGCAGCCAGCGTCAGCCCAAGCACGACATAGGCCAACGGTTGCGGCAATTCTGCCAGTCGCGTACGCATCGCGTTCAGGATGTCCCGATAAACTCGGCGAATGATGCCGCGCCGCCGTTAATTTTCCGGGATGGCGGGCGGAACCGCCGCGCGCCGGCGAGCATTCTGGTCCCGCGTCACTCGTGAGCCCCAATGAAGCTCTTCCGCTGCGACCATTGCGGTCACCTGCTCTACTTCGAGAATACCCGCTGCGAGCGCTGTGGGCGGTCGCTCGGCTATGGTCCGCTCACCAACAACCTGTTCTCGCTCGATGGTGGTCCCGGCATCTGGATGGCGCCGGCCTTCTTCAATCGCTCGTTCGTCTATTGCGCCAACGCCGCGCACGGCGCCTGCAACTGGCTGCTGCTGCACGCGCCGGGCGCCGATCCCTACTGCCTCGCCTGCCGCCACAACGGCCTCGTCCCGGATATCCAGAACCCGGTCGACCTGAGGCGCTGGCAGGTCATCGAACGCGCCAAGAAGCGGCTGATCTATTCGCTGCTGCGGCTGCATTTGCCGCTCGCCACCCGCAACGAAGACCCGGTCCATGGCCTGAGCTTTCAATTCCTCAACGAGGAAATCTCCCGCTCCCCGGTGCTCACCGGCCACGATAGCGGTGTCATCACCGTGGCCCTGAAAGAGGCCGACGATGCCGCGCGAGAATATCGCCGCACCCAGTTCAACGAGCCCTACCGCACCCTGCTCGGCCATTTCCGGCACGAGATTGGCCACTACTACTGGGACGTGCTGGTTGCCGGGCGCCCTGCGCACGACGAGTTCCACAGCCTGTTCGGCGACGAGACCGCCGAGTACGAGGCGGCGCTGCAAGCGCACTACGCCAACGGCGCACCCGCTGACTGGCAGCAGCACTACATTTCCGCCTACGCCACCTCGCACCCCTGGGAGGATTTCGCCGAGACCTTCGCCCACTACCTGCACCTGGTCGATACCACCGAGATGGCGGCCTCGTTCGGCGTCAATCTCCGGCCCGACGTCGACCAGGCTGGCGAACTCACGGCCCGCCTCGACTACGATCCCTACGGCAATTCGAACATCGACGAGCTGATCGAGAACTGGATCCCCCTCGCGTCGCTGATGAACAACCTCAACCGCGCCGTCGGCCAGCACGACGCCTATCCCTTCGTCCTTACCCCGGAGGTGATCGCAAAGCTCGGCTTCATCGACAAGCTGGTGCACGAGGCCGGCGCGGTGCAATGGACGGTGCCCAGCCCGGCCGGGCCCGTGCCGATCAATGTGCCCACCGGTCCCGCCGAGCTGCCCCGCACCTGACACTGGAGCGCCCCGCGCCGATGTGATCTCTATCGCGGATGCACGACATCACGCTCCTCACCGTTCCGGTGTTTTCCACCCTCTGCAACGCTGCCTTCGCGCTCCGCCGCGAGGTGTTCGTCATTGAGCAGCAGATCCCCGAAAGCGAGGAGTTCGATGCCGACGACCTGACCGCGACCCATCTCGTCGCCATCGGCGCCGGCAACGTCGTGGGCACGCTGCGGATCATCTGGACGCCCGAGCACGTGAAGCTCGGCCGGGTCGTCGTCGCCAGGTCATGGCGCGGCAAGGGCATCTCGAAGCAGTTGCTTCAGCACGCCATGGACCTGGCCCGCGCCAGGGGCGAAACCCGCTTCTATCTCACCGCGCAGCACGACAAGCTCGGCGTCTACCAGGGCCTGGGTTTCGTCGCCTTCGGAGAGCCGTTCGACGACGGCTCGGGCATCCTCCACCTCGCGATGAAGACCTACTGAGCCGTTACCGGATTAATTCAATCTTTACCGGTTAACCCGGCAAAGCGCGCGCCGCCGTCAATTCTCCGCTAGCTTGTTGGATGTGGGGCGCCTCGCCGCGCCCCGAAGAAACGCTGGGAGGCGTGAAGGGCCGGACCTCGAAAACGGGGCCGGCCTTTTGATTTCTCCGCCCCGGAACACTCGCGCACCCGTCACGTTGTAATGCACCGGGCCGTGCGGCACGCCACAGCCAAGCGATGTGCCGCACGGCCTTGTTCATGACAGACACGAACGAGAGGACGTTACAATGTTCCGTACCCTATTGACCACCACTGCCGTCGCCGCGCTGTTGACCGCCGGCGCTATGGCCCAGGATGCCCCGGCAAAGACCGAGGCTCCCGCAGCCACGACGGAAGCGCCCGCCGCCCCGCTTGACACGTCCATCCTCGCGTCCGGCTACTCGGTGACCGACAAGGACAATCTCGCCACCGAGATCATCGGGAAACAGGTTTATTCCTCGACCGAAGCCGATGCCGAGCACATTGGCGACGTCAACAACCTGGTGATCGGTGAGCGCGGCGAAGTCGCCGCGGTCATCATCGGAGTCGGTGGTTTTCTCGGTATCGGCGAGAAGAACGTCGCCGTGAACTACGCCGAACTCGAGTGGGTCACCGCCGAGGATGGCTCCGAACGCTTCGTCCTCAACACGACCAAGGAAGCGCTGGAAACTGCGCCCGACTTCAAGACCACCGACGAGGACGCTGCGGCGCCGGCCGACGCTACCGCTCCGGCGACTGACGCTGCCGCCCCTGCCGACCAGCCCGCTGATGCGGCAGCGCCAGCCGACAAGGCCGCGGCGCCTGCAGACAAGGCGGCTGCGCCCGCGGCGACGCCGATCGCCCGCGATACGCTGACCGATGCACCGCTGACGGCTGAAGAGTTGATCGGCACCAACGCCTACGGCCCGGCGGACGAGCATCTCGGGACCATTGGCGACGTCGTGCTGGCTCAGGATGGAAAGACCGTCGAGACGGTGATCATCGACTTCGGCGGCTTCCTCGGCATCGGCACCAAGCCGGTTGCTGTCGGTATCGAGAACCTGCGCTTTGCCACCGATCCCAACGGCAACAAGTACCTGTTCCTCAACGTGACGCGCGACCAGCTCGACAAGGCCGTCGCCTACAACAAGGACACTTACGCCAACGAGCGCGACGCCCAGACGCTGCGCACCGAAGCGCTGTAGTCGCCGCCCAACTGCTACGGCAAACGCGAAAGGCCCGCTCCGGCGGGCCTTTTCATTGTCTGATTGAGCGTTCCTAACGCCGGATGTGCCGCAGCCGGCCGATCTCGTCGTATTCCGCCTGCTCGGACTTCGCTTCCGCTTCCTGCTCGCGGCCATGCTCGCGCTGGTCCAGCAGTTCGACCTTCTTGAGGTCCTCGACCGCCTCGGCCAGCGCATCCTGCGCCGCCTCGAGATTGCCCTTCATGTCGTTGGCCGACGCGAGCAGGTTATCCCTGCGGGCGATCGCGGCCTTGGCGAAGGTCGAATAGGCGAAATGCGCGATGTCGGAGATGCCGGTCTTGGTCTGCTCGATTTCGATCTGCTGATCGAGTTCGGCGGCCATGCGCTCGAAATCGGCGATCATCATCTCGATCTGCGTGACCTGACGGCGCTTCTCGTCCACCTGGAACTTCTTGAGCCGGATCAGGCTCTCGCTCCGCGACTTCATGACTTGTACTCCTTACACCTCAAGTCATTCACTTCACTGACGCGGATTGTTCGCCCACCTTTTCCAGGATCGCCTCCAGCATTACATAGCCGTCGGCAATCGAGGTGCGCTCCTCCCGCTGCTGGCTCAAGAACGCCTCCAGCGCCGGGTTGATCGCGATGGCACGGTCCACGCCTGGATCCGATCCCTTCCGGTATGCCCCCAGCCGGATCAGTTCCTCCATGTCGGCAAATGTCGACATGAGCTCCCGCGCTTTCTGCAGGGTGGGCCGCACATTGGCCGGCACGCACCCAGGCATGGTTCGCGAGATAGACCGGAGCACATTGACCGCCGGATAGCGTCCCCGCTCGGCGATCGAGCGCTCCATCACGATGTGCCCATCAAGAATGCCGCGTACGGCGTCCGCAATGGGCTCATTGTGATCGTCACCTTCCACCAAAACGGTAAATAGACCGGTAATGGAGCCCGATTCAGCGAGGCCCGGCCCTGCTCTTTCCAGCAATCTGGGAAGTTCGGTGAAAACCGTCGGCGGATAGCCCTTGGCGGTCGGCGGCTCGCCGATGGCGAGGCCGATCTCGCGCTGCGCCTGGGCGAAGCGGGTGAGGCTGTCCATCATGCAGAGCACGCGCTTGCCCTGGTCGCGGAAATACTCCGATAGCGTGAGCGTGAGGTACGCCGCCTGCCGCCGCATCAGGGCCGCCTCGTCGGAGGTCGCGACCACGACGACCGCCTGCTGGATGCCGACTTCGCCGAGATAGTCGGTGACGAACTCCTGCACCTCGCGGCCGCGCTCGCCGATCAGCCCGATTACCGCCACATCGACCTGCGCGTTCCGCGCCAACATCGACATCAGCACCGACTTGCCGACGCCGGAGCCGGCAAAAATGCCCATGCGCTGGCCTTCGCACATGGTGGTGAAGGTGTTGAGCGTGCGCACGCCCATGTCGAGCGGGTCGCCCACCCGCATCCGCTCATGCGCCGGCAGCGGCACCTGGCGCAGCGGATACGGTGTCGGCCCACCCATCAGCGGGCCCTTGCCGTCGATCGGCTCGCCATTGGCGTTGATCACCCGGCCGAGCCAGCTCTCCGCCGGCTGCACTGATCCGTCATGGCTCTTGAACAGTGCCCGGCAGCCGAGCCGCACCCCGTTCAGCGGTCCGAACGGCAGGCACAGCGCATGGCCGTCGCGAAAGCCGATGATCTCGGCGCCCAGCACCCCGCCATTGGTGGTTTCGATCGAAACGCGGCCGCCGACCCGCAATTCGCGCACCGGGCCGACCACCTCGATGAGCAACCCCTGCACAGTTTTGACCCGCCCGAAGACCTCGACGTCCTCGATGGCATCAATTGCGGCTTTCAGGGACTGCATTTGCCTCTTTCAGGGCCGGCGAATCGCTTGATTCCCAAGGTAACCGAACGTTAAGCAAAAAGCGTTAACCATGGGGACCTGCCCCGACATATGCCCAGCTCGCGCTGAGCCGCTTTTCCACCCCTCAAGGGCCCCAAATCCTTGAGTCGGCAGAGTCGATTGAAGGGCTTTCTTAACCTAGTTTCTTAAGTCCGTTAGGTGCGATTTCTGTAGCATTTTCAACGATTTAACATATCACTAACGGCAGACGTATTGCATCTTGCGGATCAGAATTAAACTTTGTTAACTAATTGCGCTTAGGTTTGGGTCATATCCAGTAGGGTTCGGTTAAGGGTGAACGCGCAGGGCGCCTCATCCATAGTTCCAGCAGGGAACGGTTTAAGGGGATTGACGGCATGCGTGTACTCTTGATCGAGGACGACAGCGCGACAGCGCAGAGCATCGAACTGATGCTCAAATCAGAGAGTTTCAACGTGTACACGACGGACCTCGGTGAAGAGGGCGTCGACCTAGGCAAACTCTACGACTACGACATCATCCTGCTCGATCTGAACCTTCCCGACATGTCGGGTTACGAAGTGCTGCGCACCCTGCGCGTGGCCAAGGTGCAGACCCCGATCCTGATCCTGTCGGGCCTCGCCGGCATCGAAGACAAGGTGCGCGGCCTCGGTTTCGGCGCCGACGACTACATGACCAAGCCGTTCCACAAGGACGAGCTGGTCGCCCGCATCCACGCCATTGTCCGCCGTTCCAAGGGCCATGCGCAGTCGGTCATCTCGACCGGCGACCTGACCGTCAACCTCGACACCAAGACCGTCGAAGTCCAGTCGGCCCGCGTGCACCTGACCGGCAAGGAATACCAGATGCTGGAGCTGCTCTCGCTCCGCAAGGGTACGACCCTCACCAAGGAAATGTTCCTCAACCACCTCTATGGCGGCATGGACGAGCCCGAGCTGAAGATCATCGACGTCTTCATCTGCAAGCTCCGGAAGAAGCTCTCGGTCGCCACCGGTGGCAAAAACTACATCGAGACCGTCTGGGGCCGCGGCTACGTGCTGCGCGAGCCCGACGAGAACGAGACGTTCGCGGAATCGAGCGTCGCCTAATTAGAAGTCCCGCGTTGCGGCGGACTTGAAAAACCCCGCGCCATACGGTGCGGGGTTTTCGCTTCTGCGGGAGCCTAGTGCCCGCCTGCCCCGGCCGCGGCCTTGCCCGGCTTCTGCATCAGCACCGCGCCGAACGCGAGGATGCCGAACAGCCCGGTGAGCAGCAGGAACACATCGACGAAGCTCAGCACATAGGCCTGCTGTTGCACCATGCGGGTCAGCTGCTTGATCGCCGCCGTCGCCCCGTCCAGCCCGCTCGCGTTGAAATTCTGTGTCATCGAGTTCACCTGGTCGACTGCCGCCGGGTTGTTCCAGTTGACGTGCTCGGCAAGCCGCTCGGTGTGGAGCGCCGTGCGGTTGGTCAACACCGTGTTGATCAGCGCCAGCCCCACCGCGCCGCCGAGATTGCGCGTCAGGTTGAACAGCCCCGAGGCGCCCTTCATCTTCTGCGGCGGCAGCGTGCCCAGCGCCAGGTTGTTGATCGACACCATGCACAGCATCATCCCGACGCCGCGGAAGATCTGCGGGAACAGCAGTTGGTCAAAGCTCCAGTCGGCGGTGATCTGGGCGGACATGAAGGTGCCGCCGGCAAAGATCAGGAAGCCGAACATCAGCATGTAGCGGAGGTCGAACCGCGCCGACAGCGCTCCGGCGACCGGGGCGGTAAGGAACATTGCAAGCCCCGAGATGAACAGCGTCTCGCCGATCATCATCGAGTCGTAGCCGCGGATGCGGCCAAGGAACACCGGGTAGAGGAAGGTGAGGCCATAGAGCCCCACTCCGAGCACGAACGAGAACAGCGAGCCGAACGTGAAGTTGATGTTGCCGAAGGCGCTGAGGTCGACGATCGGCGATTTGGCCGTGAATGCCCGCCAGAAGAACAGCACGCCCCCCAGCACCATGACGATGGCGCACAGCAGCACGCTCTGGTCGGCCAGCCAGTCATTGTTGGGGCCTTCTTCCAGCACGTATTCCATTGCGCCGAGGAATCCCGCGAGGCCGAGCAGCCCCCACCAGTCGAAGCTGGCGAACAGCCCCTTCTCAGGCTTGTCGAAGTCGATCAGCATCCAGGTCGCAATGGCGACGACAATGCCGGGCCCCACGTTGATCAGGAACAGCCAGTGCCAGCTGAGCGCGCTGGTCAGATAGCCGCCGACGGTCGGCCCGATAGTGGGAGCCAAGGTCGCAACCAAACCGATGATCGGCGAGACGATGGCACGCTTGGCGGGCGGAAAGATCGTGAACGCCACCGCGAACACCGACGGGATCATCGCCCCGCCGATAAAGCCCTGCAGCGCACGGTAGACGATCATCTGGTCGATATTGGTGGCCGTGGCGCAAAGCGCGCTCGCTGCTGTGAAGCCAGCCGCGGCGATCGAAAACAGTACCCTGGTCGATAGGATGCGGGCCAGCATGCCCGACAACGGGATCATGATCACTTCGGCAATCAGATAGGCGGTCTGCACCCAGCCGATCTCGTCCGAACCCGCGCTGAGGCCGGCCTGGATGTCGGCCAGCGACGACGACACCACCTGGATGTCGAGGATGGCCATGAACATCCCCACGACCATGAAGAAGAACGCCACGATCCGGCGCACCGGCATCGCGTCGGCGCCAGGCGCGGCGGGTAGAGCGCCCGTCAAAACAGCTGCATCGGCCATCAGATCCTCCCGCCGCCAGCGGTTCTAGTTTGCCACGGCCGGCGCCGTCCGCGTATCGGCCTCGACCACGACGCTGAGACCAGCGCGTAGCTTGCCCGTCGCCAGCTCGGCGGCCGGAATGGCGATCCGCACCGGCACGCGCTGCACCACCTTGGTGAAATTGCCGGTCGCATTCTCCGCCGGCAGCAGCGAGAACACCGAGCCCGAAGCCGGCGAGATTGACTCGATCGTTCCCTCGATGGCATCACCCTCAAGCGCATCGACCTTGATCTTCACCTTCTCACCGGGGACCAGCTTCTTGAGCTGCGTCTCCTTGAAGTTGGCGTCCACATAGAGCGCCTCGGTCGGCACCAGCGCGGCGAGCCGCATGCCGGCGCTGACGAGGTCGCCCGTTTGCACCGCGAGATTGCCCACCACCCCGTCATAGGGCGCGCGCAGCACGGTGAAGCTCAGGTCGCGCTCAGCCTTGTCACGCGCGAGGCCCAGCGTCTTGAGCTGGCCCTCGGCCTCTGCGTGCTGCCCCTTCAGAACCGCGATATTGGCTTCCGCCGCGGCAATCTGCGCATCCGCAGCAACGAGGTTGGCGTTGGCCTGGTCGAGCGCCGCATTGGCCTTGTCGAGGTCGGCCTGCGAACCGATCGCGCCCTTGGCAAGTTCGGCGGCCCTCGCCTGGCTCAACGCCGCGTTCTTCTGCGCCGCTTCCAGCGCCAGCTTCTGCGCCCTAGCCTGCGCCACCGTCGCCTCGGCGCCGGTAACCTGCGCGTCGATGCGGGTCAGGGTCAGCTTCTGCGTTTCGATCTGCGCCAGCGCCTGGTCACGGGCGATGCGATAGTCGCCATCGTCGAGCGTGATCAGCGGATCGCCGGCCTTAACCCGCTGGTTCGCCACCGCGTCGACCTTGGCCACATAGCCCGCAAGCTTGGACGAGATCGTCGCGATGTCGCCGCCGATATAGGCATCATCCGTCGATACCATGAAGCGCCCGGTTGCCCACCAGTCGTAGCCAACCCAGCCGCCTGCCAGCAGTGCCACCAGACCAATCCCGGCGAAAATCATCGGCCGCCGCGACTGCTTCTTTGCTGCCGGCTTGAGCTCGACATCGTTGGCCGGCACAATCGGCTCGGTCAGCGGTGCTTCGGCCGTTACGGGGGCCTTGGGAAAGGGGCGGATCTTCTCGGAATTCTCAGGCTGAGCCATCTGGCCCTCCGGCGCATCTGAATTGAACTGAACCGTTCGGTTCGATTGACATAGACTTGTCGATGCGCCATATCAAGTGAAATCGAACCGAGCGGTTCGAACAAATTTGGAGTGCAGCCATGCAGATTCCGGAGGACGACAAATCGGAGGAGCGCACCGGACGCCGCGCCGCCGGTCAGGATCCGAACAAGCGCGCGCAAATCCTCGATGGAGCGAAGCGCTGCTTCCTCAGCCTCGGCTTCGAAGCGGCCAGCATGAACGAGATCACCAGCGAAGCCGGGGTCTCTAAAGGCACGCTCTACGTCTACTTCGAGGACAAGGAAGACCTGTTCAAGGCCCTCATCGACCGCGAGAAATCAGCGGTGATGGCCGCGGCCAAAACTCAGCTAGAAGCCGGCGGCACGATTCCTGAAGCCCTGCAGCGCTTCGGTGTCTACGTCACCACCCGCCTCACCTCCGAGGAGGTCATTCGCGCCCAGCGCATGGTGCTCGGGGTCGCCGAGCGCATGCCCGAAGTCGCCGCCCGCTTCTTCACCGGCGATTCCTTTTCCGCCCACCACATCCTGCAGGAATACCTCGACGCCAGGGTCGCCGCCGGCGAACTGAACATTACCGACACCGACCTCGCCTCGCGACAGTTCCTCGAGCTCTCCATGGCCTCGGTCTACAAGCGCCGCCTGTTCGGCAACCTGCCAGAGCCGATGCCGCTGCCGCAGATCGAGCGTGTCGTCGCCAGCGGCGTCGCCATGTTCATGAAGAGCTACGGCGTCGACTGAGCCGCCAGCCGCGCCAGGTACTGGTGCACGAAGGCGATCGCCATGCTGCCTTCGCCTACCGCGGCCGCCACGCGTTTCACCGGGCTGAGCCGCACGTCGCCGCAGGCGAAGATCCCCGGCACGCTGGTCTCGAGCAGATAGGGGTCGCGCTCTTCCGACCAACGGCCGGCCTTCTTCAGGTCCTCCCCGGTCAGCACATAGCCGCGTGCGTCGCGTGCCACATCGGTTGGCAGCCATTCTGTTTCGGCGTCGGCGCCGATGAAGACAAACAGCCCGGCACTCTCCTCGCGCCGCACCGCGCCGCTTTTGAGGTCGATGATGTCGACGGCATCGAGATGGCCCTCGCCATGCGTTGCCTGCACTTCGCTGTAGAGCGCCACCTTGATGTTGTCTTTGCTGCGCACCTGGCCGATCAGGTATTGCGACATGCTCTTTTCGAGCGAGTCCCCGCGCACCAGCAGGGTCACCGTCCGCGCGTGGTTGGCAAAGAACATCGCCGCCTGCCCGGCCGAGTTGCCCGCCCCGATCAGGTGGATATCGAGACCCTGCGTGGTGCTCGCCTCGCTGCGCGCCGCGCCATAGTAGATGCCCTTGCCGATCAGCCGGTCGAACCCCTCGATCGCAACGCGCCGCCAGCTCACGCCAGTCGCGAGGATGATGGTTCTAGCGGTGATCCGCTCGCCGCCATCCAGCTCGATCGTGCGGCCTACCGGATCGATGCGGTCGATCTGCCGGGTGATAACCACCTCGGCGCCCAGCCGTTTCGCCTGTTGCAGCGCCCGGCTCGCCAGTTCATCGCCCGATATGCCGCCCGGGAACCCCAGGTAGTTCTCGATCCGCGACGACGTCCCCGCCTGCCCGCCCGGCGCTTCGCGTTCGATCACAAGGGTCTTGAGGCCCTCGGACGCGCCATACACCGCGGCAGCCAGCCCGGCCGGCCCTCCGCCCACGATCACCGTGTCATAGGTGTCGGCCCGTGCCCGCGTGTCGAGATCAAGCGCCTCCGCCAGTTGCCGTAGTTGCGGCCTTGCCAGCGTCGGACCATCGGTGATCTGTACCGCCGGCAGCAATGTCGGCAGCTCGCCGACCCAGCGCCCCGCCAGTTCCGGTGCATCCGGGTTGAAGGCGTCGAAGATGATCCGGTTGCTGGCGAGGAACCGCCGCAACGCCAGGCATTCGGGGTCCCAGCGCTCGCCCACGATCACCACCTTGCTGCGGCGCGCATTGGCCATAATGCTCTGCAGCCCGCCGACCCGCTCCCGCGCCAGCTCGCCCATCCGCCGCGCCAGCTCCGGCGACAGGGCCGCTGCGGCGTGGAACTGCCGTGGATCGATGCGCGCCACCCGTGCCGCCTCCACCGCCCGCCCACCGGCCTGGAACGGCGTGCCATAGATCAGCGGCACTTCGCCCAGGAACGCCCCCGGCAGGCGCTCGCCGATCTTGCGCTCGATCCCGTCGACCCGCTTGATCACCTCGAGCTTGCCCGAAAGCACCGCGAACAGCATCGGCTCATCGCCTTCGTGCACGAAGAACTCGCCGCTCCCGACATGGATATCGCCCGAGCCGCGCAGCAACTCGCGCAACACCGGCTCGGGCTCCGGCGAAAACATCGGAACCGCCGCCAAGTCCTGCGTCGTCAGCATCAATGGATATCCCGTCCGGAGTTGCGCCCGGCAGTAGTGCTAGCGCAGTTTCCCCGTGCCCTACAAATGAAAGGACCGCGCCGCTGCGAAAGACTTGCCGTTCGATGCACAACGGCAGCCAGGGACGAGGCACGGCACACATTCGGCCCATTTGTTCTGACACCAGGCCGCGAACTGAAGCGCGACGGCAAGCCGGTCGCCATCGGGCATCGCGCCCTCCTGATGCTCGAAAACATGCTCGAAGCACGAGGCAAAATCGTCACCAAGGCCGAGATGATGGCGCGGGTGTAGGTCCGCGTCATCGTCGAAGAAGGCAACATCGCCGTCCAGATCGCCGCCTTGGGCGAGAGACTGGGCACCCGACCCGGCGCAACCCGGAAACGTGACCCGGCTTAGGCGACGCTGACGCGGTCGGCCGGGACCTCGGTGAACTTGCCTTCGAGATGGTCGCGCTCGAACGGCTTCATCATGTAGTCGTTCACCCCAGCCTTCAGCGCCAGCGCGATCTGCCCGATATCGTTCTCGGTGACCATGTAAACGACGCGTGGGGCCTGCCCGCCGACATAGCCGCGCAACAGCTTGAGGAACTCGAGCCCGCTCATGACCGGCATCTGCCAATCGAGCAGGATTGCATCCGGCATCTCCTGCCGGCACTTGTCGAAGGCTTCCTGCCCGTCCTCGGCCTCGTCAACAATGTAGTCGAGATCCTCCAGGATGCGGCGCGCCACTTTGCGCACCACGCTGGAATCATCGACCACGAGGCAGGATTTCATGACGCATCTCTCCGACCCAAGTGCACGAAGATGAACGGCCGCAAGGCCCCTCCCCTTCGCTGCGCGACCGTCACCGTCCTGATCTGCCTTGCCAAATCGCTTCCGGCAGCAATCGTCCGACGTTGGTCGCCAGTGCACACTATCCCGCAAATCTCCCTACGAATGGTTAGCGAAACTTGAACCCTTCTCCCCATCGGGAGAGTTTTTTCCAGCAACGCCGGCTTTGCCTGTTTGGCCAGCGCGCAATGCGACAATCTCGGCGCCGCTCAAAACTTGCGCAGCACAAATGCCGCCTGCAATCCGATTGCAGCGCGAGAAGTGCAATTGCCGAAATCCACGAACCGTCTGCTGAAGGCGGCCATCCTGGGATGGGTCAGGCGGCGGCGGCTACGGCCTTCGGGGTCGCCGAAAACTCGAACACGTCGTTCTCGATGCCGATCTTGAGCTCCATATCGGTCATCCGCGCCAGGATGCCGGTGTAGAATGGCTGAATGCCGCGCGCATCGACGCCACCCTCGGGCGAGCCGAACAGCAGCCCTTCGGCGCCCGACGGCATCAGCGTCTTCTGCCGCTTCTCCGGGTCCGATTTCGAGAGCAAGGTGAACACCTCGGCGCCCGCGCTGCCCTCGATCTTGGCCGTCACCACGCCACCGCGCGGCACCGCCATGGCGGCGATCAGCAGCATGTTCATGAACAGCTTGGCCTTGTGCTTGGGCAACAGGATCAGCGGCACCT
Source organism: Devosia sp. P2_G7 (assembly GCF_056403495.1). NCBI lineage: Bacteria > Pseudomonadati > Pseudomonadota > Alphaproteobacteria > Hyphomicrobiales > Devosiaceae > Devosia > Devosia sp. P2_G7. Next base: position 28,203 of record NZ_JBFUFI010000005.1, read on the forward strand.
GCCAGTCGAGATCGGCCTTCTCGATCTCGAAATAAATCCGCGCCACCCGCTCGCACTCGCGGGTGTCGAAATCCGTGCCCGCCGTCGACGAGGCGCCATAGGCCAGCCGCGCGAACTCCAGCTTCGCCCGGGCCTGCTTGGCGGCGCTGGCAATCAACTCCTGCGCCCCATCGGCCATCGCCGCCTGGGTCGGGTCGGCCAGCACCTCAAGCCCGTTCCCGATCGCGCCCACCGGGTTGATCAGGTCATGGCAGACCCGAGAACACAGCATCGCCGCGAGATCGGTCGCCTTGAGCTCGATGAATTCCGCCATTCGTAAGGTCCTTGCCGTCGAATCAATTTGGCGTAGCGTAACCGCAAGGACGCAGCAGCCCTAGGGGGTCCCGATCGACTCCGCCGCCGCCGCAATGGCGCGACCTGCGTCGAACCGCAGTGGCCCCTCGTAGAGCGAGAATACCTGCTCCAGGCCGGCCGGTTTCCGGTCACGGATAAAGCCACGCACCAGCGTCCGCAGCCGGTGGTCGTCACGCCATTTTGGGCAGAGTGCGCACCTGATCGAGCAGCCGCATGCAGGCTCTTTTCTCCGGCGCGGACGATGACGACAAACCGGCGACCCGACGACATGATTTCTCGCTGCAACTCCACTGAGTTACGCTATGCATGTTCACGCGAAGCGCCGCAACTTGGGATTACTATGGATAGCTTGAACAGTGCCGATCTAGTCGTGGTTGGCGCCGGCTTTTACGGAGCGACGATCGCCGAGCAGGCGGCGGCATCAGGGCTGCGCGTCCTGGTGCTCGACCGGCGCTCGCATGTCGGCGGCAACGCCTATTCCGAACCCGACCCGGCGACCGGCATCGAGGTACACCGCTATGGGCCACACTTCTTTCACACCCCCAACGAGGCGGTCTGGACCTACCTGAACCGCTTCACCGGCTTCAACAGCTTCCAGTATCGCGGCTGGAGCATGCATCGCGGCCAGGTCTTCCCCCTGCCGATCAATCTGGCGACCATTTGCCAGTTCTTCGGCCGCCATCTCACGCCCGATGCCGCACGGCAGTTGATTGCCGAACAAACCGTCGAACTCGGCGATCGGCAGCCCACCAACCTCGAGGAGAAGGCCATCTCATTGATCGGCCGCCCGCTCTACGAGGCCTTCATCCGCGGCTACACGGCCAAGCAATGGCAGACCGATCCACGGGAGCTGCCCCCCAGCATCATCGCGCGTCTGCCGGTCCGCTACACCTTCGACTCGCGCTATTTCAACGATCGGTTCCAGGGCCTGCCCCTCAATGGCTACGCCGCGGTCTTTGCCCGCATGCTGGCCCACCCGCTCATCGACATCGTGCTGGACGCGGACTGGCTGGAGTTACGCCAGCTGGCCCGGCCCGATCTGCCGGTCGTCTATACCGGTGCCATCGATCGCTATTTCGACTACGCCGGTGGCATCCTGGGTTGGCGCACCCTGCGCTTCGAGCAGGAGGTGTTGCCGACTGGCGATCATCAGGGCACCGCGGTGATCAACTATGCCGACGCCGAAATCCCCTATACCCGCGTCGCCGAGTATCGCCACATGCATCCCGAACGGGCCTATCCCGAGGATCGAACGGTGATTGTCCGGGAGTACGCACACTCGGCCGGCCGTGACGACGAACCGTTCTACCCCATCGACACGGCCGCCGACCGCGCGCGGCTTCAGAACTATCGCGTCAGGGCCGCAGCCCTGCCCAATGTCTGGTTTGGCGGCCGGCTCGGCTCATACACCTATCTCGACATGCATCAGGCCATCTCGCTGGCCCTGCGCGACTGGAAGACCCTTGCCGCCCGCCATTGGCCAGCCCGAGCCATGGCAACAAGCTAAGGCGCGGCCTGCTCGGCCGCCTCGACATCGGCGGCTTTGCCCACCGCCTCGGCGACGCTGCCCTCTTCGCCCGTCAGCGTGCCTTTGAGCTGCACCCAGCCGCTCTCGGCGCTGCGCAGCGAGGTCTCCTCGCTCTGGAAGAACGCCTCGCGGTTGGCGACCGAGTAGAACAGGTAGAGCTTCATCCCGACGATGGCGTAGAGCCGTGGCTTGCCGTCCGAGAGATAGCCGCGGCTGAGGCTGGTAGCGCAGTGGCCGCCGAACTGCGGGGCGTAGATTTCAGGGTTGCGCATGAATACGTCGCGGTTCGCCGCCGTGGCGAAATACCAGGGCACCCCGCCCCACTGGTACTCGAAATCCGGCAGCCCCGGCACCGGATCGGGCTCGGTGAAATAGCTCACCGGATCATACCCTTCGAGCGCCACTCCGGTCAGCGGGTCGGTGACGATCGCGGTGACCAGCGCCGCGGCGCTCGCGGGCAGGCTGAAACAGAGCCCAGCCGCCAGCCAGATGACTGCAAGAAGCCCGGTTATGGTTAAGTTTTGTTTACGCTTTTGCCGCATCATTGCCGCCATGAAGGCCTAGCTTGAGGTCTCCTCAGGCAGACCGGATGCGCTGAACCTTAGCGTCGTCATGGTAAGTACCGCGTAAATGGACTGCCGCTCGAATTAAGCCCCCGGAGTTCCCTTCATGCTCAACCGCATGGTCTACCTTATCCTCGCCGCCTTCGTCGCGCTGACCGCGGCGACGCTGGTGCTCGCGCCGACCTTCAGCCAGGCGCAGGAAGGCTCGGTCTCCGATACCTATTCAGGTGACGAGCTGGTTGCTACCGGCGGTCAGTTCTTCGGCTCCGTGGCCCAGGGTCTTGCCTCGCTGGTCGAGCGCGCCGTCAGCCAGTTCGGCCTGCCCAACGCCTACATCCTTGGCGAGGAAGCCGGCGGCGCCATCTTCGCCGGCGCCCGCTACGGCGAGGGCACCATGTATACCCGCAACCAGGGCGAGCACCCGGTCTTCTGGCAGGGCCCGACGGTCGGCCTCGATTTCGGCGGCGACGGCTCCAAGGTGATGATGCTGGTCTATAACCTCAACACGGTCTCCGACGTCTATGGCCGCTATCCCGGCGTCGACGGCTCCGCCTATGTGGTCGGCGGCCTCGGCATGACCGTGATCAAGTACGGCGACGTGGTGATGGTGCCGATCCGCTCCGGTGTCGGCGCCCGCCTCGGCATCAATGTCGGCTACCTGAAGTTCACCCAGGAACCGACCTGGAACCCCTTCTGAGGGCCGAAAACCACGCAAAAACCCTTCAGGATACGTTCAGCCGCCGTTCATCGCGGCGGCGCGAGCGTGTCGGATCGGTGTCGTTTCCGTGCTAGGCTCATCGTGACCGCGTCCCCGACTTCCGGTAAGGTTACGACCTGACAAGCATGGCCGGGGGCGGCCATTGCTGCGATCCTGGTGGTGCGCGAAGACCCGGGACCGCGCGTGCCGGTGGCGGAGTTGAGTTATGGTCATTGAAAACGTTATGTATTTTGTGCTCGGCCTGCTCGTGGCCGGGCTGTTGGCGTTGATCATCCTGCCCGCCGTGTGGCGCCGTGCGGTGCGCCTAACCAAGAAGCGCATCGAAGCCGCGACGCCCATGACCATGGCCGAGTTCCGCGCTGACAAGGACCAGCTCCGCGCCGAATTCGCCTTGTCCACCAGACGCTTGGAGATGAACGTCGAGGCCCTGCGCCGCCGCCTCTCCGACCAGTTACGCGACATCAATCGCAAGAAGAACGAACTCGGCGGCATCAAGGGCGAGCGCGACAGCCACCTGCAGGTGGTCCGCGAACTCGAGGAACGCGAGGCCGAAGCCCGCCGCCGCATCCTCGAACTGGAGAAGGAAGGCGCCGATATCGCGCAGAAGCTGCGTATGCGCGACAGGGAGTTGGGCGAGAAATCCAGCCAGCTCGACGCCGCCCGCCAGAGCCTGCGCGGCAGCGCCCCGCGCCCCTTCGCCCTCGAAGGCAAAGCCCTCAGCGGCGACTACAATGCCGACGTCGACGAGTTGCTGCAGTTCCTCGAGATCGAAAAGAAGCGCTCCGAGTTCCTCGAAACCCAGAACCGCACCCTCATCGAAAATCTGGAAAGTTCCGGCAGGAGCGCCAGTGAAGCGCAGGCCGTGGCCACGGAACTTCGCGAGAAGCTCGCCAAGCGCGACGATGCCGCCACCGACGCCCAGACCGAGCTAGCGACCGCCGAAGCGCGCATCGCCGACGCCGAGAGCCGCGTCTCGACCCTGCTGGCCGAGACCACCAAGCTGGTCGGCGACGGCGAGGAAAAGCGCGACATGCTGCTGGCCGAAAAGCTCGGCCTCGAAGAGGAAATGGAAAAGCTCCGCGCCAAGGTGGCGAGCGTCGAAGACACCGTGATGGCCGACTGGGACACCGACCGCATCGAGCAGTCGCACCTGCGCGAGCGCCTCAACGACATCGCCTCGGACGTCAGCCGCCTCGTCTACGCCCTTGAGGGCAACGGACCAGTGGACGAGGAAGAGAGCCTCGCGGCGCGGATGCAGAAATTCGTCGACGCCGAGGCGGAAGCTGCCCCGGTTCGCGGCCCCAATGCCCGGAAGGGCAACGCCCCAGAGGGCCAGACCGTCTCCGACCGCCTCAAGGCGCTGCAGGAACTGCGGAACGACAACTAGGGGCGGCTACTCGCTGACGACGGGAATCTCGCGGATCATTTCGCCGGATTTGCCGTCGAAGATGCGCACGCTGGTCATCGCGCCGAGCTTGTAGGTGACGGTGACGCGGCCATCCGCCGCGACGGCCGAGATGACGTCGCCGCCCGTGGGGATTTTCAGCGCCGCGATGACATAGTCGCCGCCGGCTTTGCTGTCGCTCTGCGATGCGCGGTAGACAAGCGCGCCGCCGATGGCGATAAGGCCGACCACCAATAGCCCGATCGACACCATGAAGGACTTGCGCGCCCGGTTCAGCACCGCTCGCGCTTCCGGAGTCAGTTCCGGGGTGGTTTCGGGTTTGTCTTGAGGATCGCTCATGCAGGATATTTCCGGCGAGGAACAGGAGTGGCAGTTGCTGGTCGATGCCGCCGACGCCGGCAGCCGGCTTGATGCCGCACTCGCCCGTGCCGTGCCGGTCTTCTCGCGCAACCGGATCAAGGACCTGATACTGGCCGGCAGCGTCGTGATCAATGGGCGAACCGTTACGGAGCCCAAATACAAGCTGCGCGATGGCGAGGAAGTCACGCTCCTGGCGCCTGAGCCGATCGAGGCCGACCCGACCCCCGAGAACATCCCGCTCGATATTCTCTACGAGGACGACCAGCTCATCGTCATCAACAAGCCGGTCGGCCTGGTGGTGCATCCGGCGCCCGGCAACTACAGCGGAACCCTGGTCAACGCCCTCCTCTACCATTGCGGCGACAGCCTGCAGGGTATCGGCGGCGTCAAGCGGCCGGGCATCGTCCACCGCCTCGACAAGGATACCTCGGGCGTGATGGTCGCGGCCAAGACCCAGCAGGCGCATAACCACCTCGCGGCGCAATTCGCCGACCATGGGCGCACCGGCCCGCTGCACCGCGCTTACCTGGCCTTTGCCTGGGGCCGGACCCAGCAAGCCTCGGGGACGGTGGAGGCGCCACTCGGCCGCGATCCGAACAACCGGCTGAAGCAGGCGGTGCGCAAGGACGGCCGCGAGGCCATCACCCATTATGCGGTCGAGGCCCGCTTCGGCGACGAGGGCTGGGATATCACCCGCATCCGCTGCGAACTCGAGACCGGGCGCACCCACCAGATCCGCGTCCACATGGCCCATATCGGCCACCCGCTGGTCGCCGACCTTGTCTACGGCTCCGGCTTTGCCACCAAGGTCAACCGCCTGCCCGATGCAGCCAAAGCGGCTGTTGCCGCGTTGGGGCGGCAGGCGTTGCACGCCGCTGAACTCGGCTTCGAGCACCCGGTGACGGGCGAGGAAATGCAATTCGAGGCCCCGTTACCGCCTGATCTTGAGGCGCTCGAGGCCGCCATCGAACCTTTCGATCGGGCCTTCGCCCGCTAGCAAGGTTCACGCAACCTTCGGGGCGTACCAACGTTCTCATCAAGGGTTGGTGGGCCTTATCAAGGCTCATTTTCGACCTATATATGCCAGACAGTCAGCCGTGTGCCGGACTGGACACGGCTGCTTATCTGCCCGTGATACGGGGGAAAGACGAGGGTGCATCATGGCCCAGACAAATCTGCCAATTCTTTCGGCTGAGGGTGGACTCAGCCGCTATCTCCAGGAAATCCGTAAGTTTCCGATGCTTGAGCCTGACGAGGAATACATGCTCGCCAAGCGCTACAAGGAGCATCAGGATCCCGGCTCCGCCCAGAAGCTCATCACATCGCATTTGCGTCTCGTGGCGAAGATCGCCATGGGCTATCGCGGCTATGGCCTGCCCATCTCCGAGGTGATCTCGGAGGGGAATGTGGGCCTTATGCACGCGGTGAAGCGTTTCGAGCCCGAAAAGGGCTTCCGCCTCGCGACCTACGCGATGTGGTGGATCCGGGCCGCCATTCAGGAATACGTGCTGCGTTCGTGGTCGCTGGTGAAGATCGGCACCACCGCCGCGCAGAAGCGACTGTTCTTCAACCTGCGCAAGATCAAGGGGCAGATCGCCGCCCTCGATGACGGCAACCTGCACCCCGACCAGATCAAGCAGATCGCGACGACCCTCCACGTCACCGAGAACGACGTGGTGTCGATGAACCAGCGCCTTTCGGGCGATGCTTCGCTCAACGCGCCGATGCGCGCCGACGAAGGCGCCTCAGAGTGGCAGGACTGGCTGGTCGACGATACGCCGGACCAGGAGACCACCCTCGGCGAAACCGAGGAATTCTCCGAGCGCATGGGGCTGCTCACCAACGCGATGAGCGACCTCAACGAGCGCGAGAAGGCCATCTTCCAGGCCCGCCGCCTCCGCGACGAGCCAGCGACGCTCGAAGAGCTGGCGCAGGAATACAATGTCAGCCGCGAGCGTATCCGGCAGATCGAGGTCCGCGCCTTCGAAAAGGTGCAGGAAGCCGTGCAGAAGGCCGCCCACGCCAAGTCGCGTGAAGCCGCCCTCTGAACCACCGGCCGATAGAATGAGAAGGGCCCCGGCATCACCGGGGCCCTTCGTTTTTCAGCCGTTGAGCTCGGCGCCGTTTGCCGGCGCCGCCTCGCGGCGGGGCGGCTGCGCCCAGGCAAACTGCCCCTCGCCCCATTTGGCGAACCGCGCCAGCAGCGCGTCGCGCGCCCGCATCCCGGCCGAACCGGCTGTCTTCCTGGTGTCGCGGATCAGGTAGGCGAACGCCAGCCGCTGGTCGTCCCGCTGCGCCCAGCCGACGAACCATCCGGTCTGCCGCCGCGAGCTGAACGTGCCATCGGCATTGCGCTCGTAGTAGGTGCCGGTCTTGCCCGAGACGGTCCACTTGCCGGCCTCGAACTTGGGCATGATCGCGACCACCGCCGCCTGCGCCGCCGCCGACGCCGGCAGGTCGCCCGCCAGCAAGCGCCGCACGAACCGCACCTGCTCCTCCGGGCTGATCAGCAGCGAGGAGTTGATCCACGAGCGGGTGAGGCCGTTGTCCTTGCCCGGATCGCCGGAGATGTCGGCGTTGCCGTAGTCGAAATCGGTGACATATTGCTGGAAACGCTCGGCGCCGAGCTTTTGGACCAGCACCCGCGAGTACCACAGCACCGAATCGCGCAGCCAGCTCGCCGGCGTGGTCGTCACTCGCCAGTCCGCCCGATCCGCCTTGTACTCGGCGAGGTAGGGCCAGGCCGGCTCGTCCGCGCCGGTCAGGATTCCAGCATCGAACCCCATTACTGCCAGCGTCATCTTGAACGTCGAGGCCGGCGAGGTCGGGGTGCCGCAACCGCCACCCTCCTGTAGTCGAACGGCCCCGCTTTCCGCGTCGACGATCAAAGTGCACACGACTTCGGCCCGGCTCGCCGACACGGCGGCAAGGCTCAGCAATACTGCTGCAATCAGAACTTTCACGAATTGCCCCAACGTCTTAAAGGCCGGGACATGGCATCGCGATGGTGGCGGAATTTCGCCGGGGCAGGGTTGGTCCGCAGACTTTGTGGAGGTCGAAGCAGCTTTTTACCGCTTCTCGAGCAGCAGCTTTGCGATCAGTTGCGCCAGGTATTTCCGCGGCAGGATCAGCAGGTACGGCGCATGCACCCCCTCCTCCGGCACGATCTTGAACGGCCCGGTCAGCGCCTCGTTCGAAGTGCCTGTCCGCACTCCCGGCGCGAGCTTCACCGCATCGAGCGGATACTTCAGCCCCTCCGAGCTCCAGAACGTCACCGGCGCCAGCGGATGGATCGACACGCGCTCACCCGCATCGACCGTGAATGAGAACGACTTGGTCAGCGGCAGCGCCACGTCTTCTTCATCCACCAGGACGATCTTGCGCTTGGCCGCATACTTGGTGACCGCGTCGAGCGCCGCCAGCGTGTGGTCGAAGCGCCGCCCGGTCATCCCCAGCGCCACCGTCACCGGGGCGCGGGTCGAATAGAGCGCCTTCTCGAAATCGGTGGTTTCCTGCTCGGCGATCTGCATCAGCCGTGTCTTGCCGAGCCAGGAGTGTGGGTTCTTGAGGGAATCGAAATCGCCGATGATCAGCTCGGGTTTCAGCCCCGCTTCGACGATCTGGTCTGCGCCGCCGTCCGCCCCCACCAGGTGGCCGCCTGAGGCATAGAGCTCGCGCAGGAGGTCGAAATCGACCGTCCCGCCGCCAACGATGACCATAAGGTCGTCAAAGACCGCAACGGAAGTCTGGGGGGCACGTGCTTGCACGGAGGGAAAACTCTGTCTATCTGTCAGCTGTCTCGCTGGGGTGTTCCGGATCTTCCGGAGCTGAGAGTTACCCATTGAACCTGAACCAGGTCATGCTGGCGGAGGAAGTTCGAGATGGCAAGGGCGCGCAGGCGTCCGACCCATGCACGTCCCCCTTCATTCACATGGCCGCAACCGAAGGGAACGATATGCGCTCGTTCGCACGCTTCGCGTTGGCGGCAGTCATCTGCGCCACCGCCCTGCCTGTCCTCGCCGAGGACAAGCCGGTCCTCAACGTCTACACCTATGACAGCTTCGCCGCCGAGTGGGGGCCCGGCCCGGCCTTGAAGGCCGGTTTCGAGAAGACCTGCGGCTGCACCGTCGAATTCACCACCGCCGAAGACGCCATCTCGACGCTGCGCAAGGTGCAGCTCGAGGGTGCCGCCACCAAGGCCGATGTCGTCGTCGGCCTCGACACCGCCACCTCCGGCGAAGCCCGTGCCACCGGGCTGTTCGCGCCACACGGGCTGACCCTCGAGGGTCTTACGCTGCCGTGGAGCGACGCCGAATTCGTGCCGTTCGACTACGGCTACTTCGCCTATGTCTACAACAAGCAGAAGACGCCCAACCCGCCGACCTCGTTCGAAGAGCTCATTGCGCTGCCCGCGAGCTTCAAGATCGTGATCGAGGACCCGCGCTCTTCGACACCGGGATTGGGCAATGTGCTCTGGGTGCAGGCCGCCTATGGCGACCGCGCGCCAGAGATCTGGAAGGGCCTGAAGCCGCACGTCCTCACGATGACGCGTGGCTGGTCCGAAGCCTACGGTCTGTTCCTCGACGGCCAGGCGGACATGGTGCTGAGCTACACCACCTCGCCCGCCTACCACGCCATCGCCGAAAAGGACGACAAGTACGGCTACGCGCCGTTCACCGAAGGCTTCGTGCCGCAGGTGGAAGTGGCCGGGCTGACCAAGAGCACCGACCAGGCGGAGCTCAGCAAGGCCTTCCTCGCCTATCTCGTCACTCCCGAGGCGCAGAAGGTGATCCCGACCACCAACTGGATGTATCCGGTGATCGACATCGGCGCCGACCTGCCCGCCGATTTCGGCAAACCGCCGGAAAAGGTGCTACCGGTCGACGAGGCCGCGCTTGCCGCCAACGGCCGGGCCTGGGTCGATGCTGCTCTCGCCGCGCTCCAGTAACCTGGTCCTGCCCCATCGCCCGCTCCGGCTCATCGCCGGGGCGGGCATCGCGCTGGCCATTGCCGGGCTGGTGGCGCTGGTGCTGCTGGCCATCCTGGCCACGGCTGCCGGTGAACCGGCGGCTCATCAGTCCAGCGTCGATGTCTGGCATCTCGTGTCGATGACCAGCATCCAGGCAGGGCTCACCACCATCCTGTCGCTGCTGGTCGGCACGGCTCTGGCCTGGGCGCTGAACCGCCTGCGCTTTCCCGGCCGCGACCTGATCGTCGGGCTGTTCGCCTCGGCCATCGTCACCCCCGGGCTGATCGTCGCCTTCGGGCTGCTATCGGTGTGGGGCCGTGCCGGCTGGGTCAACCAGACCGCACTGGCGCTGACCGGGCACCCGCTGGAGGTGCCGCTGTTCGGCCTCGGCGGCATCCTCGCCGCCCACGTCATCCTCGATGGCGCCTTCGCCGCCCGCATCCTCCTAGCCCGGCTCGACGCCATTCCGGAGAAGCGGCTGAAGACCGGCCAGAGCCTCGGCCTCGGCGCCTGGCAGCGCTTCTCAGTGATCGATTGGCCGATGCTGCGCCCCACCCTGCCCGGGCTCGCCGCGATCATCTTCCTCCTCGCTTTCACCAGCTTCCCGATCGTCCTGCTGCTCGGCGGCGGCCCGGCCAACCAGACGCTGGAGGTCGCGATCTATGCAGCCGTCCGGCTCGATTTCGACCTGCGGGGTGCGGTGACGCTGGCGCTGGTGCAGATCGGCATCTGCTCGGCCATCATCATCGCCGCCTCCGCCTTCGCTCCGATCTCGGCCAGCACTGGCGGCTCCACCCCACCGAGTTGGCGCGACCGGTCAACGGCCCGCGCCGCCCAATGGGCCGTGCTCGTCGTCAGCATCGTCGGCTTCGCGCTGCCGCTCGTCGCCATCCTCATCGACGGCATCGGCTCGGGCATCGTCGATGTCACCAGCCGCGCGAGCTTCTGGAAGGCGCTGGGCACCAGCCTCGCGCTCGGCTCTGGCTCGGCGCTGCTGACCCTGCTTTTGGCGCTTGGCATCGGCATGGGCCGCGCCGCCTCGGGTATCCCGCTAGTCCGCGTCGGCATCGGCGCGCCGGCCTACGCTTATCTCGCCGTACCCGCCGTGGTGCTGTCGCTCGGCGCGTTCCTCCTCGTGCGCAACGCAGGGATGATGCCGGAGGCGGCGGCCCCAGTGGTGGTGCTGCTCGCCAATGCGCTGCTGTCCCTGCCCTTCGCGCTCGCGACGCTGGCTCCCCCGCTCGATGCCATTGCAGAGCGGCGAGGGCGGCTGATCCGCTCGCTCGGGCTCACCGGCTGGCAGCAGTTCGTTGCGGTTGAATGGCCGCTGATCGGACGCGAGGCGGGCGTGGTGCTGGCGCTGGCGTTCTGCTTCTCGCTCGGTGATCTCGGGGTCATCGCGTTGTTCGGCACCGAGGATTTCGCCACCCTGCCGCTGCTCATGTACCGGGCGCTCGGTGCCTATCGCAGCAACGACGCCGCCACTATCGCGGCGCTGATGCTGGTGATCACCATCGCCGCCTTCGTGCTGCTGCCGAAGCTGTTTGGAAAGCTCACCGATGCTCGAAGCTGAACACCTGACCTTCACGCACCCGGGCGCGACCAGGCATTTCGACCTGAGCTTTTCGGCAAAGCCCGGAGAGATCACTGCCGTAAGCGGCCAGTCCGGCGCAGGCAAATCGACGCTGCTCGACCTGATCGCCGGTTTTCTCGCCCCCACCGGCGGGACGCTCAAGCTCGACGGCCGCGACCTGCTGCCGCTTCCCCCTGAGGAACGGCCGATCTCCATCCTGTTCCAGTCGGAAACGCTATTCGAGCACCTCAGCGCGTACCAGAACCTGGAGCTCGGACTGCCGCGCAACTCAGCCGACCGGCAAGTCCAGGTGGCCGCGGCGCTGGCAGAAGTCGGGCTGCCCGGCGTGCTGAAGCAGCGCGCCGACACCCTCTCCGGCGGTGAGAAGCAGCGCGTGGCACTGGCCCGCACCCTGCTGCGCAACCGGCCGGTGCTGTTGCTGGACGAGCCGTTCTCGGCGCTCGACGACGAGACCCGCGGCACTATCCGCACGCTGGTCAAATCCCTGACCGAGCGCCACGGCTGGATCACCCTGCTGGTCAGCCATCACGTCGACGATGTCGAGGCCCTGGCGGCCAAACGCTATCACCTGGCGGATGGAAAGCTGGCGCAGAGCTAGCAGTGCCAAAAAGAAAACGCCCGGACCAGGCCGGGCGTCTTGAACTCTGGGCGAACCCGATCAGTTCGTCGCGGTCTTGTTCCAGGCGCCGACGACCTCGGCGAACATCGTCTCGGCCGCGGCGTCCTTTTCGAGCGTGATGATCGCCCGCTTGCCGGTCGCGTAGATGAGCGCGAGATCCATCCACTTGCGCGAGGTCAACAGGTTGCTATTGGCCGCGACGTCGGCTGGCGAGGCGCTGAGCGCGAACAGGAACGAGTTGCCGACGACCCGGGCAGAGGCGCCAACCAGCGGCGTGCCCTGCACCAGTTCTTCGTTCTTCAGCAGCACGCCGGGCAGGCCGGCGATCGAGCCGCCTATGAAGCTGTCGGTCACCCGGAAGTTCACTTCCATCAGGTGGCTGGCCGGCAGGCTGGCATCGGAGTTCTTGCGGATCAGCACGTCGACCGCGAGGTTACGCGCCGGGATGTTCGCCTTGCCGATCAGCGTCGGCAGGCCCATCTCGTCGGTCCCCTTGCTCCACTCGACCGTGCCCGAGAACGGCACGGCGCCTGTGGTGCCGCCATCCGAGGCCTCGAGCAGCAGGGACTGGCTGCCGGCGAGGCTGGCCGGATCGACCGAAGCTCCGGCCTGATCGGTAGCCGCGGCGGTCGCGGTATCGGCGCCCAGCCGCTCGGACGAGGGCTCGACCAGCGGCAGTGCCTGGGTCTCGGCCACCGGAGCGGGCTCGGAACCGAGACGATCCTCGGTGCCGAGTTCTGCGGTCGGCGCAACGCTTTCGGCCGGCGTCGCGGTATTGCCGACGCCAGTGGCCGGCGTATCCGTTGCGGCGTCAGTGGAGGTCGAAGGCGTAACCACGGCCTGCTGCGTCGTCGGCGCACCGCGCCCAAACATCGCATCGAGGTCGATGAAGCCTTCACGCCAGGCCCAGAAGCCGGCGCCACCGGCGCCGATCAACAGCACGGCGAAAACGATAAGGAAGATCGTAACGGCGCCGAGGCCACGGCGCTCGTCCTCGGCCCGGGCCCGCGGGAAGCTGGGCTCGGCCTCACGGCGCTGCTTGCCGCGCGGCTCGCGTGCGTCACGGGCAAACACGCTGGCCTTGGCTGCCTTACCCTCGCGCTGCGACCGCGACACGGCCGGTGCGTCGGCCCGCAGGATCGATGGCGCAAAGCCGTTCTTGTGCGCCGGCTGCTCGTCGGCTTCGTCCTCGAACTCACCGTAACCGTTGCCGTTGGTCATCCCTCCGTCGAGATCACCATCGCCGCGTGCCTCGCGGTCGAGCGTCGCAATGGCGCGATCGATCGCGCCCTGCGGATCGGCCGGCGGAGCTTCTACCTCGACTTCGCGCACTGCCGACATGGCAGCGGCAATCGGCGGCTCGTTGAACAACGCCATCGGCTCCGCCACCTGGCGCGCCGCGGCCTGGCCACTCCGGCCTGCCGGCTCAAGGCGCGGCGACGGCAGCTCGCGGCGCGGCTCGAATACCGGTCCACGTGCCGCGCCACCAATCGGGGCGCCGAAGGCAGTGTTGCCGGTGCGGCTTTTGGCTGCCTCGGCACGAGCGACGATCGACGGCAATGGCGAACGCCCGGCGGGCGACTTGGCGGGGACCACGGAGCGGACCGGCGCCTGGCGCTGCGGCTGCTCGACTTCGTCCTCATCCTCGTCCGGCTGCACCGGGGCAGCCAGCTGCGGCTGCGGCCGCTGTGGCGGCACCAGCTTGGGCACCGGCTTGCCCATAGGCTTGGCATCGGGCCTGACGATCGAGCGCGAGCGATCCGACGACTCGGTCTGCTCGGCATTGGCGGCGGCGATGATCTCTTCGATCGAGCCACCCGGCGGCAGCGGACGCGGCGGCTCCTTGGCGCTTTGCGGCGCGGCTTTGGCGACGGGCTTGGCCAGCGCTGCTGGCGCCTTCTTGGCCGGCGCCTCGAAATACACCGGCGGCGGGGGCGGATTGTCTTCCTTGCTCGAGCCGAGCCCGGCGATCACTGCCTCGCTGGCTTCCTGCTCGACCTGGCGGATGCAATCTTCGAGCTGCAGGCGGTGAGCGGTGATGTCGCGGGCGGCCAATGGCGGATTAATGGCGCGCAACTGCCCGACGAGGGCAGCGCGTGCCTTCTCGTATACCGCGCGGCGCGCGGCCCCATTGTTCTCCGGCAGAGCTTCTACCGCCCTACGTAACAGCTCTTTGTAGTCCGCCATTCGCTAAACGACATCCGTAATTTTGGAGGCATGTTCTAACGAAAAAAACTCAGTCTTGGAACGGGTCCTGCACCAGAATGGTATCCAGCCTCTCAGGACTGGTGGAGAGCATGGCGACCGGCGCCCCGATCAGCTCCTCTATGTACCTGACGTACTTAACCGCCTGTGCCGGGAGTTCCGACCAGCTTCTCGCCCCTGCCGTAGTTTCCGACCACCCCTCTAGGGTTTCGTAAATCGGCTTAACAGCAGCTTGTGCTCCCATTGAGGCAGGCAAGTAGTCAATTCTTTGACCGTCGAGCTCATAGGCCACGCACACTTTGAGCTCTTTGAGGCCGTCTAGAACATCCAGTTTCGTCAACGCGATGCCGTTTATCCCCGACGTTCTCACGGTCTGACGCACCAGCACAGCGTCAAACCACCCGCAACGGCGCGGCCGGCCGGTGTTTACGCCGACTTCGCGACCAACAGTCGACAGGTGCCGGCCGATTTCATCATCGAGTTCGCACGGGAACGGGCCCTCGCCGACGCGGGTGGTGTAGGCCTTGGTAATCCCCAGCACATAGCCGATCGCCGTCGGGCCGAGACCCGAGCCGGCCGCCGCCTGCCCCGCCACGGTGTTGGAGGAGGTGACGAAGGGATAGGTGCCGTGATCGTTGTCGAGCAGCGCACCCTGTGCCCCCTCGAACAGGATGCGAGCGCCCGAGCGCCGCTTTTCGTCGAGCAACCGCCAGACCTGGTCGACGTAAGGCAGGATCTTGTCGGCGACTTCCATCAGCTCGTCGTAGAGCGCCTGAGCCGAGAGCTCGGCCATGCCCATGCCGCGGCGCAGCGCATTGTGGTGCCCGAGCAGCCGCTCGATCTTGGGCATCAGCGTATCGGGCTCACTGAGGTCGCAGACACGGATGGCACGGCGACCGACCTTGTCTTCATAGGCCGGGCCGATGCCGCGACGGGTGGTGCCGATCTTCAGCCCGGAATTGCCGCTCTCGCGCACCGCGTCGAGCTCGCGATGAAGGCTGAGGATCAGCGGCGCATTGTCAGCGATCTTCAGGACCTCGGGGGTGACGTCGATGCCCTGGGCGCCGATCTTTTCGACTTCCATGACGAAGTGATGCGGATCGACCACCACGCCGTTACCGATCACGCTCAGCTTGCCGCGCACCACGCCCGAGGGCAGCAGCGCCAGCTTGTAGCTCGTCCCGTCGATCACCAGCGTATGACCGGCATTGTGACCGCCCTGATAGCGCACCACCACGTCGGCACGCTCACTGAGCCAGTCGACGATCTTGCCCTTGCCTTCGTCACCCCACTGGCTGCCGACGACGATCACATTTGCCATGCGCTTATTGCCCCTCAGGAAGCGGCAGCCCGGCCGGGCCTGGTGCCGGCGGACCGCAAAGATCAGTTTCGATTTCGCTGCAACCTGACCGTGCGGCTTCCAGCGAGGAAGTCCGAGGTAGTTGCGGACGTCCTTTAGAGCAGTCCTTCTCAGATGACAAATCCCGTTGCGTCGCACCCCCCGAGAGTGAGACCTGAAGCGCGAAGCGGGATGCGATGCAACGAAGCGAGGTCTTCGCTCTAGCAATCACGGATAGTCACACCCATGTTACCGCAACCCAGCGCGCCAACACGAGAACCTGAGGTCAGGATTATGCCCCTCTCGACTGCCGCGAATACCCTACGCCTGCCCGCCGGATCCACCGGCCGGGTCATCACCGCAACTGATTCCGACTACGACAAGATCCGCGCCGTCATGTATGGCGGCTATGACAAACGCCCCGGCGCGATCGTCCGCGTAGCTGATGCCGCCGACATCTCCGCGGCCATCGCCTACACCAGAGACAGCGGGCTCGAGCTTGCCGTGCGCAGCGGCGGCCACAGCGGCGCCGGCCACTCGACGACGCAAGGCGGCCTCGTCATCGATGTTCGTGATCTCACCGAAATCGACATCGACCCCGCCACGCGCACGGTCTGGGTCGGCGCCGGCGTCACCGCTATCGCACTAACCGAGGCCCTCGCCCCGCACAACCTTATCGTCGGCTTCGGCGATGCCGGTACGGTCGGGATCAGTGGCATCACCCTGGGCGGTGGTGTCGGCTACCTGGCCCGCAAGTACGGCCTTTCCATCGACTCGCTGCTCGCCGTTGAGCTCGTCACCGCCGACGGGAAGCTCCTGCTCGCCGATGAAGCCAACCACCCGGAGCTGTTCTGGGCCCTGCGTGGTGGCGGCGGCAATTTCGGCGTGGTCACCCGGCTGAAGTTCCGGTTGCACCCCCTGCCCGCCTTCACCGGCGGCATGCTGGTGCTCCCGGCGACCGCCAAAACCATTGCCGGCTTCGTCGCCGCAGCGCAGGCGGCGCCCGAGGAGCTCTCGAGCATCGCCAATGTCATGCCGGCTCCGCCGATGCCGTTCCTCCCCGCCGAGCAGCACGGCAAGATGGTGATCCTTGCCATGCTCGCCTTTGCCGGTGAGCCCGAGGCGGCCGAGAAAGCCCTCGCCCCGTTCCGCGCCCTCGCCGCGCCACTGGCCGATTTCGTCAAGCCGGGGCCATACGCCAGCATGTATCCGCCGGAGGATCCGGACTACCACCCGACCGCGACGGCGCTGAACCTGCTTGTCGACCACATCGGAACCCCGGAAGCGGAGACGATCATCGGCTATCTCGAGGAGTCCGACGCGAGCCTCCGCGTCTGCCAGATCCGCGTGCTCGGCGGCGCTGTCGGACGAGTGGCCCCCGCGGCCACTGCTTATGCGCACCGCAAGAGCCCGATCATGCTCAACGTCGCCGCCTTCTACGACGGCGAGGCGGACAAGCCCACCAAGGAAGCCTGGGTGGCCGACTTCTCTAAAGCGCTCAACCAGGGCGATGACGGCGCCTACGTCAACTTCGTCGCCGACGAGGGTCCGGCCCGCGCCCGCGCCGCCTATCCCGGCGACACCTGGGACCGGCTGAGACAGGTGAAACGGGTTTACGACCCGGAGAACCTGTTCCGGCTCAACCAGAACATCCCGCCGGCCTGACGCCACTCGCGCCCGGATGTCCCAGCACATCCGGGCGCCCGTTTCATTCCTGATCCGGCGCTGAGCGGCGCATTCATTTGCCGTTCAATCCGCCGCCCCTAGAGGCCTGCGCTCCAACGCAAACCTCAGCGAGATTTCAGGGAATGGACAAACGCTTTCCGCTCGAAGACCAGATCGACATGCTGGCTTCGAGCCTGCGCGGCCGGGTGATCACAGCCCGCGAAGCCGCCTATGACGAGGTGCGCACCGTCGCCCTCGGTAACTTCGACCGGCGCCCGGCGGCGGTGATCCGTGTCGCCAACGTTGCGGACGTGGCGGCAGTGATCAACTTCGCCCGCGCCACCGATCTCGAGCTGGCGGTTCGCAGCGGCGGCCACAGCGTCGGTGGCCATAGCGGCACCGATGGCGGGCTGGTCATCGACCTGCGCGAGCTCAACGGCATCGAGGTCGACGCCGAGACGAGCACCGTCTGGGCGGGCACCGGCCTCACTTCGGGCGAAGTGACCCGCGCCGTCGAGCAGCACGGCCTGATCGTCGGCTTCGGCGATTCCGGCACCGTCGGCATCGGTGGCCTGACGCTCGGCGGCGGCATCGGCTACATGGTGCGCAAGCACGGCCTCACCATCGACTCCCTGCTGGCGGCCGAAGTGGTGACGGCGTCCGGCGACATCCTGATCGCCGACGAGACCAACCACCCCGACCTGTTCTGGGCGCTGCGTGGCGGCGGCGGCAATTTCGGCGTGGTGACGCGGCTGAAGTTCAAGCTTAACCCGCTCCCGTCCTTCGTCGGCGGTCCGCTGGTCCTGCCGGCAACGGCCGAGAACATCGCGACGTTCGCGGCGCTGGCTGATGCTGCGCCGGATGCGCTGTCGACCATCGCCATGGTGATGCCCGTCCCACCGGTGCCGTTCGTGCCGGCCGAATACCATGGCAAGCTGGCGCTGATCGGCATGATGGCCTTCTCGGGCACGCCCGAAGCCGCGGCGCTCGCCCTGGCGCCGTTCCGCGCCATCGCTGCGCCGATCGCCGACCTGGTGCGGCCGGCGCCCTACTCCAGCATGTACGCCATGGATCCGCCGCCCGAGATGCGCCCGGCGGTGTCGTGTCGCTCGCGCTTCGTCGATCATGTCAGCGTCGAGACCGCCGCAAAGATGCTGGCGGCGCTCGAGGCCTGTCCGAGCCCGATGAAGATGGGCCAGATCCGCGTCCTCGGCGGCGCATATTCCCGGGTCGCCACCCAGGCGACGGCCTTCGCGCACCGGCGGAGCAAGATCATGGTGGCCTTCCTCGCCATGTATGAGGGCGGCGCCGACGTCACGGCCCACTTCGACCGCTGGGCAACCGACGCCATCGGCACCGTGCGGCAGGACAACTCCGTCGCCTACGTCAACTTCCTCGGCATCGAGGGTGGCGAAGGCCTCCGCGCCGCCTATCCCGGCTCGACCTGGGACCGCCTGCGCCAGATCAAGGCCAAGTACGACCCGGAGAACCTGTTCCGGCTCAACCAGAACATCCCGCCGGCCGCCTGACGGGCTGGCGCGACGCACCAAGGCTGACTAAGTTCGCGCCTTCTTCGGCCGCCGCCCACCGTGGCGGCCGATGCCCGAACCAGACGGCCCCAATGACCAACTCCTCTGCCACGACCGGCGCCCGGGCGTTCCACGCCCTGATGGATCGCCCCTACCTGATCCTCGTCCTCACCACGCTGTTCTGGGGCGGCAATGTCGTGGCCGGCAAGCTGGCGGTCGGCCATATCGACGCGCACTCGCTGATGATCCTGCGCTGGACCGGCGCACTGCTGCTGGTGCTGCCCTTCGCCATCGGCCCGCTGAAGCGCGACTGGCCGGTGATCCGGGCCAAGTGGTGGCTCTACCTGTTCTACGGCGCGGTCGGCTTCGCCACCTTCAACGTGCTGGTCTACGTCGCCGCCTATTACACTTCGGGCGTCAACACCTCGCTCGAGCAGGTGGCGGTCAACATCTTCGTCATCATCCTCAACTTCGCGCTGTTCCGCACCCGAGTGCGCAGCCTGCAACTGCTCGGCGTGCTGATCACCATCCTCGGCGTGGCAATCATCGCCACCCACGGCGACCTCGCCCGCATCCTGAAGCTGGAAGTGAACTTCGGCGACCTCCTGGTGATCCTCGCCTGCTTCGCCTACGCCATCTATTCGATCGCGCTGCGCTGGCGCCCGCAGACCCACTGGCTGAGTTTCCTCGCCGCCACCTGCACCGGCGCCATCATCGCCTCGCTCGTCTACCAGGCCACCCTCGGCAACGGCACCGCGGCTCTCCCCGCCAACCTCGCCGCCATCGACATGCAGGGCTGGCTGATCGCCGCCTACACGGTGATCTTCCCCTCGGTGATCTCGCAATTGCTCTACGTCCGCGGCGTCGAACTCATCGGCTCCAACCGCGCCAGCCTGTTCGTCAACCTGATCCCGCTGTTCGGCACCGTGGGCTCGGTGATCGTGCTGGGTGAAGCATTGCAGCCGTTCCATCTCGTCGCGGCGGTACTGGTGGCCGCTGGCATCGTGCTGGCCGAGTTCTCCGCGCGCCGGGGTCAACCGGCCGCCTAGCCGTTCGCCAGCGAGGCCAACAGCGCCGCCGTCTCGGCATCCGCCGGGAGGAACGCCTCGATCACCAGTTCGCTGAGGGTGATCTCGGTGGGCGTGCCGAACACCGTGGTGGTGGAGATGAAGCTGGCGACGGCGTCGCCGAAGCGCATCTTCATCGGCACGAATACGCCGCCATGCTCGTCGCGACCTTCGTGGCCGGCGGGGATGCTGGTGATCTCGCGCAGCTCTTCGAGCAGGTCGGCGATGACGGGATCGCCGCTTGCTTCGAGCTGGGCTGCGACCCGGCGCAGGATGTCGCGGGCCCATTCGTCGTAGTTGACGATCAGCTTTCCCAGCCCCTCCGGGTGGAGGCTGAGGCGAAGCACGTTGATTGGCTCCTGCAGCAGCTCGGGATTGGTGACCTGAGCCAGGAACGGCGCCGCGGCGGCATTGGCCGACACCAGGTTCCAGCCGCGATCGACTGCGATGGCCAGGTAGGGCTCGTAGGCCTTGAGCACCAGATCAACGGCAGCGCGCGCCGGCGCCAGATCTGGGTGATCGAGCCGCCGCTCCGGGTAGACCGGCGCGTAGCCCGCTGCCAGCAGCATCAGGTTGCGTATCCGCAGCGGCACGCCGAGGCCGGCGGCGATGCGCAACACCACCTCGCGGCTGGGGACCGAGCGGCCGCTTTCGATGAAGCTGAGGTGTTTCTGGCTGAGCTCGATCTCGAGCGAGAGCGCCAGCTGGCTGAAGCGCCGATGCTGCCGCCAGTCGCGGATGTAGTCACCGATGGAACGGTCGGAGGCCGTGGCTTGTGCGTGTGTCATGTCGAGGACCCTAACCGGTCGCGCCGTCGGTTCAATTACCTCTGCGTTAGTTGAGATGAGGAAGCGGGAGGTAGAAATGTGTCGCCGTCACTCACGACCCCCCGACGGAGAAACTGAAATGAACCTCGTCCGCTTTGCCTTTGTTGCCGACGCCGTTGCAACCGTTGCCACCGGCGCGCTGCTCGCCATCGGCGGCAGCCTCCTCACCGGCCTGACCGGCCTGCCGGCAACCGCGACGCTGCCGCTCGGCCTGTTCCTCATCGCCTTTGCCGCGTTCGTCGGCTGGGTCGGCATGCAGCAGCAGACGCCGCGCAGTGCCGCGATGCTGATCGTCATTGTCAACGCCGCGTGGGTCGTCGGCAGCGTCATCGTGCTGCTGGCCGGCACGTTCCCCCTGACCCTCCTCGGCGTGGCTTTCGTCATCGCCCAGGCCGTCGCGGTTGCGGCGCTAGCCGCCCTCCAGTGGATCGGCCTCGGCCGGGCTCGCGCCCTCGCCTGAGGATTGCGGGCCAGCAAAACCGTCCTCGCGGGTGCACCGCGAGGGCGGTTCTCGCAGCTAGTGCCAATCCGGGTCTCCCGGAGACGGCCGGCGCGACAATCTTGGCCCGAGCGAGACGATGAAATCGGCGACCGCCCGCACCCTGGCGGTCCGCGCCAGGTCGCGGTGCATCACCAGCCAGGCATCGATCGAGATCACCTGTTCGGGCGGCACCACGCAAACGAGGCCCTGATCGCCGTCGGCGCCGAAGCACGGCAGAATGGCGAGGCCCAGGCCGGCTCGGCAGGCATCGAACAACAGTCGCGTCGTGTTGACGCGCAGCGCAATGTGCGCGCCGGCCGCATGCTCGGCCAGCCAGGCCCCACCCCGAAGGTTGGCCATCTCCTCGATCCACGAGATGATCTCGACCTTGCGGAAATCCACCGCACCCTCTTCCAGGTGCCTCGAAACGACATAGCCAGGCGAAGCGTAGACCGCGAGATCGACCGCCCCCACCCGGCGCATCAGCAGTTCCCCCTTGTCCGGCCGTACCGTCCGCAGCGCCAGGTCGGCATCGCGGCGCGTCAGGCTCGAGAGATCAAGGCGCGCCAGTACCTCGAGCGAGATCAGGGGATGGTAGCTGCAAAAGCTGGGCAGGGCCGGCACGATCACCATCGTTGCGAGGTCTTCGGTGGTGGCAACCCGCACCCGACCCGCGAGCCGCTGGTCAGCGCCCATGGTCTCGCGTTCCAGTGACAGCACCGCCTCTTCGGCCTCTTCCGCCTTGGCGAGGACAGCGGTGCCGGTTTCGGTCAAGAGGTAGCCAGTGGACCGGCGCTCGAACAGCTGTGCGCCGAGCTTCTCCTCGAGCGCCTCGACATGTCGGCCGACCGTCGCCGCACTGCTCTTGAGGGCCCGGGCCGCATCGGTGAGGCTGCCGGTGCGCGCCACGGCGAGAAAGTGCCGGAGATCATCCCATTCCATGGCAACCCCAGAAATGAAAAACGGCCTATCAGTCTTTGCTGTAGCACGTGAGCGGACCGCGGCGCGAATGTGGCGATGGCAATAACTTCAACGCCAGGGAGGTCTGAATGCAGGTGATACGCGAACAATCGAACGACGTGATGCTCAAGCCGAAGTTCCTGACACCGGAGGCGGGGCTGCGGCTGCAGTCGGGTCCCGGGCGCGATCTCATCTTCAAGGTGACCGGCGAAGACACGGCCGGAAAGTTCGACTACTTCGTCGTCGAGGTGGCGCCCCATGGCGGCCCGCCCCTGCACGTCCATCATCTGCAGGAGGAAACGCTGCAGGTGCTGAAGGGGCGTTTCAAGGTGCGCTGCGGCGAGCAGACCGCGATCGTCGACGAAGGCGGTTTCGTCTATCTGCCCGCCGGCGTGCCGCACGCCTTCCTCAACCTCACCGACGAGCCGGCCGAGGTGCTGGTGGTCTACGTGCCTGGCGGCGGCCACAAGTTCTACGAGGAACTGGGCCCCGTGGCGCGTGCCGCAAATCCCGACCGGGCGGCTATCGCGGCCGTGTTCACCCGCCACGGCATGACCTTGCTCGGGCCGCCGCTGAGCCGCGACTGACCAAACAGGCGAGGCGCTGCAAACGTCCCCGTGGGAGACCGCGGGGACGTTGCATTTTGGGTCGAAGATTGGCCGGTCCCGGCGCTGCTGACAGGCTCTGTCAGCAGTGCTGGCGCAATGTTCTGGGGCCGGCAGAGACCGGCACCGAAACAGCGAGGACGACCGAAAATGCCCCTGACCCGTCGATCCCTCATCCGGTCCGCCGTAGCCGCAGCACTCGTGCCGGCGTTCACGGCCATCGCCAATTCAGCCGCCCGAGGAGAGACCGCCATGTCTACCGCCAAGACGTCCACCGCCAAGCCCCATAAGATCGCCATCGCCGACGCCGACATCGCTGACCTCAAGAACCGCCTGCGCAGCGCCCGCTGGCCGGTAGAAGTCGCCCCCGACACCTGGGAACGCGGCATTCCCGGCGGCTATCTCCGCCAGCTCGCCGAACGCTGGGAGGCCTTCGACTGGCGCGCCAAAGAGGCGGAGCTCAATCAGTACGACCAGGTGATGCTCGAGTTCGAGGGCGAGCAGATCCACGCCTTCCACATCCGCTCGAAGCACGCCAATGCGACCCCGCTGGTGCTGTGCCACGGCTGGCCGAGTTCGGGCATCGAGTACCTGAAGCTGGTCGAGCCGCTGACCAATCCGACGGACGGCAAGGACGCCTTCCACCTGGTGATCCCGACCGCTCCCGGCTTCGGCCTATCCCCTGCCCCGCGCCAGCCCGGCTGGACCGCCGGCAAGACGGCAGCAGCCATCGCCGAACTGCTCAACCAGTTCGGCTACGATCGCTTCGCCATCCACGGCACCGACATGGGATCGGACGTCGCGGCGCAGCTTGATGTGCTGACCAATGGCCGCGCCATCGGCCTCCACCTCGGCACCGATCTCGACAGCGTCATAGCCGTCGCCTCGTTCATGGGCGGCGACTTGAGCCAGAACCCGGCGCTGTCCGACGAGCAGAAGCAGCGGGCCGGAGCCCTGCTGGCGAAGGTCGCCGATCGCAACGGCTACATCGCCATCCAGTCGACCCGTCCCAAGACGCTCGGCTATGCGCTGAACGACTCGCCCATCGGCCAGCTCGCCTGGATCGCCGAGAAGTTCGAGGCCTGGACCAACCCGAACAAGGCGACGATCGAGGACGCGGTCGATATCGACCAGTTCCTGACCAATGTGAGCCTCTACTGGTTCGGCGGTGGCGGTTCCGCCTCGGCGAATGCGTTGTGGGAGGCGTTCAAGGCCATGGGCTGGGCGCCGCCCAGCGCCACGCCGCGCGGCGTCGCCGTGTTCAACGCCAGCGACCTGGTCCGCCCACTGTTCGACCCCCAACACCAGATTGGCCACTGGAGCGAGTTCAAAGAAGGCGGCCACTTCCCGGCGATGGAGGAGCCGGCATTGCTCGCCGGAGACCTGCAAAAGTTCTTCAGCCCGCTGCGGGGCTGAAGCAAGAAGGCCGGGCACTGGGCCCGGCCTTTCGTTCTTACTGGAAGGCCAGTGCCTTGGCCTGCTTCACGCCGGGCAAACCGGCGATTTCCTTGAGCTGGTCGGCGTTCACCGAGCCGTCGATCGACAGCAGCGCGATGGCGTCGCCCCCCACCTCGGCGCGGCCGAGGTTGAAGTTGGCGATGTTGATGCCGAGGTTGCCGAGCAGCGTGCCGAGGCGGCCGATATGGCCCGGCTTATCCTCGTTGGTGACGTAGAGCATCGCCGGGGTCAGCTCGGCGTCCATGTTGATGCCCTTGACCTGGATGATGCGCGGCTTGCCGTTGGCGAAGATGGTGCCGGCCAAGCCCCGTTCCTGCCGCTCGGTGATCACCGTGAGTCGGATGTAGCCCTCGTAGGCGCCCTGCTGGTCGCGGGTGATGATCTCGACATTGATGCCGCGATCCTTGGCGATCTGCGGGGCCGAAACCATGTTCACCTCGGCCACCTGCGGCTTCAGCACACCGTTGATCGCGGCTGCGGTCATCGGCTTGGTGTTGAGCGCGGCGACATTGCCCTCGTACTCGATGCGGATGCCCTTGATCGAGGTCTCGGTCAGCTGGCCGGCGAACGAGCCCAGCGCTTCGGCGAGCTTGATCCACGGAGTGAGGCGCGGCGCTTCCTCGGCGGTGATCGAGGGGAAGTTCAGCGCGTTGGCGATCTCGCCGGTGTTGAGGTAGGCCGAGATCTGCTCGGCCACCTGCAGCGCCACGTTCTCCTGCGCTTCGGTGGTCGAGGCGCCGAGGTGCGGGGTAGCGATGAAATTGTCCAGCTCGAACAGCGGGTTGTTCTGCGCCGGCTCCTCGACGAACACGTCGAACGCGGCGCCGGCGACCTTGCCCGACTTCAGCGCTTCGTAGAGCGCCGCCTCGTCGACGAGACCGCCGCGGGCGCAGTTGATGATGCGGACGCCGGGCTTCATTTTCTCGATCGCCGCGGCGTCGATAATGTTACGGGTGGCATCGATCAGCGGCGTGTGCAGCGTGATGAAATCGGCGCGCTTCAGCAGCTCGTCGAGCTCCACCTTCTCGACGCCGATCGCCTGGGCGCGCTCGGGCGTCAGGAACGGGTCAAACGCCACGACCTTCATCTTGAGGCCCTGCGCACGGTCGGCAACGATCGAGCCGATATTGCCGGCGCCGATGAGGCCGAGGGTCTTGCTGGTGACTTCGACGCCCATGAAGCGGTTCTTCTCCCACTTGCTGGCCTTGGTCGAGGCGTCGGCTTCGGGGAGCTGGCGGGCAAGTGCGAACATCATGGCGATGGCGTGTTCAGCCGTAGTGATCGAGTTGCCGAACGGGGTGTTCATCACGATGATGCCGGCCTTGGTGGCGGCGGGGATATCGACGTTGTCGACGCCGATGCCGGCGCGGCCGATCACCTTCAAGTTCTTGGCGGCGCTGAGGATTTTCTCGGTGACCTTGGTCGCCGAGCGGATCGCGAGACCGTCATACTGGCCGATCACCTCGAACAGCTTGTCCTTGTCCTTGCCGAGATCGGGCAGATAATCGACGTCGATATTGTTGTCCTTGAAGATCTGGACAGCGGTCTTCGACAGCTTGTCCGAAACGAGAACCTTGGGCATGTCGCCCTCCTCTTGCCGCGGGAATGCCACGCGGATGAATGGAAATCGATGGAAAGGACCGCCCCTGTTCCAGGGAAAGGAGCGGTGAAGCTCGTGAACTTCTAGGCTGCTGCCTTGGAAAGTGCGGCCTTCTCCGTCGCGAAGGCGAAATCGAGCCACGGCGTCAGTGCCGCGAGGCTATCGGCATCGACGGTCGAGCCGGCCCAGATGCGCAGACCGGTCGGGGCATCGCGATAGCCGCCGATGTCGTAGGCGACGCCGGCCTTGTCGAGCCGCGAAACGATCGCCTTGGCGAAGGCCGCCTGCGCGTCCTCGGAAAGCGCCGTGATCTCCGGATCGGAGATGACGAGGCAGACCGAAGTGTTCGAGCGCTCGGCTTCGTTCCTGGCGAGGAAATCGACCCACGGGGTCTTGGCCACCCAGTCGTTCAACACCTTGAAGTTGGCGTTGGCGCGCGCCTGCATGCCCTTGAGGCCGCCAACCGTCTTGCCCCACTCCATCGCGTCCACCGCGTCCTCGATGCAGAGCATCGACACCGTGTTGATGGTGGCGCCCTCGAAGATATCGGCCATGAGCTTGCCGCCCTTGGTCATGCGGAAGACCTTGGGCAGCGGGCGATCCGGCTTGAAGGTCTCGAGCCGCTCAACGGCGCGGGGCGAAAGGATCAGGATGCCGTGCGCGGCTTCACCGCCGAGCGCCTTCTGCCACGAGAAGGTGACGACATCGAGCTTTGCGAAGTCGAGATTCTGCGCGAAGGCGGCCGAGGTTGCGTCGCAGATGGTGAGGCCCTTGCGGTCGGCCGGGATCCAGTCGGCGTTCGGGACGCGGACGCCCGAGGTGGTGCCGTTCCAGGTGAAGACGACGTCGTTGTCGAAGTTGACGGTCTTGAGGTCCGGCAGCTCGCCATACCGCGCCTTCAGCACGCGGACATTATCGAGCTTCAGCTGCTTCTGGACGTCGGTGACCCAGCCTTCGCCGAACGACTCCCAGGCCAGCATGTCGACACCGCGAGCGCCGAGCATCGACCACAGCGCCATTTCGACGGCGCCGGTATCGGAAGCGGGGACGATGCCGATCAGGTAGTCGGCGGGCACTTCGAGCAGCTCGCGGGTCAAGGCGATAGCCTTCTCGATGCGCGCCTTGGCGGGCTTGGCCCGGTGCGAGCGGCCGACGAGCGCGTCGGCAAGCACGTTCACCGTCCAGCCAGGACGTTTGGCACAGGGGCCCGACGAAAAATTGGGGTTAGCCGGTTTCACTGCCGGCGCAGTCAGGGGCAAATCAGCCATGGCGACCCTCCCAGGTCGAAAGCCTCACGTTAGGGTGAGGTGTCCTGGGACGGGCAGATACTCCTCATGACGGGAGCGCGTCAAGCGTCCAAAAGTCTGGTGGTGATACCGAGCAATGCAGACGGCCTGACCTCGCGCTACGCCCAATCCTTGAGCTTCGAGGTCTGCCCGATGCCCGGGTTCATCGTGTTCGTCGGGTCGAGCGAGCGGTAGAAATCGGCCAGCACGGGCTTGGCGGTGTAGAGGTGGCCGACATTGTGCTCGGAGGGGAACTCGATGCCGCGGCCGTTGAGGTGGGCGATGATCTTGTGCTCGAGCGCCAGCCAGTCGGTGCCCTTTTTCACTGCGTAGTCGTAGTGGAACACCTGGCAGAAGAAGTGGCCGCAGGGAATGCGGCGCACGATGCTGTCCTCGATGCCCTCGGGCAGCGTCTCGCGCCAATCGATGGTGTTGCGCGGCAGGGCCAGGTCGAGCGCGACGATGTTTTCGACCGTATCGGGATTGACGGCGCGGAAGCGGACCGAGCCGCCGCCGACCGCATAGCGGTTGCGGAAGGCCGCGGCCGCCTCCTCGTCGTCGCACTCGAAGAAGTCGCCATCCGCCGTGGGGAAGATCGACTTGAGATAGGCGCGCGCCTCCTCGATCCCCTCGCCGTCCATGCGCAGCAGCAGGTGGTGCTGGTAGCGGTCGCGGAAGGCGTTCATCCGCACCGGCAGATGGTTGGGCAGCAAGCCGGTGATCACCTGCAGCAGGCGGTCCGACAGGTTGGTGCCCAGCCCCAGCCGGCCGGTGATCGCGTCGAACCGGCTCTTCAGCGCGAAAGCGGTCGGGATGCGCTCGGTACCGGCATATTTGATCAGCAGGTAGAGGTCCTTGCCGTATTTCTCAGCCAGCGCGTAGGCGTCCTGGTGCAGGTATTCGCCCGCCACAGGCAGCGCCTTGAACTGGCTGAGGATGTGGCGGCGGATATTGGTCAGCTCCATGAAGTCGTTGGAGCCGACGTAGAACACCTTCGACGGGCCGGAGCTCGGAAAGGTGTCGAGCCGGACGGCGAAGATGCAGAGCTTGCCGGCGCTGCCGGCGGCCTCGTAGAGCAGCCGCGGATCGTTGTTGAAGCGGGCGGGACCCGGCGCCGCGATATCGCGCACCAACGTCGAATAATCGGGGTCGGAGGCCAGCTTGCCGGTGTCGTGCCAGACGTCGGCTTCGGAGTACTTGCCGCTATCCAGCCGCGACAGGATCTCCTCGGGATCGTTGCCGAGCTCAATCCCGAGATGATTGATCAGCGACACGCTGCCGTCCTCGCCGACCCGGGCATAGAGCGCCAGCTGGGTGAAGGCGGGGCCGCGCCGCAGCAGCGCGCCGCCGGAATTGTTGCTGACCCCGCCGACTACTGAGGCGCCGATGGTGGTGGAGCCGATTACCGAATGCGGCTCGCGCCCGAGCGGCCGGATCAGCTTTTCCAGCCGATGCAGCGTCGCGCCGGCGAGGGCGAGCACCTGCCCGCCGCCCTTGAGCATGTCGATGCGGCCGATTCGCATGGTGTTGATCAGCACGACCTCGCGGTCGTAGTCGTCGCCGAACGGCGTCGAGCCGCCGTTGAGGCCGGTATTGGCCGCCTGCATGATGACGATGCGGCCAGCCTCGATGGTGGCCTTAAACACCCGCCACTGCTCGAGCAGCGTGCCGGGCCGCACTACTGCCAGCACCTTGCCTTCGCCGTACCGATAGCCCTTGCGAAAGCGGCGGGTGCGTCGCGCGTCGGTCAGCACGTAGCTGTCGCCGACAAAGCCGCGCAACTGCGCCAGCAGGGCGTCGCCGGAAATCTGGGTCGGAGAGGTGATCATTGCAGGTCTGTCGCTATTCGTCGGCCGGGCACTTGCATAGGCCGGAACTGCGCCAGCGTCGACGCCAGCTTTCGTCGCGGTTCGTAACCGTCGGGCACGATTGACTAATTGGCCGACGCAGGCGATGAATTATCTATAAAATGACCAGCACAGCCAAAGACGACACCGTTTCGGTGCGGATCAGCAAAATTCTCGCCGAGCGGATCATCGCCGGGGACATCCCGTCCGGCACGCGCTTGCGACAGGACCACATTGCCGAGGAGTTTGGCGCCAGCCATGTGCCGGTGCGCGAGGCGTTCCGGCTGCTCGAGGCGCAAGGGCTGGCGGTGAGCGAGCCGCGCCGCGGGGTGCGGGTTGCCGGCTTCAGCCTCGACGAAGTGCGCGAGGTGGCCGAAATGCGCGCCGCGCTCGAAGTGCTGGCGCTGCGCTATGCCAGTCCGCACTTGACCAAGGCCATCCTCGACGAGGCCGAGAGCGTCACCAAGGCTGGCGACAGGGCAAGCGACGTACAGGCCTGGGAGGAGGCGAATCGCGCCTTTCATCGACTGATCATCGCGCCTTGCGGTATGCCGCGCCTGCTCAAGAGTATCGATGATCTGCACAGCGCCAGTGCCCGCTTCCTGTTCTCGGGCTGGCGGGCAGAGTGGGAAGCGCCGACCGATCGGGACCACATGGCGATCCTCGCGGCGTTGCGGGCGGGCGATATCGACACCGCGGCCTCGGTGCTCGCCAGGCACATCCGGTGGAGCGGCCAGGAGCCACGGAAGCCGGGCCAGCGGCCCGCAAAAGCCGCCACCGGGCGATAGCCTCTTGCAAAGCTCCCGCTTCTGTGGACTTCTTTAGCGATAGATATGAAAAATTATCTATAACTCGCGCAAGGAGCTCATTCGTGTCGAACGCCGCCGCCCTCACTCCCGCCTTCAGCCCACTCGATCTGCGAAGCCGCCCACTCGCCTGGCAGGCGGGTGCAGTTGTTCTCGGCACGCTGTTCCTGGCGCTCTCGTCCTATATCGAGGTGCCGATGGTGCCGGTGCCCGTCACCATGCAGACTTTCGCCGTGGCCATGGTCGGCGCACTCTACGGCTGGCGACTCGGAGCGATCACCATCATCGCCTGGCTCGCCGAAGGCGCCCTCGGACTGCCGGTTCTCGCGGGCGGAGCGTCGGGCGCGCTGCACTTCGTCGGCCCCACCGGCGGCTATCTCTTCGCTTTCCCGGTCGTTGGCGCACTGGTCGGCTGGCTCGCCGAACGCGGCTGGAACGGCCACCGGCCGGTGCTGGCCTTTGTCAGCATGCTGCTGGGCAACCTGCTTTGCCTCGTGCTCGGCGCGGCTTGGCTCGCCACCATCATCGGCGTCGAGGCGGCCTTCACCAGCGGCGTGGCCCCGTTCATTATCGGTGGCGTGCTGAAGTCGGTGCTCGGCGCCGCAGTGCTTGCGCTTCTCGCCCGCGGCAAGGTTCGCGCCGCACAATGACGGTCCGGCTGCGCCCGCATCACCTGCTTTGCCTGCTGACCTACGCAGGCAAAGGCTACAGCGCAGCGTTCACCGCCAATTACGACGCCATCGCCGCTCGGATCGGCGATGGCGAAGACATCACGATCGTCGCGGGGCCGGACGACATCTGCGCCCCGCTACTGGCCGATGCCGATCCGCACTGCCATCGCGACAGCGTCACGGAACGCGACCGGTTGGCGCTCCGCGATGTCGGCGACCTGCTGGCCACACCGCTCGATCTCGGCCATCGCCTGGAACTGAACCGCGCCCTGCTGCTCCAGATGCGCGACGCCTTTTCGGCGGGCCGAACCCGTCAGGCCTGCGCCGGTTGCGAGTGGCACGGGCTCTGCACCACCATCTCGGCCGGCGGCTACGCCGGAACAGCGCTGCCGAACGCCGCCGGCTAACGCCCCGCCCACTCGCCGGTGATCGATCGCGCGCGCGACTACTCGAGTTTCACTGACTTGCTGCTGAGAACAGGCATAACGGCCACATCACGGCCGGGGGCCTAGTATGGTTAAGCATAGGAAATTCGGGTCCTATGTCCTACTGCTCCCTCCCCCACCAAATGGAGGGGGCAGTTTTTTGAGGCGCCATCCCGGTGGCGCCCGCGATGCCGCGGCCCACCCGCCGCGGCACGCGATCTGCTAGGATAATAAACCGGCGCCAGGCGCGTCGGTTTGGGTGTTCGCTCGTCGATGACGTCAGGAAACGACCTTCGCACGGCCACGAGTGGCCGGCGTTTTGGGCTTGCGGCCGAGGCCAATCGTCTTGGCCAGGCGCGACCGCGCTTCCGAGTAGGTTGGCGCCACCATAGGATAGTCCACCGGAAGACCCCATTTCGCCCGGTATTCCTCGGGCGACATGTCGTATTCGGTCCTGAGATGACGCTTCAACGACTTGAACTTCTTTCCGTCTTCGAGGCAGATCAAGTATTCCGGCGTGATCGATTTCTTGATCGATACCGCCGGCCGAAGTTCGACTGCTGCCTCAGCTTCCACGACACCACCGAGTCCCGACAGCGTTGCATGCACGCTGGCGATCAGCTTGGGAATATCGCTGGCGCTGAGAGCATTGTGACTCACATAAGCGCTGACGATATCGGCGCTCAGTTCGACCAGTTGGGAACTCCTCGCATCTGCCGCAGCCAAGTTCGATGTTCCTGATTCCATTCGTCCCTCGTTATTGTTGCCTAGGTTTCGGGTCCTATATGCGGGAACTGCGGCCCACCCGCCGCGCTTCTCGCAGTTATTGTGCTAGCGCCTTACGCATGGGTAGCTTACTTCAATGCGTTATCTAGCCGTTACGTGGCTACGCTTTGGCCTTTACTTCGTCAAGTAAACTTCCACCACATTCGACGGAACAACTGAGCAATGCCGATCACTTCTATGCGGGAAACGGTCACCCTGCAGCTTTTGGGAACACCGGTCCTCCGTCTTGCGGACGGCTCGGCTGTAAAGCTGCGTCAGAAGGCCTTTGCCTTGGCAGCTCTGCTTTATCTGGACTTTTCCAGCCGCGCGCGACGCTCGGCTTTAGCTGAGCGAGCTTGGGAGAGCAGTACCGCCGAACAGGCGATGACCAATCTCCGCCAGACCCTGTTGCATACGCGCGAACTCGAAGGTCGCTACGGGTTTGAGCTCTTCGACGCCGATGCCACCGAAATCGAGCTCAACCGCGATGTGGTGCTCGATCTGCGCGAAATCGGTCGCGCCCGCGCCGCCGAGGACGGACCGGAGCTGGAGCGGCTGATCGCGCTTTATCGCGGCGAGCTGCTGGCCGGCGTCAGCGGACTGGGCAGCGAGTTCGACCAGTGGCTGGCGCTCGAGCGTACCCGCATCGAAAACCAGTTCGCCAGCCAGGCGACCGAAGCGGCGCTTCGCATCGGTGGCCGTGGCGCGCATTCGGCCCTGTTCCGGCTGGCCGAACGGCTGCCCTATTCCGAAGTGGTTTGCCGCGGCACCATCGAGCTGTTCCGGGCCGAAAACAACGAGAGCGGCGCCCGTGCGGCGTTCGCCGCGTTCCGCAACCGGCTGCGACACGGCCTCGGGCTGGAACCCGCGGCGGAAACCGCCGAGTTGTTCGATCACGATGAGGACGGTGACGGCCCCGTGCCGGCCCAGCCGCGCAGCATCGAGCGGCGCCCGCTGCCGGCCGACGATACGGCACGACTGAGCTTCGTGCCGCGCGTCGTGCTGCTGCCGCCGCTGCAGGACTTCAAGCAGGCGAGCATTCCCAAGCACCTGGCCCCGGCTTTGGTTGAGGATGTGACCATCGGCCTGTCGCGGCTGAAATCGGTGTCGGTGATCGCCCCGCACACCGCATGGCAACTCGACCCCTTCACCGCCCTCGATGAAGTGCGCGCCCACCAGATCGATTATGCGGTGGAAAGCCGCATCGCTCCACATTTTGCCAGTGACGGGCTGTCGCTGGCGATCCGCCTGGTGCGTGCCGCCGGACGCGAGATCGTCTGGGCCGACAAGTTCGCCTTCACCGCGCTGAAGGCTCCGGAGCACTACTGGGACTTCACCAACGGGGTGGCCCGAGCGCTCGCCGACAGCATCGAGACTGCCGAACTGCAGCGCGAGCGCACCCAGCGCGACGCCAACGCCTACTCCCACTATCTCGCGGGACGGCACAACCTCAGGTCGTTCGACCTGCCCAAGATTCGGCGGGGGCGCAAGTCGCTGCGCATTGCCCGCGATATCGAGCCGGAGCAGGCCTCGATCGAGAGCGCGCTCGCCCGCTCCTACGTGGTCGAGTGGGTGCTACGCTCGGGCTCGGACAAGACCTTGCTCGACAAGGCCAAGCTCCATGCCGAACGCGCCGTGTCGATCGACCCCAACGACGGCACTGCCTATCGCGAACTCGGCCGCGTGGCGCTGTTCGACCGCGATCTCGACCAGAGCCTCGAGCACATGACCAGGGCCGCCCAACTGGCGCCCAATCATGCCGACGTGCTGGCCGACTTTGCCGACACACTTGTCCACAACTCCGACTTCACCGCTGCGCAGGAAAAGATCGAAGCTGCGGTGCGGCTCAACCCGGTGCCTCCGGACGAATACCTATGGACGCTGGGCGGCATCAACTTCTTCCGCGGCCGCTGGGAGGAGGCCCTTGGCCACCTGAACCAGATGCGGAACCCGGAGCCGGCGCTGCGCCTGATGGCAGCTGCGGCGGCCATGGCCGGCCGCATGGACCTGGCCCGGCGCTATCGGTTGCAAGCGCTTAAATTGCAGCCGGATTTCACTACCGCTCGTTGGGTATCACGTATGCCGCAGCGCGATCCTGCTGACGTTGATCTGTATATTGAAGCGTTGCGTAAGGCCGGATTCAAATAGGCCTGTAAGGAGAGTACATATGCGTTACGTGATTATCGGACAGAAAGACGCGTCGCAGCTGCTGGTGGTGGATACTCAGCTGATGACCGTTACCTCGGTCGACCAGTCGACGGTCGTCCCCTCGAACGTTCGCTCGGCGCTCGCTGCGGGCAATACCATCGTCGATGGCATCGATATCGCCGTGGCTGCGGGCCAGCGCGAGGACGGCAGCGCCGTCTGGCACTACCACTCCAAATAAGTCTTGAACTTCGGAGCCAAACTCCGCCCGGCTGCCGTCAGGGCATCGGACGGCGCTAGAAATCCCGCGGCCTTGCTGCGGGATTTGTCTTTCCATTTCGACAGGCTCGGCATCACCCGCCTCGCCCGCCAGACCGGCCTCGATCGGATCGGCATCCCCTGCTACGCCGCCATCCGCCCCAACTCGGCGACCATCGCCAGCCACCAGGGCAAGGGCATCGACGACATCTCGGCGCAGATCTCGGCGGTGATGGAAGCCGCGGAATACGCCATTGCCGAAGTGCCGGAGACAACCCGGCGCACGATGAGCAACGCCGAGGCACGCGCTGCCGGGCACGAGCTGCTCGACGTCTCGCACCTGCTGCCGCGCGACGCGGCGGTCGACGAGAAGCAACCGATCACCTGGGTGGAGGGCTTCGCGCTCGATACCGGGGCACTGGTGCTGGTTCCCTATGACGCCGTGGTGCTCGGCACGCCGCCGCGCGACCTGCCCCGCCTGTCGCAATCGACCAACGGCATCGCTGCCGGCACAAGGCTGTCGGGTGCGCTGCTGCACGCGCTCTGCGAAGTGGTGGAGCGCGACGCGGTGTGCCTCTGGGGCTACAAGTCGGATACGGCGGCCAAGGCGACGGCCGTATCGCCTGCGGCGTTCGGCGATGCCGGGGTCGATGCGCTGACCAACCAGATCGCCCGCGCCGGCTACCGGCTGCGGCTGTTCGACCAGACCAGCAATATCGGCGTGCCGGTGATCTATGCCGTGCTCTCCCCCCACGACGGCGCCGACAAGCACTTCGACGCCGCGACCGGCGCCAGCTGCCACCCGGTAGCGGCGGTCGCCGCGCGTCGCGCCATCGTCGAGGCGGCGCAGACCCGGATCACCAACATCGCCGGAGCGCGCGATGACATCGCCGAGGGCGAATACGAGCTCGAACTGGCGCGCAGCATAGCCGTGCTGACCGAGGAGGCTCCGGCCACACGGCCCGCCCCGATCGGCCTGCCGGCTGGCACCGGCGAGGACGAACTGATTGCCGCACTGCAGGCCGGCCTCGCCAGCGCCGGGCTGAAGCACATCGTCGCCATTCCGCTGGGCGGCGAGAGCATCGGCATCAGCGTGGTGAAGCTCTACGTGCCGGGCCTCGAGGATCGGCTCACCAACCGCAACTGGCGTCCAGGCTCGCGCGCCACTGCTGCCATGCTGGGGTTCCTGTGAAAGTCCTGTTCGCCGGCCCGTCGCTCGCGGGGCAGAGCTATGACAGCACCGGGCTCGATGTCCGGCCGCCGGCGCGGCAGGGCGACCTGCACCGTGCCGTGCTCGATGGCGCCGATGCCATCGGCCTGGTCGATGGGGTGTTCGGCTTCGTGCCCTCGGTCTGGCACAAGGAAATCCTGTTCGCACTGAAGCAGGGTATTCGGGTGCTCGGCGCGGCGTCGATCGGAGCGCTGCGAG
Organism: Devosia sp. P2_G7; assembly: GCF_056403495.1. NCBI lineage: Bacteria > Pseudomonadati > Pseudomonadota > Alphaproteobacteria > Hyphomicrobiales > Devosiaceae > Devosia > Devosia sp. P2_G7. Next base: position 63,681 of record NZ_JBFUFI010000005.1, read on the forward strand.
CAGGTGAATGCGCCCCGTATGGCATGGAGGCGGTCGGGCCGATCGCCGAGAGCTACGTGAGCGGCGCCCGCATCGAGGATGCCGATGTCTGCCTCGCCCATGCGCCGGCCGAGCTCGACTTCATGCCGCTGAGCGAGCCGCTGGTCGATGTCGAAGCAACGGTCGCGGCGATGGGCGTAACCGGAGTGGAAGCCATAGCGCTGCGCCTGTCGGCGCAATCGATTTATTTCGCCGACCGCACAGTCGAGGCAATCATCGCCGGTGCCGGATTGCCTGCTGAGTTCGCCGACCGCTACCGAGCCAAGCGGGTTCGCGCCAAAACCGCCGACGCACTGTTGCTGGTCGAGCGGCTCAAGGCGCTGCCGGCCGGCCGTCGGCCGATACCGGACTGGGCCTTCGTCGAGTCCGAACCGTGGCGCTACTACCTGAAGGGGCTTGCCGCCGGGGCCTGACCGGGCGCTATGCTGCTTTCGGAACCGGAGGCTGCTCATGCATGCGACCATCCGCCGTGCCGTTCTCGTTCTTCTTGCAGCGCTCGCCATCTGCACCGCCACTGCGGGTGCGGAAACGGATCTGAGCCGGGCCGCCGTCGAACAACGCGCCGAAGCCGCCGCCCGCTATCTCGTCGCTGTCGAGGCGGCGGATGGGCGTTTCCTCTACGAGTTCGATTTTCTCCGCTCCCGCTTCCTTACCGCCGATAACGTCGTGCGGCAGGCTGGCGCCGGGTTCGTGCTCAACCAGTTCTATTTCCTCAGCGGCAAGGCCGGCTTTGAGGAGCCGGCGGCCCGTGCCATCGGCTACTATGAGGCTCGCTCGGTCAAGCGCGACGACGGCACGCTGATCTCGGAGGACCTGACACTTGAGGGTGGCCGGGCCGGCGGCACCGCCCTGGCGCTGCTCGCCGAGCTGTTCCATAGCCGTGCCATCGGCCGTGACTTCCGGCCGGACCTTCGCGTGCTCTGGCTGAAGGGTCTCGCCGCCCAGCAACTGGCGGACGGTCGCATCGCGCAGCGTCCTGAGGACAGCAAGGCGGATTCCTATTCGACTGGCGAGACCTGGCTGGCGCTGGCGCACTATGCCGAGCTCGCCCCCGATGCGACCGAGGTGACCGCGATGCTCGATCGGCTCGAGGCTGGCGCCATGTTGAAGTACCTCGAGACGCCCGACACGATGTTCGCCCATTGGGGGCTGATGGCGGCGGCTCAACGCCTCCGCACTACGGGCGACAACCGCTATCGCGACTTCATCGTAAGCTTCGGCGCCAACTACATGCGCAAGCTGATGCCGGCCAACGACAATCGGATGAACAATTGCGCAGCGCTCGAAGGGCTTGCAGCAGCCTCGTTCGCGCTCGATCAGGCGGGGGACGCAGCATTGGCGGCGGAACTGCGGGGCAAGGTGGAGAGCGAACTGCCATTGGCGCTCGCTCTGCAGTTACCCGACGCCACCCGCCTCGAATTCGGTCCCGGTCATTACTACGAGGACCCCAAGCTCAAGAACTTTGTGGGCGCCTTTCTCAACGGGGCTTATGTTTTGCGAACCCGTATCGACTCTACCCAGCATTGCCTATCCGCCATGTTGCTTTATCGCGAAATGACGACCGGCGACACGCTCTGGGAAAAGTGAACAGCTTTAGCTGTTTTTTGGCTATGCGCCTTGCGGGACCAGTGCTTTACTTCCCGATGCGCGGGAGGGCTTAAGGGAGATTTCGCATGACTGCGTTCTCGACTGGAACTGGCCTCGCTAAATACCTTCGTATGATCGGCATCGTCGCCGGCGTTACCGCCGGCAGCCTGCTCATTCTTGCGGGGGCGGCGAGTTCTCAAACTGTGACGCCGCAAAGCGTCGATCCCATGCAGCACTTCATCGATTGCGCCGGCGTGCTGATCTCGGCGCCGGATGTGCACGCAGCGAACTGCCTGCCGAGCAATATCGGCCCCGAGACCAACTCACTGGCGAGCACGCCGGGCGGCGGCGACGACCACCACTGCTTCGAAGACGACGTCATCCCGGACGGGGTGCAGGTACTAGTGGACAGCGATTGCGGTCCCCGGGACGATACGTCCGACGATAGCGGATCCTGATCCGGCGGGACCGAATACCGATCCTAGTGGAGCCGGGCGCCCCTCAGGGCTCTCAACTCCACTGGGTGGATCAACCGTGCATGCGCAACGGTTATCGAATGCAGCGGGCCCTCGATCTTTTCCTCCCAGAAGGCGAGGAACTTCTTGAGGTTCGGGAACTGCGGGAACACGTCGTATTGCTGCCAGACGAAATCCTGCAGCAGGTCCAGGTGGTCCGGCACGCGGTAGATGATCTGCGCAGTGGTGAGGCCGAAACCTTCCGTATCGGCATGGGGGGTAGTCAGCGGCGACATCAGGCACCTCCGATGGGCGGGCGACCGGATGAGCATCAGGCGACTTCGCCCGCATGACAAGAGTGTAACATGAATAGTTTAACAATTTCAATTGCATAGCAGCAACCACCGGGGAGTGCTGACAACGCGGCAGCGGTCGTGCGAGGTTATGGTCGGAGTGGAGATCGTCATGGCCAAACCGATGCCCGAGACCACCCGCGGCTTCCTCGATGTGCTGCCCGCGCCGCAGCGGCAGGCGCTGGAGCACCTGCGCGGGGTGATCATCGCCGCCGCACCGGAAGCAGAGGAGTATGTCGGCTACGGCATCCCGGCGTTTCGCCACAACGGTGCGCTGGTGTCGTTCGGAGCCGCCAAGAACCACTGCGCCCTCTACGTGCAGAGCCCGGCGGTGATGGAAGCGCTGGCCACCGAGCTGGAGGGGCTGGATACCTCGAAGGGCACGGTGCGCTTCACCCCGGATAAGCCGATCCCGGATGCACTGGTAACCCGGTTGGTGCAGGCGCGTCTCGACGAGAACGCAGCGCGGAAGGCCGGTAGGTAGTTGTGCAGCAAGCCTTGAAGGAGGCAGCTAATGGCAACGATGGTTCGACTGACCCAAGACCAGATCGAGCGGCTGATCCTCGAGATGGACGAGATGGAGAAGCGGCTCAAGGACATGCATGAGGAGCTGATCGAGATCGGCGTTCCCAAGGACACGCTCGGCCGGTTCGCGAGGCTGCACGACCGCTACACCACCGGCGTGGCGTTCCTGTTGAGGCAGCGGGAGCTGGGCAGGTCGGAGGACAGCTCGGGCTGAAGCCCGACCCCGGAAGCCAAGGGATGACTGCCCCCTACTATTTGGGGGGCATGGCCGAAGCGGAAAGCGGCAACTCCTGCTCCCCATTTGCCACCCGACCCGGTACATGAAGTGGCGGGGGGTTTTATGGATACGCGGTTATTCTGGCTGGCGCTGGCAGCCTTTGTCGGCGCCATCGAAGGCGGGTTGATTTCCGGCATCCTGCCACTGATCGGCGCCGACCTGGGGGTCAGCCTCGGGCAGGCGGGCCTCTTGGTGCTGTTCTACTCGCTGGCTTACGCGTTTGGCCCGCCGCTCCTCGCGCTGCTGCTCGGTGGGGTTGGCCGGCGGCGCATCCTTGCCTGGTCGGAGTTCGGGCTCGCCGTCTGCGCGCTGCTGATGGTGCTGGTGACGTTCTTCGAGGGTCTGGTCGTGGTCCGCACCGTCCTTGCGGTGGTGGCCGGGACCTACACGGGGACGGCGATGGCGACTGCAGCGATGCTGGCTCCAACGGGCCAGCGCGGACGCTACATGCAGGTGATCAGCATGGGGCAGGCCATCGCAGCGCTGGCCGGCGTGCCACTGGGCGCGCTGCTGGCGGCACATCTGGGCTGGCGGTCTGTGTACGTCGCTCTGGCAATCATGGCAGGGTTGGCGGCACTGGCGCTCTACGTGAAGCTGCCGCGCGGCATGCTTGGCGACACGATGAGCATCGGCGATCGATTGAGGGTGCTCCGCAACCCCGCTATCGGCACGGCGCTGCTATCGACGCTGGTGTTCATGATCGGGTCGTCGCCGCTGATCGTCTATATCAGCGCGCTGCTTACGGCGGCTGGTGTCGGTTACGACGCCCTGCCGCTGGTGCTGCTCAGCGGTGGGATCGGGGCGATTGCCTGCAGCGCCACCGCAGGACGGATGTCCGACCGCTTCGGCAGCCGGCGAACGGCGACGATTGCCGGGCTGGCCGTGATCGCCGTGATGGCGGTCTTTGTGGCGTTGCCGCACCTGCCGGCGGGCCTGGCGCTGCCGGCGCTGATGCTGACGGTCGGCGCGCAGGGCTTCGTGGTCCGCACCTATTCGATCGCGGTGGCGAGCCACATGGCGCAGATCGCCCCGGGAGCGGTCCCGGTCGCCATCTCGCTCAACATGTCGGCGTTCATGATTGGCATGGCCGTGGCCGCCGCCGTCGGTGGCATCGTCGTGGACAGCCTTGGCGCCATGGCACTGCCGCTGATTGGGGCACCGTTGGTGGCCCTGGCGTTGCTGATCTGGCGCCGGGTGCCCGAGGGTGAGCGAGAGCGTGAATTGCGAACAAACCGCGAATAGTGCTTCCTGATCCGGAACTCTCTTCCGGATCGATTCGCGTGCAGACTGCCCTTGCCCCCCACTATCTCGACAAGCTGAACCCCGAGCAGCGGCAGGCGGCGGAGCATCTGGGCGGGCCGCTGCTGGTGATCGCCGGGGCTGGGTCGGGCAAGACCAACACGCTGGCGCACCGGGTGGCGCATCTGATCGTCAAGGGCGCCGATCCGCGCCGCATCCTGCTGATGACGTTTTCGCGCCGCGCTTCGAGCGAGATGCAGCGCCGGGTGGAACGGCTGGTGGCGCAGGTGATGGGCGCCAAGTCCGGCGTGATCACCGATGCCTTGAGCTGGGCCGGGACGTTCCACGGCATCGGCGCGCGGCTGCTGCGCGAGCATGCCGAGCAGATCGGGCTGACCCCGGGCTTTTCGATCCACGATCGCGAGGATTCCGGCGACCTGATCAACATCATCCGCCACGAGATGGGGTTCTCGGAGGCGAAGAAGCGCTTCCCCACCAAGGGCACCTGCCTCGCCATCTATTCGCGCGTGGTGAACGCGCAGGACGACCTCGACGTGGTGCTGAAGCAGGCGTTTCCGTGGGTCGCCATGTGGGGGCCGCAGCTGCGCGAGCTGTTTGGCGCCTATGTGGAAGCCAAGCAGCGCCAGCAGGTGCTCGATTACGACGACCTGCTGCTCTATTGGGCCGCGATGATGCGGGAACCGGTCATTACCGAGGACATTGCTGGTCGCTTCGACCATGTGCTGGTCGATGAGTACCAGGACACCAACCGGCTGCAGGCCTCGATCCTGCTCGCGTTGAAGCCGGCGGGCGATGGGCTGACGGTGGTCGGCGACGACGCGCAGTCGATCTACTCGTTTCGCGCCGCGACGGTGCGCAACATCCTCGATTTCCCGGCCGCGTTCACCCCGCCGGCGCGGATCGTGACGCTCGACCGGAACTACCGCTCGACCCAGCCGATCCTCGAGGCGGCCAATGCGGTGATCTCGGAGAGCGCCGAGCGCTTTACCAAGAACCTCTGGACCGAGCGCGCCGCGACCGAGAAGCCACGGCTGGTGACGGTGAAGGACGAGCCGAGCCAGGCCCGCTATGTGGTCGAGAGCGTGCTGGCCTGTCGCGAGGGTGGCACGGTGCTGAAACAGCAGGCGGTGCTGTTCCGCACCTCGTCGCATTCGGCCGAGCTAGAAATCGAGCTGACGCGGCGCAACATCCCGTTCGTGAAGTATGGCGGGCTGAAGTTCCTCGACAGCGCGCACGTCAAGGACATGCTGGCGCTGCTGCGCTTCGTTGATAACCCGCGCGACCGCGTCGCCGGTTTTCGCGTGCTGCAGCTGCTACCGGGGATCGGGCCGGGTGCGGCGGGCAAGGTGTTGGACCTGATGGCGGATAGCGCCGACCCGCTGGTCGAGTTGCTGAACGCCCCTCCCCCGCCGCGTGGCTCGGAGAGCTGGCCAGCGCTGCTCGAAGTGGTGGAGCATCTGGGCAAGGGCGGTGGCGGCTGGCCGGCCGAACTGCTGCGGGCTCGCATGTGGTACGAGCCGCTGATGGAGGCGGTGTACGAGGATGCAGAGGTTCGGAAGGAAGACCTCTACCAGCTCGAGCAGATCGCCGCCGGCTACCCCAGCCGCGAGCGCTTCATCACCGAGCTGACGCTCGATCCGCCCGATGCGACCTCCGACCAGGCCGGCGTGCCGCTGCTCGACGAGGATTTCCTGATCCTCTCGACCATCCACTCGGCCAAGGGGCAGGAGTGGAAAAACGTGCACGTGCTGAACGTCGTCGACGGCGCTATTCCGTCGGACCTCGGCACCGGCTCGACCCACGAGCTGGAGGAGGAGCGGCGGCTGCTTTACGTCGCGATGACCCGCGCCAAGGACGAGCTGCATCTGATGATCCCGCAGCGGTTCTACGTGCACCAGCAGACGCCATATGGCGACAAGCACGTTTACGCACAGCGCAGCCGCTTCATCACAAAGGCCATGCTGCCGCTGTTCGACGACATGTTCTGGCCGGCGGTGAAGGCCGCGGCGATCAGTGGCATCGCCCCGGCTGCGCCCCGGGTCGACGTCGGTGCCGGGCTGCTGGCGATGTGGAAGAAATGATGCGCGAAAGCCTGACACGCCTTGGCAGGATGGTGCGTTAGGTTTGTCAGTATGAAGAAGCCGCTCAACATCACCCTGCCCCACGCCCGCCGCATCTGGCTGCACGCCCAGCGGCTCGATGAGCGCGAGCCGTTCGGTGATGGGCCGGAGGCGACGCGCAAGGCGGTCGAGCACCTGGGCTATGTGCAGATCGACACCATCAATGTCATCGAGCGCGCCCACCACCACATCCTCTTCACCCGCATCCCGAACTATCGGCGCAGCGACCTGGCGCATGCGCAATCGGTCGACAAGTCGGTGTTCGAGTACTGGACCCACGCGCTGGCCTATGTGCCGGTGCGCGACCTGGCGTTCTACCTCAGCGAGATGCGCCAGCACCGCAGCGAGCCGATGCGCTGGTATGCCGATGCCGATCCGAACGACCTGAAGAAGCTGCTGCGCCAGATCACGAAGGACGGTGCGATCTCCATCCGCGATATCGATAACGACGAGCTGGTGGAGAAGGATCACCCGTGGGGCAGCCGCAAGCCAAGTAAGCGCGTGCTGCAATACGGCTTCTATAGCGGCGAGCTGACCATCTCCGAACGCAACGGCATGGTGAAGACCTACGAGCTGATAAGCCGGCATTTCGGCAAGTTGCCGAAGCCCGCGACACCGAAGCAGATCGATAGCTATCTGCTCGATCGGGCGCTGACCGCACAGGGGCTGATCAGCGGCCCCTCGGTCATGCATCCGAAACTGCGTTTTTCGCCGGAACTGGCCAAGCAGATCGAAACCCGGCTGCGAAAGAAGGCGCTGCTGCCGGTGACCATCGGGGACGATCCGACGCTGCACTACGCGACGCCCGAGGCATTGGCGACGCCGGAGCCGTCAGGCCCACCGTTGGTGCACATTCTCTCGCCGTTTGACCCGATGGCCATCCAGCGCCGCCGCACCAGCCTGTTCTTCGGCTACGACCACGTGTTCGAGGCTTATGTGCCCAAGGCCAAGCGCAAATTCGGCTACTTCACCCTGCCGGTGCTGGCCGGCGACGAGATCGTCGCAGCCATGGACCTGAAGACTGATCGGGCGGCCGGCAAGGTGCTGATCCAGGCGTGGCATTGGGTGGGCAAGGGCAGCGCCGTCGAGCATAAGGCGATGCTCGAGGAGGAGCTGGGGCGGTTCGAGCGGTTTCAGCTCGGGGAATAGGACAATGGGCCCGAACTACACCGGGCCCATTGGATCAACGGTTCGCTCGATCAGATCGGGCAGCCGCTAGTGGCAACGAGAATCCCTTCCGGCGGCAGATGGTCGGCAGGGACGATCTCCGCGAAATTGCAGCAGGGGTCGATCGGCATTGCGACGAGCAGCCGGCCCTGGATTTCGTCGTAGCGGAAGCCGGCATCGCCCACCGTGGCGCAAGCATCGTCATCCACGTCATCGACCAGCGACTTCAGATCGTCGAGCTGCTCGCAGAAGCCGCCAGGCCGCTTGTAGCCTTCGGCGCCCGCCTCTCCGCACAGCGAACTGGCGGACGAGTCGGCGAACTGGGTGGCTGCTACGGCAGAAAGCGGCAGCGCCGGCAAAGTCGCGGCGGCCAGAATGACGGCAAGTATCTTGATCATGAAAAGAGCTCCGGGTGTACTGATCGGCAGGTGGGAACCGTTCTCGGCACAGATGCTCGTCTCTCGGCGTGAACAGCGCCCCAAACGCCGCGACGATAAGGCGACAACCCTAAGGAAACCCTAGTCCTCCTGCAGCCATAACTGCTTAGGCACATGCGACGGCTCACGCTGTCGGTTCAGCGCGCCCGCACCTTGATACCCGTCTGGCTGAGGATCAGCTCGGCCTGTGCCGCCGAGACCACCGCACCCTTGAAGCGTCCGGCCTGGGCGAGGATCGGCAGGCCACCGAGATCGGCGCCGCGCAGGTCCGCATCTTGAAACCGCGCCTGCTCGATATTGGCCTCGCGGAGGCTCGAATTCTCGAACACGGTTTCTCGGAAATCGCATTTGACGAGGTCGGCCGAGCTGAGGTCCACACCCACCAGCTTATCCTTGCGGAAGTTGAAGCCGGGGAGCTTCGCCGAAACCAGCAGGGTGTTGGTAAAGCGCACTCCGAGTGCCTTGGCCTCCGCCATGTCGCAACCGGTCAGCTTGCAATCCTCGAACGAGGTCGAGGACAGCATCGCACCACGGTAGCTGGCATTGTTGAAGTCGGACGAACGGAACGCTGCGTCTTCGAGGTTGGCCCCACGGAAGACTGCGAAGGCGCCACGGCAGTTGAGCCAGCGCGTCAGCTCCAGCGTCGCATTGCCGAGATCGGTGCGCACGAGCGAGCAGCGCTCGAATATCCAGCCGGTGAGATCGAGGTCGGCGAGCTTGGTTTCCTCGAGATTGCAGCCGAGTAGACGGATGGGATCATCGCCGACAAGGGCGGTGACATCGGCGCGCGACAGGGTGCGATCTTCGATGGTGATGCTGGGAGGATCCATGCCGCCAGTTCTAGCGGCGGGTGGCGAGTCGGTCGACGGCAAGCCCCCGCCGCTGCTCACAAAATAGTTGTGAATGCCGATGCGCCCCGCTGTGCTTTCATCCGCCAATGTTGACGCTTTGCGTGCCAATTAAGGGGGTACTTTATGCGTACACTTATCGCGGCCGCGGCTATCGCGGCAATTTCTGTTACATCCTCATCGTTCGCCGCTCCGGTCGAATACGTGAAGATCTGTCACATCTACGGTGCCAACTGGTTCTACATCCCCGGTACGGACACCTGTCTCAATGCCAAGACCGGCGAGACGCGCAAGGAGACCGCAGACGGGACCGTCTATGGCGAAAGCGACGAGCTGGACCAAGCAAAAGACGCCAACGAAGGTGTGGCACTCAGCCTAGCATTGCCGACCGCAACGGTGGATGAGGGCAAGACCTTCGGCGCTGCTGTGAACTTCGGCACCTTCAACGGCGAAAGCGCCCTGGGCTTCGGCGGGGCGTTCGAGGCCACGGATGGGCTTACTATCAACGCCGCTGTCGGTGTCGGCCTCAGCCGAGGCACCACTGGCGGTCGCGCCGGCGTCAACTTCTCCTGGTGAGGTCGGGAGCGCCGGCTGCTCCAAGGCTCATTCGTCCCAGTAGCGCGGCGATTCGCCTACCGTGACGAAATCCGCCACCGGACCGTCCGGCGCGCCCACGATCATGATCTCGATGGGGTCGCCCCAGTCGGCGAAGAACAGCGCCGCCACGTCGGCCCCGTAGGCCTCGTGAAGCGCTGGCGTCTCGCAGCGCAACTCGCCTCGTCCGGCCGGGAAGCCCGGGGTCATCACGAGGGTGAATTCTACGTCGGCGAGCGTTTCGCCATTCGCGTAGAGCTTGCCGATACCATTGATTTGCATAGCGAAAAGCTACGCGAGCGAACCTGACAGTTCGCTGACAACAAACCAAAACGGCGCCCTTCTGGGCGCCGTTCCGGGTCGGACTGGTGTCGTCCGGCTGCTTAGTTGAAGCGGTAGCGGACGGTGCCGCGCAGCTCGTGGATCCAGTTGTTGTTGATCTCGTAGTAGCTGGTCGTCGTGGGATCGGTCGGCGCGTTGTTGATCTGGTTGATATAGAGGCCGCGATAGCCCACATCCGCCACCCAGCTGCCCATGTCGTAGCCGACGCCGACCATGACGGCCGCTGCGGCACTGACGTTGCCGCCGGTCGGGACCGGAGTCGTCGCGCCAAGCGGAGAATTGATCTCGGCATGGTTCCAGGCGACACCAGCGCCCGCACCAACGTAGCCGAAGGCACCGCCGGCACCCGAGGAATAGGTGAAGTCGCCGCCGAGGCCAAAGTCATAGTAGACGTTGGCAAGCGCGACGGTGGAGCGCAGCATCAGGGTGTAGTCACCCGGATCCGGATCGGGCGCAACTTTGGTGATCTTCAGGCCTTTGGTCTCGACCGAGTCGATCGTGCCGTCGAAACGGAGACCGGTGCCGGTTTCATAGCCGAAGCCGGCGCCCCAGCTGTAGCCGTAGCCGTACTCGACGATCTCGTTGATCTCGCCGTTCGACGGGTGCACCACCTCAGGGGCCCAGTGCCAGTTCAGCGCAGCCGAGCCGCGCAGGTAGAACGAGCCGCCGATGTCGTAATCGACTTCGGGGACTTCGATCGGATATTCGGGCATATCGGCCGCCACCACGGGGCCGGCGAGCAGCAGGGCGGTTCCTACCGCAGCCGCTGAAGCAAAATATCTACGCATTATGCAGGGTCCTTGTTGCCACGACGACACCAGTCGAGTGGACGCATCCTGCCCGGATTTTCTTAAAAGCGGCTTAACCCTAACGGGTAACCCTAATTGTGGGTGAAGGAGATACGTAAACGAAATCTTACTGGGACTGCGTCGTTACTTGGCGGCTTCCTATCCCGCCCCCCTGCTCCGCCCTTATGCGTCCCAGCGGGGAATGGCGACGATGGCCTCGGCGAGCGCCATCAACTGCCCCTGTGGCGAGGCAGTGAAGGCGCAGAGCATGAGGATTGAAGCCTAAGCCACCTTCTTGATGGTCGCGGCGATCTCGCTGACGATGGCGGCAACCAGCCCCTCATCGTCGCTCTCGGCCATGACCCGGATCACCGGCTCGGTGCCGGAGGGCCGGATGACGAGGCGCCCGGTGGTGCCGAGGCGAGCCTGGCTCTCCTTGATCGCCTGCAGCACCAGCTTGTGCTCGAGGGGCTTGCCCTCCTTGTAGCGGACCGACTGCAGCAGTTGCGGCACCTTGTCGAAGCGCTTGCAGATCTCGGACACCGGTCGGTTCGCCTGCTTGGCCACGGCTAGTAGCTGCAGGGCGGCAATGAGCCCATCCCCGGTGGTGGTGAAATCGGTGAGTATGATGTGGCCCGACTGCTCGCCACCGACATTGAAGCCCTTGGCACGCATCGCTTCGAGCACGTAGCGGTCGCCCACCTGGGTGCGCTCGAGGTTGAGCCCGATGCCACCGAGATAACGCTCGAGCCCGAGATTGCTCATGATCGTCGCAACTAGCCCGCCGCCGCGCAGTTCGCCGCGCGCATGCCAGGACTGGGCGATCACTGCCATGAACTGGTCGCCATCGACGATCTCGCCCTTTTCGTCGACGATGATCACCCGATCGGCGTCGCCATCGAGCGCGATGCCGATATCGGCGCGCAGTTCCTTGACCTTGGCGATCAACGCTTCCGGCGCTGTCGAGCCGACCTTGTCGTTGATGTTGAAGCCATCCGGCTCGTTGCCGATGACGAACACCTCGGCGCCCAGTTCCCACAGCGCCGTGGGCGCCACCTTGTAAGCCGCGCCATTGGCGCAATCGAGCACCACGCGCAGGCCGCTGAGGTCCACGCCCTTGGGCATGGTGCGCTTGGCGTATTCGATGTAGCGGGTCTGCGCCGCCTCGTCGCGATGCGCCCGGCCGATGTCGCGGCCCTGCGATAGCGCACCCAGCATGTTGGAATCCATCAGCTGCTCGATGTCGTCCTCGAGCGCGTCGGAGAGCTTGTAGCCGTCGTGGCGGAACAGCTTGATGCCGTTGTCGTCGAACGGATTGTGCGACGCCGAGATCATCACGCCTAGGTCGGCACGCAGCGACCGCGTGAGCATTGCAACGGCCGGCGTTGGCATCGGGCCGAGCAGGTAGACATCCATCCCTACGGCGGTGAAGCCGGCGGTGAGCGCACTCTCGATCATATAGCCGGAGCGGCGGGTATCCTTGCCGATGACGACGCGGTTGCGGTGGTCGCCGTTGACGAACTTGAGGCCCGCCGCCATGCCGACCTTCATCGCCAGCTCCGGCGTCAGCTTGTCGCCGTTCGCCAGCCCGCGAATGCCGTCCGTGCCGAAATACCTGCGCGCCATTGGGTAAGCCCCCCTCGATTGGGATGGCGCAATTTTAGCGCCAAGCCCCAAGCATACGAAATAGATTGGTGCCGTTTCGTTAACCCGGAAATCCGGGCGGATGTGGGGCTCATACCGGTCTGTACACCACAAAGCAAAAGGGCCGCCCCGGAGGGCGGCCCTGATCTTTGCGAGCGACGGGCTTTAATTGCCCGGCTGCGGCTCGGCAGCGGTGCCCGGGTCGGCGTCAGGGCGCTTCTTGCCCGTCTTGCCGGCGGTCGGCACGCTGGTGCCCTTGACCGGAGTATCGGTGTCGGACGGACGGAGCGGAGTCTTGCCCTCCATCAGGCCGCGAATCTCGTCGCCGGTCAGCGTCTCGAACTCGAGCAGCGCCTTGGCGATGGTGTGGAGATCGTCGATGTACTCGCGGATCACCTTCTGCGCCGTCTGGTAGCCTTCCTCGACGAAGCGCTTCACCTCGGCATCGACCACCTGCTGGGTCTCGTCCGACATGTGCACCTGGCGCTGCATCATCGAGCGGCCGAGGAACACTTCGTCCTGGTTGTCGCCGTAGAGCAGCGGGCCAAGCTTGTCGGACATGCCCCATTCCGTCGCCATGGCGCGGGCAAGCCCGGTAGCCATCTTGATGTCGGCGGAGGCGCCCGAGGTCACCTTCTCGTAGCCGAAGATTTCCTCTTCGGCGACGCGGCCACCCATGGCGACCGCGAGGTCGGCATAGGCCTTGCGGCGGGTCAGCGACACCTGATCGCGCTCCGGCAGGCGCATCACCATGCCCAGCGCACGCCCGCGCGGAATGATGGTGGCCTTATGGATCGGATCGGACGCGTCCATCTTGATGGCGAGCAGCGCGTGCCCGGCTTCGTGATAGGCGGTGAGCTTCTTGTCTTCCTCGGTCAGGCTGAGGGTGCGGCGCTCGGCGCCCATCATCAGCTTGTCCTTGGCATCCTCGAATTCGCTCATCGTGACGAAGCGCTTGTTGCGGCGAGCCGCGAGCAGAGCACCCTCGTTGACGAGGTTCATCAGGTCTGCGCCGGAGAAACCGGGCGTCCCGCGAGCCAGCACCTTGAGGTCCACATCGGGAGCCAGCGGCACCTTGCGGACGTGCACCTTGAGGATCTTCTCGCGACCCTGCACATCCGGGTTCGGAACCACGACCTGGCGGTCGAAGCGGCCCGGACGCAGCAGCGCCGGATCCAGCACGTCGGGGCGGTTGGTCGCGGCGATGAGGATGATGCCCTCGTTCGCCTCGAAGCCGTCCATCTCGACCAGCAGCTGGTTCAGGGTCTGCTCGCGCTCGTCGTTACCACCGCCGAGGCCTGCGCCACGGTGACGGCCGACGGCGTCGATTTCGTCGATGAAGATGATGCAGGGCGCGTTCTTCTTGGCCTGCTCGAACATGTCGCGGACACGCGAAGCGCCCACGCCGACGAACATTTCCACGAAGTCCGAACCCGAGATGGTGAAGAACGGCACGTTCGCCTCGCCGGCGACGGCGCGCGCGATGAGCGTCTTACCGGTACCCGGCGGGCCGACCAGCAGCACGCCGCGCGGGATCTTGCCGCCCAGGCGCTGGAACTTGCCCGGATCGCGGAGGAACTCCACGATCTCTTCGAGGTCCTGCTTGGCCTCGTCGACACCGGCGACGTCCTCGAAGGTGATCTTGCCCTGCGTCTCGGTCAGCAGCTTGGCGCGCGACTTGCCGAAGCCCATGGCGCCGCCACGGCCTCCACCCTGCATCTGCCGGATGAAGAAGAACCACACGCCGATGATGACGAGGAACGGCAGCCACGAGGTCAGCAGCATGCCCCAGAACGGGCTCGACTCCGGCTGCTGGGCCGTGATCTGCACGCCGCGATCCTCGAGGCGCGAAATGATATCGGCACCCTGCGGGAGCACGGTCTCGAACTTGGTGTCGTTGTTCAACACCCCCGAGACGATGTCGTTGGTAATGGTCACCGACTTCACGCTGCCCGCGTCCACGTCGGAAACAAACTGGCTATAGCTTTTGTCTGTCATCGAGATCGACTTGGTCGACGACTGGAAGACCTGGAACAGGCCCATCAGCATGAACAGAATCACCAGCCAGATGGCGAAGTTCCGGAAATTGACGTTCATCAATCCTGTCCTGAAGTCCGGCACGGGAGAGGCCGGAGAGTTGGAGCGAATGTAGGCCTCGCTCCTGGGCCTTACAAGGTAGCGGCGGGCCGAAACTCGTGCGGCGGTTTGGCCGAAAAGTCGAGAGAGCTTGCGCTTTTCCGGTTAATTCCGTGTCACGGGTGGCTCAGACCTCACGCGAGATTGACGTGCCGCCTGCCGGCCCGGCTCCCGCGCGACGACGATCGTCACCCCGTCGCTCTCGATGAGACAACCATGCAAACTTGTCCGCTTCAGGGCTGGCTCCATCCGCAAGCGATCGGTCAGCGCTTCGATGGGTGCGAGATCATGCGGCTTCTGCCTGCCGCTGACGGCATTGAGCAGGTTCGCCATGACCCGGATCGCGACGGCGCGCGGGGATTGGAGCAGGACTGCGCGCGTGACGCCGCTGCTCCCGGTCCGGGGGTCGACGGCGGTCGCGAGGGTGGCCGCAATAGCTGCCAGCGCCTGGTCGGCATCGCGCATGCGGTTGGCGAAGCGCGATAGCCGGCGCGCATCGAGCCCAAGAGCCGCCAGTTGCGGCAGCATCTGGCGCCAGCGGACCCGCTCGTAATCGGTGTCTGAATTGCTGGGATCGGCAACGGGTGTGAGGTCGGAAGCCGCGACCAGGGCTGCGAGATCCGCCGGATCGACGCCGAGCAGCGGCCGCACGACGACGAGGCCGGCGATCTCGGCCAGGTAGTCCATGCCGCGCAAACCCTCGACGCCGCTGCCATGGGCCAACCGCATGAGCACAGTCTCGGCCTGGTCGACTAGGTGATGCGCAGTGAGGAGGATCTCGACCTCGTCGGTCGCCATCGCCTCGGCGATCAAGCCGTAGCGGGCGGCGCGGGCGGCCTGCTGGATGCCGGTCGCCGGCTTCGGCCCCTCCCACCGCAAGCCGCGGGCGGTAAACCCGAGCTTCCCGGCGGCCTCGGTGACATAGGCCACCTCCCCTGCCGCCTCGGGCCTGAGACCATGATCGACCGAGTAGACGACAAAACGCTGATGCGCCGCGTGCCGCTTGGCGAACTCTGCCGCCAGCAGCATGAGCGCCAGGCTGTCGGGCCCGCCTGAGACGGCGAGCCCGATCCGCCGGAATTCGGCCAGCGGGGCGAAGACCGCCTCGCTGTCGATCAGCTCACCGGGCATTTGGCCTTCTGGGCTTCCTCTGCCAGCCGCTGCGTGAAGGCGGGCGTGAGCTGCGTATAGCGCTGCTTCAGCGTGTAGAAGGTGCGGCAGCCCACATCCACCTGGTCTGCACCAACCAGCGCCACCCCGAGCTTCAGCATCATGTCCGGAGCGCGGTTCGAGTCCTTGTGCTTGGTGTAGCCATCGGCCAGCACCTGCGCCGCATCGGTGAACTGGCCCTGCTGGATCAGTGCTTCGCCCAGCCAGTTGATGGCATCGGGCGCCTTCGGATCGTCGGGATAGAGCGCGACGAACTGCTGGAACTGGTCGGCCGCAAAGGCATAGTCGCCGCGGGTCATGGCGTCGTAGCCGGCGTCGTACTGCGCCGTTGCATCGCCATTGGAGATTTCGCCGCCGCCACCGAGGGACAGATCGAGCGGACGCCCGCCAAGGGGATCCTCCCCTGTCATGGTCCCGAGCTGGTCGACGCCGCCCTTGAGCAGCGGATCGGCGGAATCGCCGACGCTGTCCATCGGCTCGCCGTTAAGATCGGCGAGCGGCAGATCGTCCATCGGCGCGGCCGTGGCCGGCGCTTCCGGTGTTGCGGCGGTTGCGGGAGCTTGCTGGGCCGGGGTCTGCGGCAGCGTATTGGACGGCGTCGCGCCGTCAGTTGGCGCTGCCGCCTGCGGTTTTCCCCCAGCACCGCCTTCCAGCTGCTGGAAGCGGAACTCGTTGTCCTCAGCCTGCTTCTGGAGCTGGGTCTGCATCTGGGTCAGCTGGAACTCCAGCCCTTCGACGCGGCCGGTGAGCGAGCGGATCTGCTCCTCGAGGTCCTGGATGCGCACCAGCAACTCGGCGCTCGACTGCTGGTTCTGTGCCACATGGATGCGCGTTTCCGCGATCGCCCGCGGCGGCACGAGGCTCGCCTGACCGACCTGCAACGGGCTGGTCGCGGCGAAGGCCGGAACCGCCAGCGCTGCGGCAAACAAGGTGGCATAGATCGCGGGTCGGTAGGCCGATCCGCGAATTCGGGGGAGTTTCACCATCAAAGCTCCGTCGGGTCCAAGGAGGTCGCTCGCAGCGGGCGCTGCACGTGCTTGGATTAGCGCAGGATTTCGACAAAAAGAAAGCGCCGGGCCCAAATACGCTGGCGCCCGGCGCTTATGCCTCCAGTACGAACAAGCTTCGGGGATTACGCGCGAGACATCGCGTGGCCGCGACCTCCGCCCCGAAGTTCGCTCGAGCTTATTGTACGACCGTCACAGCACGGCGGTTTTGTGACCAGCACGAGATATCGTTGCAGATGGCCACAGGACGTTCCTTGCCGAACGACTTCGAAGTGATGCGGCGAGCGTCGACGCCCTTCGAGGTCAGGTAGTTGACCACGATCGAGGCACGGCGGGCGCCCAGCGCGATGTTGTACTCGCGGGTGCCGCGCTCATCGGCGTGGCCTTCGATCATGATGCGGTAGTTGCGGTACTGGTTGAGCCACTGCGCCTGCTTGTCGAGGGTCGCCAGGGCGGTCGGCGTCAGGTTCGAGGAGTCGGTCTCGAAGAACACGCGGTCGCCGACGCTCACCAGGAATTCCTGCTGGCTGCCGGGGGCACCGCCACCGGGCCCGAGGTTACCGACGCCGGTGCCGCCAGCGCCATTGCGCGAACAGGCCGCCACAGCGACCACGAGGACCACCAGCGCGGCAGCGCGCAGCACGGCGATTAGGGGCGTTACGGAACGCATCCGGTTGATCTCCTGAACGGAAGGATTTGATTGGCGAAGTTTTACCGCCGGTAATCTTAAGGTGGTGTTGTCGCGCTTGGTTAATTGTTGGTCATTCTGGCGCGAATGTGGCCGGAATCCGGGCTTTTCCGTGATGTTGCGGGGAAGACACGGATCTGTGCTCTCCCCGCAATTGGTTAGCGACTAGGCGCGCAGCGGGGACCAGCTCGGGTCGGACGCGAACGACTCCGTCGCGAGGTTGAGTTCGTTCCGTCCCCAGATATCGATCGACCACAGCCCCGGACCGGCATCGCCGCCCGGATCGCGGAAGAAGCCGATGACGCGACCGTTCGGAGCCCAGGTCGGACCCTCCTGCACCTGCCCGGACGAGGACAGGATGCGCTCGCCCGAACCATCGGGCTTCATGATGCCGATATGGAACTGTCCACCCGACTGGCGGGTATAGGCGATGAGATCGCCAGTGGGCGACCAGACCGGCGTCGAATAACTGCCTTCGCCGTAGGAGATGCGCTGCGCCCCGCCGCCGCCGGCACCCATGATGTAGATCTGCGGGCTGCCGCCGCGGTCGCTCTCGAAGCAGATGCGCGAGCCATCCGGCGAATAGCTCGGCGACGTGTCGATCGCCGCGCCGCTGGTCAGTTGCGTCGGGTTGCCGCTGCCGACACCGGCCGCGTAGATATTGGTGGTGCCACCGTTCGACACCGAGAATACCACAGTGCCGCCATCGGGCGAGAACTGCGGGGCAAACGACATCGGCGCGCCCTCGATCAGCTTCTTGGAAGCGCCGCCGAGGCCGGAATAGTAGACCTGCGGGTTGCCGTCCTCATAGGAGGTGAACACCAGGCTGTCGCCCTTCGGCGAGAGCTTCGGCCCGAAGGTCAGCGACTTGCCGGAGGTCAGGTACTGCACATTGGCGCCGTCCTGATCCATGATCGCGAGGCGCTTCACGCGGTTCGCCTTGGGGCCGCTCTCGGCCACATAGACGATGCGGGTATCGAAATAGCCGGTGCCGCCCGACAGCGAGGCGTAAATGGCGTCCGAGACGATGTGCGCGATGCGGCGATAGTTCTGCGCGTCGGTCTTGTAGGACTTGCCGACCACCTGCGCCGCCGCCTGCGTATCCCAGACGCGGACCTGCGACGAGACCTCGGCCCCGCGCTCCACCGAACCCATGACCAGCGCATCGACGCTTGCGCCACGCCAGGCGGCGAAATCCGGCTCGTTGGTCACGTCGCCGACGCGGATCGGGAGCGACGCTGGGTCGAGCGGCACGAACAGCCCCGAGCGCTTCAGGTTATTACGGACGATCTCGGCGATCTCGGCGCCGAAGGCCGGGTCGGACGAGGCGAAATCCGGAATGGCGATCGGCAGCGGCGTGAAATTGCCGCCGGTCACGACGATCTCGACCAGAGCCTGGGACGGGGTAGCGAGCGCGAAAGCGCCGCCGGCGAGGCCGAGTTTCAGCGCGTTGCGCCGGGTGATCAGGGTCATCTTACGTCTCCATGTCTTGTCTGGCATCGGGCTCGCTAGAACGACCGCGCCGCAAACTGTGCTCTAACATCCTGGCCCATGGCCATTGTGAACGGACCGCAGCGCATCAGGGCGCGCTGCACTGCCCGTGCATAGGCATCCTCGATGGTATTGGCCGGCGAGCTCATCATCTGCGGCTGGCCCGCCACCATACCGTCGGCCCCGATCGAGAAAGTGAACTCGGCCCGGGCGTCGACATCCTCGGCGCCGGCCGGCAGCGTGATACAGGCCTGGATCTGCGCCACCAGCGCACCGATCTCCGAATTGCTGAGCGTAGCGGCGCGACCATCCTCGCGACCGAGCGTCGCTTCGCCGCCGGCCCCGGTAGTAGCGCCGCGCGACTCTTCGTTGTTGATCAGGTTGGCGACTTCGTCGGCGACCTTCTTTGCGTCGTCGGCCTTCGCCTGCTCGACGCGCTCCTTCTCCTCAGCCGCTTTCTTCTTTTTCTCTTCCTCGGCTTTCTTCTTGTCCGCTTCCGCCTTGGCCTTTTCATCGGCCTTCTGCTGCTTCTGCGCTTCCTGCTGCTTCTTGAACTCGGCGCGCTTCTGGTCGAGCGAGGCCGTGTGCACCGTCGGCTTGGGTGCCGCATCGGTCGGATCGGGCGTCACGTCCGGCGTCGCCACCGGAGTGGGCTCAGGTGTGGGTTCGGCAACCGGCTCGACCACTGGCTCGGGCTGCGGCTCGACCGCGGGACGCTCGGCGGGTGTCGGCGCAACTTCCGGCTCGGGCTCGACCACCGGCTCGGTCGATGCCTCGGGCGCCGGAGCGGTCTGCTCGGTCGGCGCGGGCGTCGGGTCGGGATTGTCCTCGGGGGTCGGCTGGTCTTCCTGGGTATTGCCGGTCGGCTGCGCCAGTTCGGCGGGCTTCACGTCGTCGACCACCGACGGCGCCTCGGTCTCGACGACCGTGCTGTCCATCGAGCCCATGCGGATGTTGGCGAATTCCGAGATCGGCACGAGGTCGACGGCGATCGACTCGACCGGAACCGCGTCCATCGGTCGCCCCATGCCGATGCCGATGATCGCGATGGCGATCAGTCCGGCATGTGCAATGGTGGAAACCGTGAACCCGGTGCGCATCAGCTCACTGGTCCTGTTGCTGGGCCTGTTCCGTGATCAGACCGATCTTGGCGTAGCCGGCGCCCGACAGCGCGCCCATCACCTGCATCACCGAGCCGTAATTGGCCGCGAGGTCGCCCCGCACGTAGATGCGATCCTCGGTGCCATTGACGGCCACGGCAGCCACCTGGGTGACGAGATCGTCGAGGCTCACCGGCTGGTCAGCCAGGAAGATGGCGCCCTCGTTGGTGACCGAGATGGTGATCGGCTTCTGTTCGGTATTGAGCTGCGTCGCCTGCGTCTTCGGCAGGTCGATGGGGACGCCCACCGTCATCAGCGGCGCCGCCACCATGAACACGATCAGCAGCACCAGCATCACGTCGACCATCGGCGTGACGTTGATGTCGCTCATCGGCTTGGAACCGCCGCCGCGGCGCCGGCCACGCCGGCGGCCACCGCCGCCACCGCCCGATACTGCCATTGCCATCAGCGGGCACCCCGCGCTTCGAGCTGCCTCGAGAGGATGGTCGAGAATTCGTCGGCGAAGCCCTCGAGCCGGCCAATCAGCTTGTTGGCGTCGCCCGATAGCTTGTTGTAGGCGATAACCGCCGGGATAGCGGCGAGCAGGCCCAGCGCCGTTGCAAACAGCGCCTCGGCGATCGGCCCGGCGACTACGGACAGATTGGTGCTCGATGCGGCCGAGATGGCCGTAAATGCGTTCATGATGCCCCATACCGTGCCAAAGAGGCCAATGAAGGGCGACGCCGAACCGACGGTGGCGAGAAAGCCGAGGCGCTTCTCGAGATTCTCGCTCTCGCGGCTGATGGCGACGTCGAGCACCTTGTCGAGGCGCCCCTGCACGCCGACGAACGAGGAAGCGTTCTGCTCATGGCTGCGCTTCCACTCCTTCATCGCGGCGACGAAGATGGCGCCCAGCCCCATCGTCGGCTTCTCGCTCATCTGCTGGTACAGTTCCTCGAGCGACTGGCCCGACCAGAACACGCGCTCGAAGCGATTCATCTCGCGCTTGGCGCGGCCATAGAGCATCGACTTGTCGACGATGATCGCCCAGCACCAGACCGAGGCCGCGAGCAGCCCGATCATCACCGTCTTGACGACAAGGTCGGCCTGCCAGAACAGCGCCCAGATCGAAAGGTCGGCATGCGGAGCGACCGTGCCGACGGCGTCCATGGCTTCCATGTAAGGGTCCTTCTCAGTCCGGCCCCGACGACCGAAACCTGATCGTCGGGTCGATGCGGTCCAAATTTGTCAAATTTAAGAGAAAAGCCCGGAATCCCGGACCTTTGGCAGCACTGGTGGTGCACTGCCTTACTTATGGTCAAGCAAGTGTTAACAAAGCGATTCCTCGCGTTCGCGTGAGCGCGACCGATCAGCGCAGCGCAACTGATCGCAAGCTATCGCGTTGTGGACGTGGCCTGCCGCCAGATGGAGGCCTGCGGTTGTCCACAACACGTCAACGACGAGGGAGATCCCAATGCATCTCAATCTGACTCGCACCTTGCTGGCCGCCACCGCCGTATTGGCTTTTTCGGCAATGCCGGCCTTTGCAGAAGTGGTGAAGTTCACCGCCGACCTGACGGCCGCCTCGGAGGTGCCGCCAACGGATTCTACCGCCACCGGCAAGGTGGAAGCGACGCTCGACACCGACAGCAAGGTCTTCACCTGGACTGTCACCTATGAAGGCTTGAGCGGCGACGCGACCGGCGCCCATTTCCACGGCCCGGCTGCCGAGGGCGCCAATGCCGATCCGGTTGTACCGCTTGCCGATCCGCTCGCGAGCCCGATCAACGGCAACGCCACGCTGACCGATGACCAGATCACCCAGTTGCAGGGTGGCCAGTGGTACTTCAACCTCCATACGGCCAAGTTCCCTGACGGCGAGATCCGCGGACAGGTTAAGCCCGCCGCGATGTAAGGACGCCAATCGCAGGCAAAACCTTGGGTCGCCGGCAAACCGGCGGCCCTTTTCTATGCCTTGAGCGCTTCGACCAGATGGCGAGGCATCCGCGCCACGCCGCCGCTGGTCTTGATCGCCACCACCTGTACATCGGCCCGGGTGATCTCGACACCGTCGCGGCTGATCGACTGGACGAGATGGAGCCGCGCCGGGCTGTGCGACGCGACCTCGGTGGTCACCTCCAGCAGGTCGTCGATATGCGCCGCCGCCTTGAAGTCGATGGTCATCGTGCGCACCGCAAAGGCGATGCCATCCTTCACCAGCTCCGAGTGATGCACGCCGCGCTCGCGCAGGAACTCGGTCCGCGCCCGCTCGAAGAAGTGCAGGTACGCCGCGTGGTAGACGTTGCCGGAGAAGTCGGTGTCTTCGTAGTACACGCGGGCCTGGAAATGGCTGCCGCTCATGCCGCCGACCGATCGAGGAGGTGGATCGTGGTCGAGGGTATGTCACCAAGCCGCCCGCGGAGCGGCTCGGGATAGAACACGCTTGTCGCGAGCGCTTCCGCCGTCGTCGGCACCCAGCGATATTCCATCTCGACCGGGCCCTCGTAACAGCGATGGCAGATATCGGTGTCGTGATAGGGGAAATCGTCGGACACTTCGATCCGGTAGTAGAGCCCGACCTCGTGGAAGACCTGCGATTTCTCGGGATAGAAAGACTCGATCACGAAGGCGAGCTGGCCGACTTCGACGGGATGGCCGAATTCCTCCTGCATCTCGCGCACCAGGGTTTCGACACTCGCCTCTGCCTGCTCGATCCGGCCACCAGGCAGGAACGTGCCGTACCCGCCCTTGATGTTCTGGATCAGCACGCGCCCATTCCGGATGGCGATGCCGGCAGCCCGCATCTGGAAGCGGGCGGCGCCGTCATCGAAGCAGACCATGCTGTCATGGCGCAAGACAGGGCGGTGCTCTACCATCAGTTCTCTCCCTCCGGTTCCTCGAACAGGCTGCCCTGCATCCCGACGAACCCCTGCGGCACGCCGATGCCCATATGCTGGAAGGCGAGCGCCGTCAGCATGCGGCCGCGCGGCGTGCGCTGGATGAAGCCCTGCTGGATCAGGTAGGGCTCGACGATCTCCTCCAGCGCGTCGCGCGGCTCGCTGAGGGCAGCCGCTATGGTCTCGATGCCCACCGGCCCGCCGCCGTAGAAATCGGCGATCACCTTGAGGTAGCGACGGTCGAGCTGATCGAGGCCGCGCGCATCGACATCGAGCCGCAGCAGCGCCTTGTCGGCCACCGAGCGGGTGATCTCCTTGGCGCCGTCGACCAGCGCGAAATCGGTGACGCGGCGCAGCAGCCGGCCGGCGATGCGGGGCGTACCGCGGGAACGGCGGGCAACTTCCATCGCCCCATCCGGCGCCATTCCGATGCCGAGCAGCCGCGCGCCGCGCTCGACGATCTTCACCAGCTCTTCGGGGGTGTAGAAATTGAGCCGGATCGGGATGCCGAAGCGGTCGCGCAGCGGCGTTGTCAGCAGTCCGGCGCGGGTGGTGGCGCCGACGAGAGTGAACTTCGCCAGATCGATCCGCACCGAACGCGCCGCGGGCCCTTCGCCGATGATCAGGTCGAGCTGGTAGTCCTCCATCGCCGGATAGAGGATTTCCTCGATCGCCGGGTTGAGCCGGTGGATCTCGTCGATGAACAGCACGTCGCGCTCTTCGAGATTGGTGAGCAGCGCCGCGAGATCGCCGGCCTTGGCGATCACCGGGCCCGAGGTCGCGCGGAACCCGACGCCGAGTTCCCGCGCCACGATCTGCGCCAGCGTGGTCTTGCCGAGGCCCGGCGGACCGACGAACAGCACATGATCCAGCGCCGCGCCGCGGTGCTTCGCCGCCTGGATGAACACCTCGAGATTAGCCCGCGCCTCGGCCTGCCCGATGAACTCGGAAAAGCCGGACGGACGGAGGGAGACGTCCAGCGGGTCGTCCCGGCCGGTATGGGCAGAGGTCAGGTCGGTCACTTGAGGAGTTCCATGCCAGGGACGTATTTGGCAGCATCACGGTCGAACGTCGCGATGCGGGGCGCACCGGCCAGTTCGCTCGATCGTGCCACCAGCAAGTCGGAGAAGTCGATGCGCGATCGCGTGTAGTTGGCGAGCGCCCACTCAATGAGGTCACGGTCCTCCATCACGAAGTCGTCGGAGTCCAGCATCCAGCGAATGGCTTGGCCGACCTGATCATGCTCGTACTTGTATCGGCGGCGCAGAACCCAGGCGAACTCGGTGAGGACCACCGTGGTGACGAAGGCCGGATCGGCGGCTGACCGCTGACCGAAGAACGCGACCGCGGCCTCACGTTGTGGCTCAACCGGCACGAACAAGCGTACCAGAACATTGGTGTCGACGCCGATCATCTCCGGGTCGAACGCTCGAACCGTTCCACTACTGCGTCGCCAATGGCCTCGTTCATCTCTTCAACGGTCACGTGTACGTCGCCGCTGGGCGGCGGGCCTAGAATACCAGCCAAGTCGACTGCCCGCAGCTTCCGCGGCTTCACCGTGACTTTGCCATCGTCCAGAATCCACTCCATCTGCGTCCCCTCTTCCAAGCCCAGAAAGTCTCGCACTTCCTTTGGGACGGTGGTTTGACCCTTGCTGGTCACCTTGCCGGTGTACCTTGTCCTTGCAGGCAGTGATTTCCCAGACATTGCGAGTGCTCCTTACTTTCTTAGTGTAGTAAGGAATGTTATGCACTGCAAGGCTAACTGCTCAATTCCCTGAGTCCCAGCCGGATCAGCTTGTCGGTCGCCATCCCATCGCCGTCGCGGCCGACCACCCGCGCCACGGCAGCGGAGGCCTGCGCGCTCGAGTAGCCGAGATTGGTGAGGGCAGAGACCGCATCGGTGACGTTGCTGGCCGCAGCCCCCTCTCCAAGTGCCGCCTGCAGGCCCAGCACACCGGCATCGATAGCACCGACCGCCGGGGCCTTGCCCTTGAGTTCGGTCACGATGCGGACGGCGAGCTTGGGACCTACGCCGTTGGCGCGGCCGATCATCGCCTTGTCCTGCAGCGCGATGGCGCTGGCGAGCTCGGATGGGGTGAGTACCGATAGGATGGCGAGGGCCACCCGGCTGCCGACCCCCTGCACCGTCATCAGCGTGCCGAACCAGGCTTTCTCGGCTTCGGTGAAGAAGCCGTAGAGCCGGATCATATCCTCGCGGACGATCATCTCGGTATGGATCACCGCAGCGTGGCCAACCTGCGGTAGGGCCGCCAGCGTCTTGGCCGAGCAGAACGTCTCGTAGACGACGCCGTTGACGTCGAGATGCACGTGGTCGTCGCCGAACCCGTCGACGAGGCCCTTGAGCTTGCCGATCATGCAGGAACACTCAGCTTGCGGATGGCGCGGTGATGCGCGTGGCAGATGGCGATGGCCAGCGCATCGGCCGCGTCGGCGCCCTTGAAGATCGCGGTGGGCAACAGGATCTTGATCATCATCTGCACCTGGGTTTTCTCGGCATGGCCGGTGCCGACGACCGACTTCTTGATCAGGTTGGCGGCGTACTCGCCGACCGGCAACCCGCGCAAAGCCGGCGTCATCAGCACCACGCCGCGTGCCTGCCCGAGTTGCAGCGCCGAGCGCGCGCCGGCGGACACGAACGTTTCTTCGACCGCGGCCTCTTCCGGTGCGTATTCATCAAGCACGGACGTGATGCCGCGATGCAGTTCGACCAGCCGGTCGGCCAGCGAGCCCTCGGTGGGCGGCGTGATTGTGCCGCAGGCAACGAAGCCCAGCCGGTTGGCCGAGCTCTCGATCACCCCCCAGCCGCAGCGCCGCAGCCCCGGATCTATCCCGATGATTCGCACTGTTTCCGCCATTCTGAAGCTTTAGGGCAGGTGATGAATCCTACCAAGCGCTTTGTGAACGAAACGGAAACACCCTGGGGGAATTGCCGGCATTCCTGCCGGCCGCATTAATTCGCATTCAAGCATTGCCCCTTAAGCCATGCGCATTCGCTCGGGGGTCGCGGGATGAACAGGTTGGTATTGCCGCAGTCGGCATGGGGCATCGTCTGGCGGCGCACGACCCTGATCCTCATCGCTTCGACGGTAGGGTCCTGGGTGATCTCCAACCTCGTCATGATGTCCCTGAACCAGGGCATGAATGATGTCGGCACCGTCCTCGCCCTCGGGATGCCGACCGCTTTGGGTGGCCCGATCCTGCTGTTCCTCCAGATCCGGTCGGCGCAGCTGAGAGAGGCCAACCGCAGGCTGGAGACCCTTGCCTCCACCGACTGGCTGACCGACTGCCTCAACCGCCGCGCTTTCACCTCGCGCGTCGGCGCGAGCCTCAGCGGGATGAACGGTAGCGCAGCGCTGCTGGTCATCGATGCCGACCACTTCAAGACCATCAACGACCGCTTCGGCCATGAGCGCGGCGATGAGGTGCTGCAGCTGATCGCTCGCGCCATCCGCGACAGCGTGCGCGAGGGCGATCTGGTCGGGCGCATCGGTGGCGAGGAATTCGGCGTCTTCGTCAGGGACGCCGGAGCGGACGCTGCCGAGCGCACCGCCGAGCGCATCCGCGATTCCGTCAATGCGCTGTTCGTCACGTCCGAAGGCGTCGCGCAGCGCCTTTCGGTCAGCATCGGCGGCGCCGTAAGCTCAGGCGACGCCGGCTTCTCAGACTTGTTCCGCATCGCCGACCGCCGCCTCTACGAGGCCAAGCACACCGGGCGCAATCGTGTCGAGTTGGGCGGCAAACAGGTCGATCCAGACCTCGTCGCGCTGAACGCTGCGGTGCGCTGAAGCACTAAATTCCGGCGATAGATAAAATCCGATCCAGCGGCTTGAGGCGATCTCAACTCGCCCGGCCTAGCTTCCACGGCTTCTGCGCAGAAGTGCTGAAGGAACGCGAGCTTTGGATTTTTCGCCCAGCGGCTGGGGCCGCGTCTTCCTCTGGACAGCGCTGGGCACGATCGGTTGCATTGCAGTCGCGCTGTTCGTCGATTCCTTCAATTTCCACAATCTCAGCCCCGAGTCGCTCCGCTGGTCGATCGCCCTCGACGTGTTCGTGCCGATGGGCCTCGCCATCCCCATGCTGTTCTTCCTGCTGAGCAAATTGCGTGAGCTCGCCATCGCCCACGAATTGCTGCGCCACCATGCGGCGACCGACAATCTAACCGAGCTGCTGAACCGTGGTGCCTTCACCCGTGAAGTGGAGGAAGCGCTGGCCGATGGCCGCTTCGCCGACGATGGCATGCGCGGCACCCTGCTCGTTATCGATGCCGACAACTTCAAGGCGATCAACGATACCTACGGCCACGACCACGGCGACGCCGCGCTGCGGCTGATCGCCAAATCGGTGCGCAGTGTGCTGCGCGCTGCCGATCTCGTCGGACGCATCGGTGGCGAGGAGTTTGCCGTCTACCTGCCCGGCACCACGCTGCTGATCGCCGAGGCCGTTGCCGAGCGGCTTCGCCTCGCGGTCTGCGAAGCCAGGTTCGCCCCCGACGGGAAGCCCTACCAGTTGACGGTGAGCGTGGGCGGCGCGGTCTACGACCGCTCCCTGCCCTTCACCGAGTTGTTCCGATTAGCCGACCAACAGCTCTATGCGGCAAAGCAGAACGGACGCAACTGCACCGCAGTCGCGTCCATCTCGCATTACGAGACGCTGCCCGCTGCAGCGGCCTAGTCGTCCGCAGCCGTCGTTGCGACTTCAACGAGGAAGCCGCCGGGGGCCTGGCAGTAGAACGTCGTCGTCCGGCTGCCGCCACGATTGAACTGTTGCACGTCGCCCGGACCGTAGCCGGCATCGACGAGTTCGGCATGCTTCAGCCGCACCTCGGCGACGCTGCCGACGAAAAAGCCGACATGGAAGTTCTTGTGGTAGGTGGCTTCGGTCTTGCCTGATGCCATGAAGTTGAGGACGAACCCGCCCTCACCCTCCATGACGGCGAAGTTGTCGTGCGCTTCGCCGACGACGGTGAAATCGAAATGCCGGGCGAAGAACTCGGCCGCCGCGCCTACGTCAGCGACGGCGAAATTGGCGTGATTGAACTGCATGATGATGTCCTGATGGTTGCGAAGGAAACGGTCGAACGACCGGTCTCGAGGCGCACGCGGCTCAGGGCATGAAGCTGGCGGTGAAATCTCATCGACCCATATCCCAACAAGCAGCGGGCACCCGGGGATCGGGCGCTCGTCGGCTTGCCGTGGGTCCTTCGCCTTTTGGGCGGGACAATCTCCCTCGCGGGAGGGCCGGACTCACCTTAACCGGCCTACGTTTTTTCGGCGTAACGAGCCTGAACTATTGCCCAGGCCCGGATTTGTCAAACGCTCACGCGTCGATCTTAGGCGGCGTCGATCTTGGCCATGTCTTCGTCGCTGATGTCAAAGTTGGCATAGACGTTCTGCACATCGTCGTCCTCTTCGAGGATGCCGATCAGCTTGAGCAGCGTCGCACCCTTTTCCGCGTCCACCGGCACTTCGTTCTGCGGCTTGAAGATGAACTTGGCCAATTCTGCCTCGCCCAACACCTTCTCGAGCGCCGCCGCGACCTCGTTCAGCGCCTCGAACGAGGTGTAGATCCAATGGCCCTCTTCGTCGCTTTCGACGTCGTCGGCGCCGGCCTCGATGGCAGCTTCCATCACCTTGTCTTCCGAGCCGGCGGTGGCTGGGTAGAAGATTTCGCCGACGCGATCGAACATGAAGCCGACCGAGTTGGTTTCCCCCAGTGCGCCACCATTCTTGGAGAAGGTCGAGCGCACGTTCGAGGCGGTGCGGTTGCGATTGTCGGTCAGCGCCTCGACGATGACGGCAACGCCGCCGGGGCCGTAGCCTTCGTAGCGGATCTCTTCGTAGTTCTCGGTGTCGGCGCCGCTCGCCTTCTTGATAGCGCGCTCGATGTTGTCGCGCGGCATGGACAGCGCGCGAGCGTTGCTGACTGCGAGGCGCAGGCGCGAATTGAACGCCGGGTCCGGCACGCCGAGCTTGGCAGCCACGGTGATTTCACGAGCGAGTTTCGAAAACACCTTCGAGCGAGCCGCGTCGGACTTGCCCTTGCGGTGCATGATGTTCTTGGCGTGCGAATGGCCGGCCATGCGGTCACCCCTGTTGGCATGTGTGGCAATGGTGGTGGGCGGTTATAGGGGCGGCGGCGGCGAAAATAAAGGCCGTGTGACAGCCGGCCGAGCATCTCGCC
Source organism: Devosia sp. P2_G7 (assembly GCF_056403495.1). Classification (NCBI taxonomy): domain Bacteria; kingdom Pseudomonadati; phylum Pseudomonadota; class Alphaproteobacteria; order Hyphomicrobiales; family Devosiaceae; genus Devosia; species Devosia sp. P2_G7. Next base: position 92,809 of record NZ_JBFUFI010000005.1, read on the forward strand.
CGATCCAAGGCAATGCGTGACAGTTTCCGCCATTTCAGCGATAACTTGAATATGAACCCGCGATAAATGCGGATATCACCGCACATTCAGTCGTTCACTGGCATCTAGCGCTCATCAGCGCGGTATTGGGACCGCAAGCAGAGAGAACTAGAGATGGACGCATTTAAGAGATTTTCGCTCGTAGCCATGGCAGCGCTCCTCACGGCGGGCACGGCGCCGGCATTTGCACAAACCCGCGATACGCGACCGGAGCGGCCGGTCGTCGAACGTGACGACAGCAGCGGTTCCGGCGCTACCGAAACTAGACAAGAGCCGCGCCTGCCCAAGTCCACCGAGGGCGTCCGGTGCCTGATCAAGCAGGGTCACGACGGTCCGGCGATCCTTGCAGTCAACGGCACCGGCAAGGTGATCCCGGCGGGAACGGTAGTGACGCTCTACCTGCAGCCAGGCAACATCCAGAAGCTGTTCAAGCTCGATACGGACTGGCAGCCCGGGCAGTCGATCGGCGTTCCGGTGAAGCTCGGCGAACTGCCCGAGGGCGCTGCATGCTCGATGAAAGTCACGCCAGTCGAAGACAAGGGAAACGAAGGGACGCCAGATCCTGACGGAAGCGATCAAGCACCCGATGGAGGCGACGCGCAGCCGCCCGGCCCAATGCCGGATCTGCCGACCGGCGAAGGTGACCCGGCGCCACCCGTCATTCTCGACGCCGAGACGACGTGTCAGCTTCGTCCCACGAACGACGACGCATCACTGTGGGGCGTCGACATCCAGAACCTCGGACCAGATTCTTGGCCGGTCGGCACCCAGATACATCTTACGCTGCCCAACGGGACCGAATTGACCATCACCCTCGAAAACGAAATCCCGGTTGGTGACTACTACGCCGCCTACAATCTGTTCCCGAAGCCGCAAAACTGGACGTGCAAACTGTATCTGACCGCTGCTCCCTAGAACGCCGGCTCTGCCTGGGCCAGCGACCCACCGACCCGCACGGGAAACAGCTTGGCGACGAGACCGTTCCTCGGATCGGTCTCGATTGCGACTCCGCTCAGCGTCGCCTCACCATCCGCCGGGGTAAACCTGCCGGTGGCGATGCCGGTGAGGAAGCGGTTGAGCGGTTCGTCGACCTCAACGCCGATCACCGAGTCATAGTCGCCGCACATGCCCGCATCGGCCATCAGCGCCGTGCCGCCCTTGAGAATGCGGTGATCGGCCGTTGGGATGTGGGTGTGGGTGCCGACGACAAGGCTGACCTTGCCGTCGAGGAAGTGCCCCATCGCCTGGATTTCCGAGGTCGCCTCGGTGTGAAAATCGAGGATGATCGCATCGGCCTGCTCGCCGAGCGGACAGGCGGCAACCGCAGCCTCGACGGCGCGGAATGGATCGTCGACCGGATCCATGAACACCCGGCCCTGCGCGTTGATCACCAGCACCCGGTGCCCGGCGCGGCTTTCATAGAGATTGGCACCGCGTCCGGGCGTGCCCGGAGCGAGGTTGAGCGGCCGCAGCAGCGTCGGCTCGCGGGCGATGTATGTCAGTGTGTCGCGCTGGTCGAAGGCGTGGTCGCCCAGCGTCACGACGTCGGCGCCGGCTGCCTTGATCTCGGCGAAGTGCCCTTCGGTCAGCCCGCGCCCATGGCTGGCGTTCTCGCCGTTGATCACCACGAAATCGAACTTGTGCTTGTCGACCAGCCCGGCAAGGCGGTCGGAAACGGCGTCCCGGCCGGACTTGCCGACCACGTCGCCCAGGAACAGGACTCTCACGTAACCGGCGCCTTTTTGTCGAAGTTGCGGACGCCCTGTTCAGTCACGATAGCGTCGAGCGGCACATCGTGCGCCTCGCGCGGGATCAGATCCACCTCCTGCAGCGCAAAGGCGAAGCCAATGAGCCTTGGCCGCTTCGGCAGCGCGGCCAGTGTCCGGTCGTAATAGCCACCGCCGTAGCCAAGGCGGGTGCCGTGCTTGTCGAAGCCGAGGAGCGGCATGAGGATGACGTCGGGCGCGGCGCGCGGCGCTTCCTCCGCAGGGGCGAGCGTTCCGAAACCGGCCTCGTAAAGCGGCGCGCCGTCTTCCCAGAGCCGAAGCTCGAGCGGCTGCTCGTCGCCCAGCACCACCGGCAGGCACACTGGCTGGCCGGCATCCATCAGCCGGGCCACCACCGATTTCACGTCCATCTCGTCACGGATCGGCCAGTAGCCTGCGACCACTTCGCCCTTCTCGATGGGCACGGCATCGAAGAAATGCAGCATGGCCGCATGGGCCGCCTCGTTGCGCAGGGACGGATGGAAGGCCGCTCGCTTCTTGTGCGCTACGGCTCGGAGCGCCGCTTTCGCCTCTTCGATCTTTGCGTCGCTCATGGGGCTTTCTGGCGAAGAATTAGGTGCCGCCCTGGCCGTGGGATACAGATCCTGGGAACCTACTTACGTAGGTGGGCGCCGTGTGTCCGAACCCACGGGTCCGAACGGTGACAGCTCCCTTAAGGATCAGTACGGCCCCAGGGAAATAAGATCCAACACGCACCGGGCAGCCCATTCAATATAGGGTGCACAGCGCGCCAACGCCAAGCGCTTCTTTCCTTTTCCACGTCCCCGCCTATATCAGGCGGGCAAGGGCACAGGGGCGACGCATGGTTTCACAGATCCTCTTGGTGATGATCGCAGCCATAGCGGTCACCATTATCGCCGAACGCCGCAGCATCCAGGCGCCGCTGCTGCTGGCGCTGGTCGGCCTCGCCGCCTCATTCGTTCCCGGACTGCCGCGGCTGGAACTCGAGCCCGAGATCATCCTCACCGTCGTGCTGCCGCCGCTGCTCTATTCGGCCGCGACGGAATTCTCGTTCGTCAGCTTCATCAAGCGGCTGGGGTCGATCGTGAACCTCGGCGTGGTGCTGGTGCTGGTCACCACCTCCGTCGTCGGCGCGGTCTCCGCCTCGATCATCCCGGGCATGACGCTGGCGGTGGCGACGGTGCTTGCGGCGGTGGTGTCGCCGCCCGACGCGGTGACCGCTGTCGCGGTGGGCCGCAAGCTCGGGCTCCCCAGCCGGATGATGACCGTGCTGAAGGGCGAGAGCCTGATCAATGATGCGGCCGCGCTTACCCTCTTCGCCTTCGCCACCGCCACGGTGACCGGCCGCCACCTCTTCATCGAAAACGGCTTCCTCTATTTTGGCTATGCCGTGATCGTCGGCATCGTCATCGGGATGGTGATCGGCGCGATCGTGCATCGCACTCGGCTACATATGACCAACGCTTCACTGGTCACCGTGCTCTCCGTGCTCGTGCCGTTCACCGCCTATCTCGTGGCCGAAGAAGTCGGGGCGTCCGGCGTCCTCGCCGTGGTCGCCGCCGGCTTCTCGCTCGGGCACAACTCGACCGAGGCGCGCTATGCCGCGCGCATCCAGGAACGCCAGTTCTGGCGCACCGCCGACGCGCTGCTCGAGGCCTTCGTCTTCGCCTATATCGGCTTGCAGATGAAGTTCGTCATCGAGGAGGCGACGGCAACCGGCTTCAGCCTGCCCGAACTGCTCGGGCTCTCGCTGGTCGTGCTCGTTGCGGTGATCCTCGTGCGTATCGCCTGGGTGTTCGGCACTGGCTTCGTATCGCGCTGGCAGACACGCAGGGTGCGGGAATCGATCGCCCGCATGGAGGCCGGCGAGGAGCCGCCGCGGCGGTTGGGCAGGCGAGGCGGCCGTTTCGAGCGCCGCCGGGAAGTGCTGCGGCAGGGCGGGTACGACGTACCCGAGCCATTCAGCTGGCGTGAGAACCTGGTCATCGCCTGGACCGGCATGCGCGGCGTGGTCACCCTCGCGGCCGCCGCCGGTATTCCGCTGACGACGCTGGCGGGCGAGGCCTTCCCCGGACGCGATGTCATCCAGTTCGTCGCCTTCGCGGTCACCATCGGCACGCTGCTGGTGCAGGGCCTGACGCTTCCCTGGCTGATCGGCGTGCTCGGTATCTCCGATCCGGAGGAGGACAAGTATCGCGCCGCACAGCACGTGATCGCGCGAGATATCGCTGACGCCGCCAGCAAGGCTGCCATCACCGCCTTCCGCGACGGCCAGACTGATCCAGCCGCGCGGGCCGCCGCCGAGCAGATGCTGAAGCGCGCCAGCGTCGAGGACGCAGCGCAGCGCCAATCCCATTCCGAGCATGACGCCATGGTGCTCGAGCTGGGCCGCACGGTGCTCGAAGCCCGCCGCGCCGCCCTCGTCGCCGCCCGTGACGAGCGCAAGCTCGACGACGAAGTGCTGCGCGAAATCATGGAAGAGATCGACCTGCAGCAGGCAGTGCTGGCGAACTGGGAACCGGGACGGTTCAGCGACTAAGGCGCCGGACTTGCCCCAGCCCCGAGCGCACCCTAGCTTTGCAGCATGCGCGGCGGACGACTGATCGGCCTCGGACTAGCGATTGTTATCGCGGCGTTTAGCTGCACCGCTTGGGCTGTCGAGAGCGACGCCGAACCGGCCAAGCTCCGATCCTGCTACGCCGCTGATCCTGCCGCTCCGGCGTGGACCGCCGTCTGCATCGGGCAGGAGCAGTTCTTTCGCGACACCTGCGGGGCGATCCAGCTGTTTGCGTGGCGCGAGGAGCTGCCGGTCGGATACTTCGCGCGGCTGATCTGGCAGGAGAGCCGGTTCGATCCGTTTGCTCTGAGCACCGCCGGCGCGCAGGGGATTGCACAATTCATCCCCTCGACCGCCCGGATCCGCGGCCTGCGGAATGCGTTCGATCCAACCGAGGCGCTGGCGAAATCGGCAGAGTATCTGCGCTTCCTCGCTGACAAGTTTGGCAACCTTGGACTGGCCGCTGTCGCCTATAACGGCGGCGAAGGACGGGCCTCTGGCTTTGTGAAAGGTGGCAACTATCTGCCAGCCGAGACCCGGTTCTATGTGGAGGTCGTGACTGGGCGCGATCCCGACGCGTGGTTGGCCGAGATCCCACCCGAGGTCGACTACGCCATCGGCAAGGACGAGCCGTTCATCGCTGCCTGCGTGAAGATGGCTGAAGCAGAACGGGTGCCTCGCCTCGATCGGCAGCCGAGCGAGTGGAAGCCGTGGGGCGTGCTGCTGGCGCAGAACTTCTCGCAGGGAGTGGTCATCCGTCGCTTCGAGCGGGTGCAGGCGGCCTACCCCAAGGTGCTCGGCAGCGAAAAGCTGATGCTGTTGATGGCGCGCAACCCGAACTTCGGGCCGCGGCTCAGGCACTATGCCATGATCGGGCGCGACAACCGGGCCGACGCCGACGCACTCTGCGCCAGGCTGCAGGCTGCCGGCGGCTCCTGCATCGTCAGGAAGAACTAGGCGCCGGCGCCGGTCTCGTCGATGGCGGTGGAGATCGCCTCGATCTTCCGGGCCGCTTCATTGAGCCGCTTGGCGAAACGCTGCTCCAGCCCCTCGGCTTCATGTGTCAGCGCCTCGCCCACCTGGGTGAGGTTGGCGACGTCCTGCTTGAGATCGGCGATACGGCGTTCGGCTTCGGCCAGCTCGTCGAGCACCGCGATGCCTGCCATCACCGTCAGGCGGTTATCGCCGATCTCGCCGAAGGTGCCCTTGAACTGGTCGATATGCTGGTTGAAGCGGTCGGCGAGGCCGAGCAGGTGCTGCTCCTGGCCCTCTTCGCAAGCCATGCGGTACTTGCGGCCGTTGATGTCGACATTGACCTCGGGCATGTCAGCTGTCCTCTTTCGCCAGCACTTCGCGTACCGACTCCATGGCGACGACGAGGCGCCGCGCCACTTCGGCGGAGCTGTCGTCGAGCCGCTTGGCCTTGGCGCTGACCTTGTCGAGCTCCTGCGCCAGCCGCTGCCGTTCGCTCACCAGCTTCTGGGTGTCGGACTCTATCCGGCTATGCGCCCGCATCCGGCCGTTGAGGCTGCGCACGCTCGCTTCGAGCCGCGCGAACGCCTTGTCGAGCCGGCTGGCGGCGGCTTCGTATCCTTCATCGGAGTTATGCTCGGCCATCCCGACCCCCCATCGCGGAAAAGGGCGATTCCACTTGGCACTATAGCGCAAAGCTAGCGCGGCGTGGCAACGCCCCCCTCCGGGAGGCGACATTGACAGGTCAAAGGAACCTGCTAAGCGTCAACCCGCCTCGGCAGGAGGGTTCGAGGCGCCCGGTTTTCCGGGCTTTCCCCTTAGCCGAGAGCACCCCGTAATGACCAACTCCGCCCAAGCCAATGAGATGGCCAATGCCATCCGTTCCCTCGCCATGGATGCGGTGGAGAAAGCCAACTCCGGTCACCCCGGCCTGCCGATGGGCGTCGCCGACATCGCGACGGTGCTGTTCACCAAGGTGATGAAGTTCGATCCGAAGAACCCCTGGTGGCCGGATCGCGACCGTTTCATTCTCTCGGCCGGTCACGGCTCGATGCTGCTTTACGCATCGCTCTATCTCCTCGGCTACGAGGAAATGACGATCGACCAGATCAAGCAGTTCCGCCAGCTTGGGTCGAAGACTGCCGGTCACCCGGAGTACCATTTCGCCCCCGGCATCGAGACCACCACCGGCCCGCTCGGCCAGGGTATCGCCAATTCGGTCGGCTTCGCCGTCGCTGAAGCCAAGCTCGCCGCCGAGTTCGGTTCCGACCTCGTCGATCACCACACCTGGGTCATCGCCGGCGACGGCTGCCTGATGGAAGGCATCTCGCAGGAAGCCATCTCGCTCGCCGGGCACCTGAAGCTCAACAAGCTCGTGGTGATCTGGGACAACAACAACATCACCATCGACGGCCGCGTCTCCAACGCCGACTCGACCGACCAGATCGCCCGCTTCAAGGCCAGCGGCTGGAACACCATCGAGATCGACGGCCTCGACCAGGCCCAGGTTGAGAAGGCCCTGCTCGACGCCAAGAAGTCGACGGACAAGCCGACACTGATTGCCGCCAAGACCATCATCGGCTTCGGCGCGCCCACCAAGGCGGACTCGCACGGGGTGCACGGCTCGCCGCTCGGCGCGGCAGAACTCGGTGGCGCCAAGCAGAAGCTCGGCATCGACTACCCGGCTTTCGAAATCCCGAGCCACACGCTCAACGCCTGGCGCGCGGCCGGTACCCGTTCCGAGAACGCCCGTGGCGACTGGGAAGGCCGCCTTGCTGCCGCCAAGCCCGAACTGCGCGCCGAGTTCGAGCGCCGCATCGCCGGCAAACTGCCGGCGAACTGGAACGAGACCATCGAGACGTTCAAGGCCAAGCTCGTTGCCGACAAGCCGAAGGTCGCGACCCGCAAGTCGAGCCAGATGGCGCTGGAGGTGATCAACAAGGTGCTGCCCGAGACCATCGGCGGCTCCGCCGATCTCACCGGCTCGAACCTCACCAACACGCCCGAGACCCTGCCCTTCACTGCCGCCGACCACACCGGCCGCTACATGCGCTACGGCATCCGCGAGCACGAGATGGCTGCGGCGATGAACGGCATCGCGCTCCACAAGGGCCTGATCCCCTATGGCGGCACGTTCCTGGTGTTCACCGACTATGCCCGCCCGGCGATCCGCCTCTCGGCCATCATGGAGCAGAAGGTCATCTACGTGATGACCCATGACTCGATCGGCCTCGGCGAAGACGGCCCGACCCACCAGCCGGTGGAACACCTGTCGACGCTCCGCGCTATCCCGGGTCTCCTGGTCTTCCGCCCGGCCGATGCGGTCGAAACGCTCGAATGCTGGCAGCTCGCCATCGAGGCCGAGAAGCCCTCGATCCTCGCACTCAGCCGCCAGAACCTGCCGGCGCTGCGCACCGAAACGGTCGAGGGCAACCCGTCCGCCAAGGGCGCCTACGTCATCGCCGGCGACAAGAACGCCGATGCGGTGATCTTCGCAACCGGCTCGGAAGTCGCGATCGCTGTCGCGAGCCTCGAGCTGCTGAAGGCCCAGGGCATCTCGGCCAAGGTCGTCTCCGTCCCGAGCCAGGAGTTGTTCTATGCCCAGTCGCAGGAATATCGCGACAGCGTGATCGGCAGGCCCAAGGCCAAGGTGGCGATCGAAGCCGGCATCGAGATGAGCTGGCTGAAGCTGCTTGGCGACAAAGGTCGCTTCATCGGCATGCACTCGTTCGGCGCCAGCGCGCCGGCCGAGGCCCTCTATGAGCACTTTGGCATTACATCCAAAGCCATAGTTGAAGCTGTCATGGCGCAGTTGTAAGACACCGCGCTCTCCTTTTCTCCTCCCTTAGAAGTCCTCAAGGAGCCATCATGGCTGTACGCGTCGCAATCAATGGCTTTGGCCGCATCGGTCGCAACATCCTGCGCGCCATCGTCGAAAGCGGTCGCAACGACATCCAGGTCGTCGCCGTCAACGATCTGGGCCCGGTCGAAACCAACGCCCACCTGCTGCGCTTCGACAGCGTGCACGGCCGCTTCCCTCATGAAGTGAAGGTCGAAGGCGATGTGATCACCGCCGGCAACCAGACCTTCAAGGTCACTGCCGTCAAGGATCCCGCCCTGCTGCCACACAAGGAGCTCGGCGTCGAGATCGTGCTCGAGTGCACCGGCTTCTTCACCTCGAAGGAAAAGGCCTCGGCGCACCTCGCGGCCGGCGCCAAGAAGGTGATCATCTCGGCTCCGGGCGAAGGCGCCGACCTGACCGTGGTCTACGGCATCAATCACCAGCTGCTGGGCAAGGAGCACACCGTTATCTCGAACGGCTCGTGCACGACCAACTGCCTCGCGCCGATGGCCAAGGTGATGAACGACCTGCTCGGCATCGAGAAGGGGATGATGACCACCATCCACTCCTATACCGGTGACCAGCCGACGCTCGACACCATGCACAAGGATCTCTACCGGGGCCGCGCCGCGGCGCTGAGCCAGATCCCGACCTCGACCGGCGCCGCCAAGGCCATCGGCCTCGTGCTGCCGGAACTGAAGGGCAAGCTCGACGGCATCTCGGTGCGCGTCCCGACCCCGAATGTCTCGCTGGTCGACCTGAAGTTCGTCGCCAAGCGCAACACCACTGTGCAGGAAGTCAACGACGCGCTGATCGCCGCGTCGAACGGCGCGCTCAACGGCATCATGACCGTGACGTACTACCCGAACGTCTCCAGCGACATGAATCACGATCCGCATTCCGCCACCATCCTGCTCGACCAGACCAAGGTGATCGGCGACGATTTCGTGAACATCATGGGCTGGTACGACAACGAGTGGGGCTTCTCGAACCGCATGGCCGACATGACCGCCGTGTTCGCCAAGACCCTCTGACGACGATGCCTCTCGAGCTCGACCTCCGCTGGAAACCAGTCGATGAGGTCGGGCTCGAGCATTGCCGCGTCTGGGAAACCGACGACGGCATCAGCATACGCAGTGTGCTGATCGGCGAGTTCGAGGGCTTTGCCTACGGCGCCCAGTACGACATCCAGCTTGCCACCGACTGGACCTTCCGCTCCCTCACCCTCCGCCTGCAGGATGGCCGCGTCCTGCGGCTGCTGTCGGATGGTCTCGGCGACTGGAAGGTGAATGGCCAGCGCGCGCCCGCACTCGAAGGCTGCGTCGACATCGACATTTCCGGCACGCCCTTCACCAACACCCTGCCGATCCGCCGCGCCAGGTTCACCGACGGCGTCCCGCAACATTTCGCCATGGCCTGGGTACCGATGGACTCGCTCGAGCCGTTCCGCGACGAGCAAATCTACACCAGGCTGGATGCCACCCACTACCGCTACCAGTCCGGCGACGGCAGCTTCGAGCAGGTGCTGACGGTAGATGAAAGCGGCTTCGTTGTGGACTATCCGACCCTGTTCAGCCGCGTGTGAGCAGGAACTGTCATCCACCGTTAACGTTTTGGTCGCCAAAGCGTTACGTCGTCGTGCTATCGTTCGCATCAGTTGATCCCTGAACCGGAGCGATCAGCCGGTGCGTGATATTGAACGACTTCTGGTCGTCACCAACATCGTCGGCAGCGTCGCGCTCGGCGCCCGGCACGATGCGACCTGGTTCCTGATACCCCTTGTCGCCTTCGGGCTTTACGTGGTGCTGGCCGACCGCGCGCTGCGCCGGCGCATCGGCCCGCGGGCCTGGCCGAGCGAGGGCTTCGCCCGCTTCACCTTCAACACCAACCTCTACTTCGCGGCGTGCCATATCGGCATCGGCGCGCTGCTGTTTGCCCTCTCGGGCACCCTGGCAGGCCTCGTCGGTCTCTGACCTCCGCTGTTGCCCTTGCTGCAATCCTTGCTATAGCAGCGGCACCTCTCCTTAGCAGCGGATACGTCCCATGCCGGCTTTCAAGACCCTCGACGATTTCGACCTTTCGGGTAAGCGCGTGCTGGTCCGCGCCGATCTCAACGTGCCGGTCGCCGATGGCAAGGTAACGGACGCCACCCGCATCGAGCGGCTGGTGCCGACGATCCGCTCGATCATCAAGGTGGACGGCAAGGCGATCATCCTCAGCCATTTCGGCCGCCCCAAGGGCAAGGTCGATCCCGAGTTCTCGCTCGAGATGGTCGTGCCATCGGTGGCCGACGAAACAGGCCACCCGGTCGGCTTCATCGCCACCGACTGGACCGATGTCAGCAAGGCCAAGCAGGCGATCGACGAAGCCCCTCCGGGCTCGATCCTCGTGCTCGAGAACACGCGCTTCCACCCCGGCGAGGAAGAAAACGACCCCGAACTCGCCGCACGCATGGCTGAACTCGGCGACATATTCGTCAACGACGCGTTCTCGGCGGCCCACCGCGCCCACGCCTCGACCGAGGCCATCGCCCATCTGCTGCCGTCGGCCGCCGGCCGCGCCATGGAGGCCGAACTCAAAGCGCTCGAAGCGGGCCTTGGCAACCCCGAACGTCCGGTGATCGCCATCGTTGGCGGTGCCAAGGTGTCGACCAAGCTCGACCTGCTCGGCAACCTCCTCAACAAGGTCGATGCCCTGGTCATCGGCGGCGCCATGGCCAACACATTCCTCCATGCCGGCGGGCTCGGTGTCGGCAAGTCGCTGGCCGAGAAGGACCTGGCCGAGACCGCCAACGACATCCGCGACAAGGCGGAAGCCGCGCACTGCGCCATCATCCTGCCGATCGACGCCACGGTCGCCTGGCACTTCGAAGCCAACGCCCCGCACCGCTACTACGGCGTCGATTCGATGGATCCCGAGGGCATGATCCTTGATGTCGGCCCCGGCTCGATCGAGCGCATCAAGGGCGCCATCGACGAGGCCAAGACCGTCGTTTGGAACGGCCCGCTGGGCGCCTTCGAGATGCAGCCCTTCGACCACGGCACGGTTGAGGTCGCGCGTTACGTCGCCGACCGCACCAAGGCCGGCAAGGTGGTGTCGGTGGCAGGCGGCGGCGATACCGTCTCCGCCCTCGCCCATGCCGGCGTGAAGGACCAGTTCACCTACGTCTCCACCGCCGGCGGCGCCTTCCTCGAATGGATGGAAGGCAAGCCGCTGCCGGGGGTCGAGGCGCTCAAGGGCTGACGAACCCGGGCGCGGCTGGTCACGCCGCGCTCAACCCTTCGTCTGATACCTGAACGTCCAATCGACTGGCGGCCCTGGGGCGGGGCATTATTTGGGCGTTGAAACGGAGACCCTCCCGCCCATGGCCTCGCTCAATGCAATCGCCAAAAAACTCGTCGCCAGCGGCAAGGGCATCCTCGCCGCCGACGAATCCGAAGGCACCATCGCCAAGCGCTTCGCGCTGATCGGCCTGCCGGTAACGCTGGAAACCCGCCGCGACTATCGCGAGATGCTGTTCCGCTCCACCGGCGCGATGACCGACTACATCTCGGGCGTCATCCTCACCGAGGAGACGCTGGAGCAGAAGGCCAAGGACGGCACGCCGTTCCGCCAGCTGTTCGAGGAAACCGACGTCATTCCGGGCATCAAGGTCGATCGCGGCGCGCTGGCCATGCCGGGCAGCAAGGATGAAAAGATCACCGAGGGCCTCGATGGCCTGCGCCAGCGGCTCTCCCACTACGCCAAGCTCGGCGCCGGCTTTGCCAAGTGGCGCGGCGTCATCGCCATCACCTCCTATGCCCCCTCCCGCAACGGTATCCGTGCCAACGCCCATGCGCTGGCCCGCTACGCCATGTACTGTCAGGAAGCCGGCATCGTGCCGGTGGTCGAGCCGGAAGTTCTGGCCGATGGCGAGCCGGGAGATCACTCGATCCAGCGCTGCGAGGAAGTCACGGGCGAGACGCTCGAGGCGGTATTCAAGGAACTGCGCCTCGCCGGGGTCGACCTCAGCGGCATGCTGCTGAAGCCTAACATGGTCACCCCGGGTCTGCGTTCGCGCGATCGTGTCAGCACCGAGGAAGTGGCCCAGCGCACCGTCGAGACGCTCCGCCGCTTCGTGCCCGCAGCGGTGCCCGGTATCGCCTTCCTCTCGGGCGGCCAGTCCGACGAGGAAGCCACCGCACACCTCTCGGCCATGAACAAGATCGGCGGCCTGCCCTGGGCGCTGACCTTCTCCTACGGCCGCGCCCTGCAGACCTCGGCGCTGCTGACCTGGAACGGCGAAGACGAAAACGTCGCCGCCGCGCAGAGCGCCTTCACTCATCGCGCCAGGATGAATGCGCTGGCCTCGCTCGGCCAGTACAAGCCGGAACTCGACCTCGCGGCCTGACTTCTGAGAGCTTCCCGACGACTAGGGGCGCGTCGTGACGCGCCCTTTTCTTTTCCGGGAACCGGGGCGCTCACGCGCCCCTTTTCTTTTCGCGTCGGTAACCGCTTGCCCAGCTGCGGCCAGAATCCGGCTCCACATCGGCGATGGGGCCGCTATAACACCGCCATGTCAGCCGAAATCTTCCTCATCGCACCCACCGACACCCCACCCGACCAGCTCGTCGCAGCGCTCACCACGACGCTCGAGCGCGACGAGGTCGCGGCGCTGCTGCTGCCGCGCGGTAACCTGGCCGAGAATGCGTACAAGGACCTCGCCAAGCGCATCGTGCCGCTTGCGCAGGCCAAAGGTGCTGCGGTGCTGGTCGAGGGTGACCCCGGCCTCGTCCGCCTGTTGGGCGCCGACGGACTGCACGTCCCGGGCGGCATCAAGGCGGTGCAGGAGGCCATCGCCGCACTGAAGCCCAAGATGATCGTGGGCGCCGGCGATATCCACTCGCGCGACGATGCGATGCTGAAAGGCGAGGCCGGCGTCGACTACATCCTATTTGGGCCGCTTTCCGGGCCCATATCGCCGGCCGAGCGCGAAATGGCGCAGTGGTGGGCCGAGACCATGGAAATCCCGAGCGTGTTGTCAGATCCCGAAGCCGGCCCGGCGAACTACAATGCCGGTGACTGTGAGTTCATCGGCTTGCCGCTCACGGTAACGGAGCCGGCGAAATGATGCGCCGGCTCGGGTTTGCCCTGCTCCTCGCCGGCCTGTCGCTGCCTGCACTGGCCCAGGCCGGTCGCACCGATTTCGAGGACCTGCGCCCCAAGGACATGCAGTTCCCCGACAATCTCGGCATGGAGGAACTGCCGATCGGGCCAGTGCCCGAGGAGTTCCTGAACCAGCCGGCTCCGGACGCATTGACCATCAGTGACTCCGTCTTCGGTGAGAAGGTCGACCCGGCCTATGGCGCCTACCAGCGTGGCTTCTTCCTCACCGCCCTCGACCTCGCCCTGCCCCGCGCGGAAAAGGGCGATCCGCACGCCCAGACGCTGATCGCCGAGATCTACGCCAAGGGCCTCGGCGTCCCCGAAAACCTCACCTCCGCCGCCAGTTGGTACGGCATGGCCAGCAAGAACGGCGATGCACTGGCGACGTTCGAGCTGGCGATGCTCTATCAGAATGGCCGTGGCGTCGAAAAAGATCGCAAGCACGCCGCCGATCTGTTCAAGACCGCCGCCGACGCCGGCAACATGGCGGCCAAGTACAATCTCGGGCTGCTGCATGTCGAAGGCGTCTACGCCGAGCCCAGCCTTACCAAGGCGGCGCAACTGATCGGCGAAGCGGCAAATTCCGGCATCACCGAAGCCCGCTATGACTTCGCCGGCATGCTGGCCGAGGGCGCCGGCATCGCCCCCGACCCCAAAGGCGCCGCCGAACAGCTCCGCCTCGCTGCCGAGGATGGCCTCGCCGCGGCGCAGGTCGAATACGCCACCATCCTCTATCTGGGCAAAGGCGTGCCGGCGGATCGTGCCGCCGCTGCCAGCTGGTACGCTCGCGCGGCCGATGGCGGCAACCCCGTTGCACAGAACCGCTATGCCAAGCTGCTCGCCGCTGGCGAGGGCGTGGCGCTCAATCTCGAGGATGCCGCCATGTACCGTGCCCTCGCCCGCCGGCAGGGGTTGAAGGACCCCATGCTCGACAAGCTGCTGGTCTCGATCCGGCCCGAAGAACTGTCGCGTGCCGAGGAGCGCGCCCGCTTCTGGCCGTCGGTGCCGCCGACCAAGGTGGCCGCCAACACCATCGCGCCGGCGCCTGCGACCGCAACGCCGCCCGAGACGCCCTTGAACTGAACAGCGTTCTCGGGCACATAGCGGCCCTTCCCACGTCCTCGGTTTCTCGCGCGGAGTATTCCCAATGCGCTCGGCGCTTCTCAACGTCATGGTCCAGGCCGCTACCAAAGCCGGCCGCTCGCTCGCCAAGGATTTCGGCGAAGTCGAGAACCTGCAGGTCTCGGTGAAGGGCCCGGCGGATTTCGTCTCCAACGCCGACAAGCGCGCCGAAGAGATCGTCTTCAACGAGCTGCAGAAGGCCCGCCCAACCTATTCCTTCCTCGGCGAGGAAGGCACTGAGGTGAAGGGCACCGACGGCCAGCACCGCTGGATCGTCGATCCGCTCGATGGCACCACAAATTTCCTCCACGGCATCCCGATGTTCGCCTGCGCGATTGCGCTCGAGCGCAACAACGAGATCGTCGCCTCGGTGATCTACAACCCGGCGATGGAAGAGCTGTTCACGGCCGAAAAGGGCGGCGGCGCCTGGCTGAACGACCGCAAGCGCCTGCGCGTCGCCAGCCGCAAGCACCTCGCCGACGCCGTCGTCGTCACCGGCATCAATTCGCGCGGCCGCGCGCTGGACTTGCTGCAGTTGAAGCAACTGGCGCAGGTCGTTCCGGCCGTCTCCGGCATCCGCCGAACCGGCTCGGCCTCGACCGACCTCGCCTGGCTCGCCGCCGGCCGCTTCGACGGCTACTGGGAAGCCGGCCTCGCCCCCTGGGACGTGGCACCGGGCCAACTGATGGTGCGCGAGGCGGGCGGTACGATGTCGGACTATGCCGGGACCACCGGTTCGGTGTGGAATGGCCAGGTGATCGCCGGCAACGAAGTGATCCAGGGCCAGCTGCTGAAGATCGTCAAAGCCGTCAACTAAGCCGCGTCGGGGCCACGGCCCCGTCACCCTCCAGTCGCATTGCCGGGATTTCATGGGGTTAACCGGCATTGCCGGTGGCCGACCGTTGCGTGGCTTCGCCGAAGCGCACTATTGTCGGGACGATTTTACCGACTGGGGGCAGCGAGATGTCGCAGAGCTACGACCCGTACCGCTTGGCGAGTCCCGCGGTTTACCTGGTCAAGATCGTCATCTTCCTGGTGCTGGTGGCGCTGGTCGCCGCGATCCTCGCCAACCAGCTGCTGATCTTCTTCTGGGCCAACCCGTTCATCAACTCGCTGATCCTGCTGACGCTTTTCATCGGCATCATCTTGAGCTTCCGCCAGGTGATCCGGCTGTTCCCCGAGATCAACTGGGTGAACGCGCTGCAGGAGGGCCGCATGCCGGCGACCCAGCCTCGGCTTCTTGCCCCCGTGGCGAACCTCTTGCGCGACCGGCTTGGCGAAGCGGTGATCACGCCGTCCTCGATGCGCTCGATCCTCGATTCCGTCGGCAACCGCCTCGATGAAGCCAAGGACACCTCGCGCTATCTGACGGGCCTGCTGGTCTTCCTTGGCCTGCTCGGCACCTTCTATGGCTTGCTCGAAACCGTGACCCACGTCGCCTCGACCATCCAGGCGCTGGACGCCACGGCGGGCGATACGGCGACGCTGTTCTCCAATCTCAAGGACGGCCTCGCGGCGCCGCTCGGCGGCATGGGCACGGCGTTCTCCGCCTCGCTGCTCGGCCTCTCCGGCTCACTGATCCTCGGCTTCCTCGACCTGCAGGCAAGCCAGGCGCAGAACGCCTTCTACACCGACCTCGAGGACTGGATGACCTCGATGACCGAACTCGACCACCCCGTCACCCAGATGCAGGCCACCGGGCTCGGCGTCTCCGGCGACGAGATGTCGGCAATGCTGGCGCAGTTCGGCTCCACCCTGCAGAACTCCGGCTCGTCGCAGAACGCCATCCGCGCCATGGCGGAGCTGGCGCGTGGCATCGACGGGCTGGTAAAGCACATCAAGGCCGAGCAGGAGGACCTGCGCGGCCACATCATCCAGCAGGGCGAGACCAACAAGAAGCTCCGCGAACTGATGGAAGCCATGCTGCGCGAGGGTGAATCCGACCGGCGGCCGAACTGATGGCAAGCTCCACGCGCTCTCGCCGCTCGCAGGTTACCAACTACTGGCCGGGCTTCGTCGACGCCCTCTCGAGCCTGTTGCTCGTCATCATCTTCCTGCTCTCGCTGTTCATGCTGAGCCAGTTCTTCCTCGGCCAGGAAATCAGCGGCAAGGACACGGCGATGAGCCGGCTCAACGCCCAGATCGCCGAGCTGACCGAGCTGCTGCAACTCGAGAAGGTCAATTCCAGCGACCTCGAATCCACGATCGCCACCCTGACCGCGACGCTCTCCTCGGCAACCGGCGAACGTGACCAGCTGGCCGCGCAACTGGCGGGCATCGGTGCCGGCGGCGACGGCAAGGACGCGCAGATCGCCAAGCTCGAGTCCGATCTTACAGCCCAGGAGGACATGTCGCGCGAGGCGACGGCACAAGTGGCCCTACTCAACCAGCAGCTCGCGGCGCTCCGCACCCAGCTCGCCGCTCTCGAAGAGGCGTTGCAGGCGTCCGAAGCCACCGACACCGAGAACCGCACCCAGATCGCCGATCTCGGCCGCCGCCTGAACCTCGCGCTCGCGCAGCGCGTGCAGGATCTCAGCCGCTACCGCTCGGATTTCTTCGGCAAGCTGCGCGAGGTGCTCGAGGGCCGCGCCGACGTGCGCATCGTCGGCGACCGCTTCGTGTTCCAGTCCGAGGTGCTGTTCGGCGCCGGCGAGGCGACTATCTCGGATGCCGGCCGAACTGAAATGGCCAAGCTCGCCGCCGTGATCAAGGAACTCATCAGCCAGATTCCGGCCGACGTGAACTGGGTGCTGCGCATCGACGGCCACACCGACAAGCGCCCGATCAACACCCCGGAATTCCCGTCGAACTGGGAACTCTCGGCCGCCCGCGCCATTGCCGTGACTAAGTATTTCGTCGAGCAGGGCATTCCAGCCCAGCACCTCGTCGCTGCGGGTTTCGGTGATAGCCGCCCAATCGATGCCGGCGACACTGAGGAAGCCTTCGCCAAGAACCGGCGGATCGAGTTCAAGCTTACTGACGGTTGAGCCTGGCGAGGGGTCGGGGCAGCCCTACTCCGCCACTTCCGGCTGCAGCTCAGCGCGAAACTGCAGCTTCGCCAGCTCAGCGTACTTGCCGCCCTTGCGCACCAGCTGGGTATGCGTGCCTTGGTCGATCAGCCGGCCCTTTTCGAGCACCAGGATGCGGTCGGCGTCGCGGATGGTGGCGAGCCGATGCGCGATCACCAGGGTCGTCCGCCCCTCCATCAGCCGCTCCAGCGCCATTTGCACTAGGCGCTCGCTTTCGGCGTCGAGTGCCGACGTAGCTTCGTCGAGCAACAGGATCGGCGCATCCTTGAGCAGGGCACGCGCGATCGCCAGCCGTTGCTTCTGGCCGCCCGACAGCATCACCCCGCGCTCGCCGACGATCGAGTCGTAGCCATTGCTGAGTTCGCTGACATAGTCGTGCACCAGCGCCGCCTTCGACGCGGCTTCGATCTCGGCGAACGTCGCCTCCGGCCGGCCGAAGCGGATGTTGTCGGCGATGGTGCCGGCAAAGATCGTCGGCTCCTGCTCGACATAGGCAAAGCGGCGGCGCAACTGCGCCGGCTCGACCTCGCGCACGTCGACGCCATCGACGAGGATGCGTCCCCCGGTCACGTCGTAGAAGCGCTGCACAAGCGCGAAGATCGTCGATTTGCCGGCGCCCGAGGCACCGACCAGTGCCACCGTCTCGCCGTGGGCCACCGAGAAATTCATGTCCTCGATCACCTTCGCGCTGTCGCGCGTCTCGTAGGCGAAGCGCACGTCCTCGAACGCCACCGTCCCGAGCGCCGGCATCGGCAGCGCCAGCGGATGGGCCGGCGGCTTGATCGCGGGCTCGGTGTCGAGGATCTCGACCAGCCGCTCGGTGGCGCCGGCAACCGTCTGCAGCAGGCCCATGATCTCAGAGAGATTGGTCAGCGCGCTGCTGGCCATCAGTGCATAGATCATGAACTGCGCCAGCTCGCCGACGGTGACGACGCCGGTGAACACCGCATTGGCGCCCCACCACACCAGCACCACGAGCGCGGTCGTGGAGAGGAACAACAGCCCGCCCAGCAGCGCCGCACGCGCGCCCAGCCGGCTGACCTCGGCTTCAAACGATTCCTCGGCATGCGAGCCGTAGAGCCGTGATTGCTCCGGCTCCTGCACGAAGCTCTTGATCGTCTTGCTGGCCCCCAGCACCTCGGTGGCCATCGCCGACATATCGGCCAGCGCATCCTGGGTGCGCCGCGACATCCGCCGCAGCCGGCGCGCATAGAGCAGCACAGGAATGAGGATCGCCGGACCGACGACCACGATGGTCAGCGCCAGATAGGGGCTGGTGAGAAACATCAGCGTCACCGCGCCGACCAGCGTCACCGCGCCGCGCAGCATGATCGACAGGCTCGAGCCGATCGCACCGCGGATCGTCGCCACGTCGCCGTTGAGGCGCGAGGTGAGTTCGCCCACCCGGTGCAGGTCGAAGAACGTCGCGTCGAGCGTCAGCAGGTGATCGAACACCTTGCGCCGCAAGTCCGTGAGCACGCGCTCACCGAGCATCGAAATGTAGTAGAACCGCCCGGCGCTCGCCAACGCCATCACCAGCGCCACGACGATAGCGAGGATGCCGTATTGGCCCACCATCGAGAGGTTCCGTTCAACGAACCCCTTATCGATAATGCTGCCCGCCAGCGACGGGATCACCAGCGAGGATGTGGCCGAGACCAGCAGGAAACCGATGGTCAGCGCCAAGCGCCATGGATACTTGAAGACAAAAGGCATCAGCCGGCGGATGGGCCTGAGGTCCCGTCGTCCGGCCTTGAGGGCTTCGCCCTTGTCGCCCAACTTGCCAGTCGAGCCGGCCGGAGCGGTGCTGCGCATCGTACTTTTCAAAGTGCCATCGATATAGGCAGGTGGCGAGCGCGCCGCAACCGAATTGCCGCCCTGCGACATCGCGCGGCTTCCCCTTGCGCTGGACCGGGATTTTCTCTATGAACCCGGCCAATCCGAATTGATAGTTCCGTCCGGGCGCCGCGGCGCCCGTTTGATTTGAGGTAGCGCCATGAAGAACGACATCCACCCCGACTACCACATGATCACCGTGGCGATGACCAACGGCACGACCTACCAGACCCGTTCGACCTACGGCAAGGAAGGCGACACGCTGCAGCTCGACATCGATCCGACCACGCACCCGGCCTGGACCGGTGTGCAGGGCAACCTGATGGACCGCGGCGGCCGCGTCACCCGCTTCAAGGACAAGTTCAAGGGCCTCGGCTTCTAAGCCTGACGGTACCGACGAATGCAAAAGCCCGGCCATTGCGCCGGGCTTTTTGTTACTTGGCTTGCTTGCGGGTGCACTCTCAGTCAGCGCCTTCTCCCCTTGTGGGAGAAGGTGATCACGGACGGCGCCGCTATTCCTTGAGTCTTCCGAACGCCGCCTTGAGCCGCGCCAACTGGTCGGCGATGCCGCCCTCGCCGGTCGTTGCGTATTCGGGCACACCACC
Organism: Devosia sp. P2_G7; assembly: GCF_056403495.1. Classification (NCBI taxonomy): domain Bacteria; kingdom Pseudomonadati; phylum Pseudomonadota; class Alphaproteobacteria; order Hyphomicrobiales; family Devosiaceae; genus Devosia; species Devosia sp. P2_G7. The sequence goes on from NZ_JBFUFI010000005.1 coordinate 112,704, forward strand.
GCGCTCGAGCTTGTCGAACTGCTGCACGCGGTCGAACAGGCGGTCGCCTTTGGTGATGAAGGTGCGAAGCCGCTCGGGCAGATCGGCATAGCCGGGGCCGCCGCGATCGGAGGGGGTGGCTGAGAAGCGCACCTTTTCCTTCTCGGTACGGGCATTCTCGGCGGTAAGTTCGCCCTCGTTGACGGCGCGTTGCAGCAGCAGCCACGAGGCGAGTTGCATCAGTCGCGTGGTGAGCCGCATGCTCTCGGTGGCATAGACGAACGAGGCCTCGCGCGGCAGGCCGCGGCTTTCCGCCCGGCCGTCGCCATCGAGATAGGACGCGACCTCTTCGATCAGCACCATGCCCTCGCGATAGAGCATGTCGAACCCGCCGGACGCGACGATCCGCGGCCCGATGGCCACCGGCTTCTGCTTTTGCCTGCTGTCGTCCACGCTGTTGCCCGGTAACGGAGAAATCTGCGGCCGGCGCATTCAGCCGGTTAACTCTGTTGTGCGCCCACCCCGGTTGCCGTTGGCTTAACGGTTTGATGGCTACAGCACAAAAGAAAAGAGCCGTCGAAACGGCTCTCGAAAGTTAACAGGGAGGCGTCAAACAGAGGGAGAAACCACTCTGCAAATCCAGAGAACTGGACAGCCTTTAAGTTAACTCGGAAGTGTTAATTCGAGGTTAACGAGACTCGCTTTCTTAACCTTGGCAAATCGTGACCATGCCGGCGACGCTGCCACGGGCCAGCCGCCGACGATTGCTGACATTGGCTGTCAGGAGCAGTCGGGCAAAGGGAAGGAGTTGACCATCCCGTCCTTTAGGAGGCCCCCAATGACGCAAGCCCAGATCAACCACATTCCCGCCGGCAAGCACGCCGTGACCCCGTACCTCGTGACCAAAGGGGTCGAAAGGCTGCTCGAATTCATCGCGGCGGCGTTCGACGCGGACATCTACCTGAAGGTGCCCAATGCCGACGGCACGATTGGCCACGCCGAAGCGCGCATCGGCGACTCTGTCATCATGGCCTTTGACGCCAAGCCGCACTGGGTCGACACGCCCAGCTTCCTCTGCCTGTACGTCGCCGACGTCGATGCTACCTATGCGAAGGCGCTGGCGGCGGGCGCGGTTTCAGTAACCGCGTTGGCGACGTCGAAGATCATCGGCGACCGCGGCGCGCGGGTGCGCGACCCGCTCGGCAACATCTGGTGGCTGCAGACCCACCTGGAGGATGTCACACCCGAGGAGATGGCTCGGCGCTTCGGCGATCCCACCGAACTTGCGACGATGCGCCAGGCGCAGGATTCGTTCGAAGCCGAGATGGACCGGCGATCGGGGCAATAGCGACGGCTCAGAACTTGAACAGCGAATCCGCTTCCGTCCGGGTTTTCTGGCGTGCGGCGATGGCCTGCTCGAGGCGCGCGATTTCGGCCTTCAACATGCCGATGCGTTCCTCGAGTTCCTCCACCGACATGGTGTCGATGGGCATGCCGACTTCGTGCCCTCTGGGCTTCTTGACCTCGTCGTCACCGAACATGATGTTCTCCCGGCTTGGCTTTTCCCGAATTTTAGCCCTCCTGAGACGCCACGCAACCCTGGCTCCCGGCTTGCTGATCAGCGATTGCCAGCCGGCCTCGGCTCGTCCTAGCTAAGGACATGCCGATCCCAGCCGAAATGACCGCCATTTCCATTACCGAATTCGGCGGCCCCGAGGTGCTGCAGCCGGTGCGACTGCCGGTGCCGCAGCCCGGTCCTGGCGAGGTGCTGATCCGAGTCGCCGCCGCCGGTCTCAACGCCCCCGATCTCGGCCAGCGCCGCGGCACCTACAACCCGCCGCCAGACGCCTCCCCCCTGCCCGGCCTCGAGGTCGGCGGCGAGATCGCCGCGCTCGGCAAGGGCGTGCGCGGCTGGTCGCTCGGCGATCCCGTGGTGGCGCTGACCCATGGCGGTGGCTATGCCGAGTATGTCGCGGTGCCTGCCGGCCAAGTGCTGCCACTGCCCACCGGCTGGTCGATGGCCGCCGGCGCCGCCCTGCCCGAAACCTTCTTCACCATCGAGCAGACCCTGGTGATGCGTGCCGGTGTGGGTCCCGGCATGGACGTGCTGATCCACGGCGCGGCCGGCGGCATCGGCGGCGCCGCCATCCAGATCGCGAAACTCCACGGCGCCCGCCCCATCGCTATCGTCTCCGGTTCCGAGAAGGCCGCCTACGCCCGCAGCCTCGGCGCAACCGACACCATCGATCGCGCTACCGAGGACTTCGTCGCCCGCACGCTGTCGATCACCGGCGGCAAGGGTGCTGACCGCATCGTCGACATTGTCGGCGGCGACGCGCTGGAAAAGAACATCCGCGCCTCCGCGCGCTTCGGCCACATCGTCATCGTCTCGACGCTGGCGGGGCCGAAATCCGAGATCAACGCCAGTCACATTCTGATGAAGCAGCTGACCCTCTCTGGCTCGACCCTGAGGCCACAGACCCGCGAGGTGAAGGCGACAATCGCCCGCAGCCTGATCAAGACCGTGTGGCCGGCGCTGGCCGACGGCCGCGTCGTCCGCCCGCGCATCCGCGCCGTGCCCCTCACCGAGGCCTCTCGCGGCCACGTCGAACTCGAGAAAGCCAGCAACTACGGCAAGCTGATCCTCGTCACCCCGTGGGGCGAAACTCAGATGAACAGTTCGGCAGATGGCGACAATCCGATTGAATCGGCCTGAGTCCGCGCGTATATAGGCAGCAATTATTCCCCCTCATTACGAACCACGAGGCGGGGCGACCGGAAGAACCCGGCCGCGCCTCAAGGAGAGATTTATCATGGCCACGCCCCTTCTGATGCCCAAGGCAACCGCCGTCTGGCTGGTCGACAACACCGCGCTCTCGTTCGAGCAGATCGCCGCCTTCTGCGGGTTGCATCCGCTTGAAGTGCAGGGCGTCGCCGATGGTGATGTGGCCAGCGGCATCATGGGTGTGAACCCGCTGCAGAACGGCCAATTGACCCGCGAGGAGATCGAGAAGGCGGAAGCCGACCCGAACTACCGCATGAAGATCTCGGACCCCAAGGTCCGCGTCGCCGCGCCCAAGCGCAAGGGCCCGCGCTACACCCCGATCTCGCGCCGCAACGAGCGCCCGAACGCCATCAAGTGGCTGCTGCGCAACCATCCCGAAATGAAGGATGCGCAGATCATGCGGCTGGTCGGCACCACCAAGTCGACCATCGACGCAGTGCGTGACGGCGCCCACTGGAACAACGCCAACATCACCCCGATGGACCCGGTGACCCTCGGGCTCGCCAGCCAGATCGATCTCGATCTCGAAGTGAGCCGCGCCTCCAAGGGCGCCGCCAGCGGTGAGGTCGCCGAGGAAGGCACCATGCTGCTCACCGCCGAAGAGGCGCTGGCAGGGGCACACGGCCGCGCCGGCATGGATCGCACCGAAGACGAGGACGGCGTCGAGCGCCGCCCGGAGCGCGAGGAAGAGATCGACGCCGATTCGGTGTTCGCCAAGCTGAAGTCGCTGAAGGGCGATACCGACGAGTAAGACTGGACGCGAGCAGCGGATATGGAAACCAACCTGCTGCTCGCCATTTTCGTCCTCCTGGCCGCGACAGTGTTGCTGGTCCCGCTGTTCAAGTGGGCGGGCCTCGGCACCATCCTGGGCTACCTCGCTGCCGGCATCCTGATCGGCCCCTACGGGCTGTCGCTGGTTTCCGATACCGACCTGATCCACCAGGTCGCCGAGTTCGGCATCGTCATGATGCTGTTCCTCATCGGCCTAGAGGTCGATGGCAGCGAACTCTGGCGCATGCGCCACAAGGTGTTCGGCCTGGGGCTCACTCAGATGGCGGCGACCAGCGCTGTCATTGCAGTGCTGGCGCGGCTGATCGGCTTCGCCTGGGCCGACGCGGTAGTGGTTGGCCTGGCGCTTGCAATGAGCTCCACCGCCATCGCCATGCAGTCGGTCGACCAGCGTAACATCACCAAGACCGATACGGGCCGCGCCTCGCTTGCCATTCTGCTCGTGCAGGATGTGGCGGTGATCCCCGTCCTGGCCCTCATCCCGCTGCTCACCTCGATGGGTGGCTCGCCGATCGAGGCGATCGGCGAGGATGTGCTGCAGGCGGTCGACAACCCGATCGACTGGTGGCTGGCGCTGGTCGTGGTCGGCGCCTTTATCGCCGCGCTGTTCGGGTCGCGCTTCGTGATCCGGCCGCTGATGAGCTGGCTCGCCCGCACCCGGGTGCCGGAGGCTTTCACCGCTTTTGCGCTGGCACTGGTGATCGGCGCCGCCCTGGTCACCGAGAGCCTGGGGCTGTCGCCGGCGCTTGGCGCCTTCCTCGGCGGCGTGCTGCTGGCCGACAGCGAATACCGCCACGAGCTTGAGAGCAATTTGCAGCCGTTCAAGGGGCTGTTGCTCGGGCTGTTCTTCATCACGGTAGGCATGTCGATCGCCTTCAACGTGGTGATCGAAGACCCCCTGGTGGTGCTGGCGCTGGTCGTCGCGCTGATCGGGCTGAAGATGCTGGTGTTGTTCGTCCTCGCCACCTTTTTCAAGATGCACATGGCTGAGCGCCTGCTGCTCGCCATCCTCCTCAGCCAGGCCGGCGAGTTTGCTTTCGTCGTCCTGCAGTTCGCCCGCACTGCCGGTAACCTGTCGGGGCCGGAAGTCGAACTGCTGACCGTAGTCGTGGCGCTGTCGATGGCGGTGACGCCGTTCCTGATCTTCCTTTACGACCGGCTGTGGGCGCCACGCCTCAATGCCCCGGCCGACGAAGACGACCTGCCGCCCGGACCCACTGTCGACGACCCACACGACAAGGTCATCGTCCTCGGCTATGGCCGGTTCGGCCAGATCGTCACCCGGCTGCTGCGCGCCCAGGGCTTCGAGATGACGCTGATCGATGACGATCCGGCGCAGATCGAGCTGGTGAAGCGCTTCGGCGTGAAGGTGTTCTACGGCGACGGCGGCCGCATCGAGATCCTGCGCGCTGCGGGCGCCGACCAGGCCAAGATGATTGTCATTGCGGTCGCCGGCGGCGATCGCATCCTCGGGATCGCCGAACTGATCCGCCGCAACTTCCCCGACGTCATCATTGCGGCGCGCGCCGTCGACCGCTCCCACGCCCACGACCTGATGGCGCTCGGCGTCCACGTCATCGAGCGCGAGACCTTCCGGGCCGCAATCAAGCTCGGTGAGCAAGCGCTGGTCGCGCTAGGCCAGGAAGAAGACGAAGCCAGCCGCGTCGCCAATGCCTTCGAAAAGCACGACACCCGCATGCTGCACGAGAGTTACGCCGTGCGCCACGACCAGGCCGCCTATATCGGGTTCGTGCGCCGCTCCACGGAAATGCTAGATGCGGTGATGAAGGCGGATCGGGAACAGTCGGCCGCCCCCAGCGATGCTGCTGAAGGCGATATTGACAAGCCGGCGCCGCGAGCGTCCGACTAGCGCCGCGTTTTTCCCTCCGGTTCCCCTTTCCCCATGCCCGAACTCTACTTCTGGACCGTCGCGGTCCTCGCGGTCTTCATTGTTGCCTTGAGCAAATCGGGTCTGCTGGGAAGCCTCGGCATGGTCGCCGTGCCGATGATGTCGCTGGTGATGCCGGCGCGCGATGCCGCCGGCATGCTGCTGCCGCTGCTGCTGGTGATGGACGCCATTGCCATCTGGACCTACCGCAAGGATGCCGACTGGCGCATCCTCAGGATCATGCTGCCTGGCGCCATGGTCGGCACGCTGGTCGGCTGGGCGCTGTGGAGCTTCGTCAGCGACGCCATGGTGCTGCTGTTCATCGGCATCATCACCCTGCTGTTCATCCTCGATGCGCTGCTGCCGATCAGGAAGAAACTCGAAGGCCTGCCGCCGTCGAAACCCTGGGGTGCGTTCTGGGGCGGCTTTGCCGGCTTCACCAGCTTCATCAGCCACACCGGCGGCCCGCCGTTCCAGATCTACGTGCTGCCGCAGCGCCTGACGCCGGTGATCTATTCGGGCACCACCGCGTTCTTCTTCGCCATCGTCAACACGGCCAAGCTGGTCCCGTATTTCTTCCTCGGCCAGCTCAACGTCGCCAATCTCGAGCGCGCCGCCATCCTTGCCCCGCTGGCCGTGGTCGGCGTGATGATCGGCGTCTGGCTGGTGCGCCGCATCTCGGTGAAGCGTTTTTACCAACTGACCTACTGGCTGGTGTTCCTGCTGTCGCTGAAACTGATCTATGATGGGGCCGTGGGCGTGTTCTTCGTCGGCGCCACGGCTGCCTGAGGGGGCAAGAGCAACCAGATGAGCATCGACTATCGCCTCGATCATATAGCGCTGCTGGTTCGTGATCTCGACGAGACGGCGAAGTTCCTCACCGAGGTACTGCAGGTCCGCGAAGTGCCCGATCCGATGGGCGGCACTCACATCCGCTGGTTCGAGTTCGGCAACAGCCAGCGTTTCCACATCCAGGCGGGCGACGTCAGCAGAACGCACGTGGAAAAGCGCACGCACTTCGCGCTCTCCGCCCCTAACTTCGAGGCCGTCCTGGCGCATCTGCGCGCGCTGGGCGCCCCGTTTTCCGACATGCAGGGCACCCCGGGCGCGGTCAACACCCGCCCCGACGGCATGCGCGCCGTATTCCTCCAGGACCCCAACGGCTACTGGTTCGAAATCAACGACTTCAGGTAGCTGGCGGCTGCCCCGACCAGGGTCTACTCGCGCCAACCGCCGGGCATGAAAAAAGGCCGCGGCGCTTGCCGTGGCCCTCACAACTGCATGGGATTCTATTCGTTTCCTCAGGCTTCGCTGAGCATCCGTGCCAGCTCGTCCTTGATCTCCAGTTTCTTCCGCTTCAGTGCCGCGACGTACAAGTCATCGTGGCTGGGGTGGCTCATTTCATCCTCGATCTTCCGGTCTAGTTCCCGGTGACGCCGCTCGAGCGATTCGACGTGGCCTTCAGTCGTCATGACAACTCCTCTCCAGCTTTCTTCGACCTCTGATCGTCACAAAAATTTCACGCGCTGTCGACGTGCAACCGTGCAACACCCATCCGGCGGTGCAAAATCAGGTGCAAATCCCCGACCGATCGGCTAACCCTTTGATGCAGGCCATTCCGCCTCGCTGAGGGACTCCGTTAACCGCTGCGATGCTGCCGCTTACCAAGGAACAAGAAGCTGCGCTCGGTCTGGAACTGGCTGCAAAACGCCAGGAACATGCCGATCTCGACGCCGCGATCCACACCCTCTCCGCCTCCGGTTATTCCGACCAGATGCTGATCCAGCGCATGAAAAAGCGGAAGCTGACGCTGAAGGATCGCATCGTGCAGCTCGAGAACATCCTGCTCCCCGACATCATCGCCTGAGCCGCTCTGCGTCCTGACGTCGCGCTCCACAATCGCAAATGGCCGTGCTAGGAAGCTGGACCGACCAGCGGTCGGTCCTAGCGCGCGACTGTCCTTGGGAGGGCGGAATGCCGTTTCCTCGTATCGTGAAATCCGCACCGGCCCGGCGCGACGAAATCCTTGATGCCGCCCAGCGCCTGTTTGCCGGCAACGGCTACGACGCGACGTCGGTCAACCAGATCATCGTTGCCGTCGGCGTGTCGAAGGGGGCGTTCTACCACCACTTCGAATCGAAAGAGGACCTGGTCGAGGCCCTCGCCTGCCGCTATGCGCGACAGACCGCGGCGCTGACCGAGCAGGAACTCTCCGACCCCACGCTTGATGCCTTCTCCAAGCTCACCGGGTTCCTTGGCACCATGCGTCGCCACAAGACGGAGACGGCCGCCGAGTTGCGCGCCACGTTCGAGCCGATGTTCCGGGCCGAGAACCTGCAGCTGTTCGAGCGCACGCAGCGCGCCGTGACCGAAGTGGTGCAGCCGATTCTCACCCGCATCATCGTCGAAGGCGTCGCCGAGCAGACCTTCGATACGCCCGATCCGGAAGGCGCAGCCGAGACCATCATGCATTTGATGACCTCCAACCGCCAACTGATCGTCGAGCTGTATCAAACCCGCGACCGGCTGCATTTCGAGCGCCTGGCGCAGCGCCTGCTGGCCAAGATGGAGTACCTGGGCACCGTCATCGATCGCATCCTCGGCCTGCCCGAGGGCAGTATCGAACTCGCCGATCGCAACTCGCTCGACGTTCTGGCCTGCGCGCTTGATCGGCCGCCGACCGCTGCCTGACCGCTTGCGCTCGGCGGCGCTGCCACCTATGGGTGACAACTTGAGTGCCGCGCCTTCCGGGGGACCAAAGTGCCGACCTCGCCACCCGTCGCCATCATCATGGGCAGCCAGTCCGACTGGCCCAACCTGCGCCATGCCGCCGAGACGCTCGACTCGCTGAAGATCGACTACGAGGCGCGCATCATCTCGGCGCACCGCACGCCCGACCGGATGTACGAATTCGCCAAGGGCGCCAAGGCCGAAGGCTTCCAGGTGATCATCGCCTCGGCCGGCGGCGCTGCCCATTTGCCCGGCATGGTCGCCGCGCTGACCCCCCTGCCCGTGCTAGGTGTACCCGCCCAGACCGCAGCGCTGGGTGGCGAGGACAGCCTGCTGTCGATCGTCCAGATGCCGCCGGGCATTCCGGTCGGCACACTCGCCATCGGGCGCGCGGGCGCCATCAACGCTGCACTGCTAGCCGCCGCCATCCTTGCCTTGTCCGACCCCGAGATCGCCTCGGCGCTCGATGATTTCCGCGCCGACCAGACCGCTTCCATCCCCGAGTTTCCATCCGACGATGTCTGACGCCCGTCCGCTGCCGCAGGGCAGCACCATCGGTATCCTTGGCGGCGGCCAACTCGGCCGCATGCTGGCCCTCGCCGCCGCCCGCCTGGGCATGAAGACCCACATCTTCTGCCCCGATCCCGAGAGCCCGGCCTTCGACGTGACGCCGCTGAAGACCGTCGCCGCCTATGACGACGAGGACGCCCTCGCCGCTTTTGCCGCGAGCGTCGACGTCGTCACCTACGAGTTCGAGAACGTGCCGGCGAAGACCGCCGCCTTCCTCGCCAACCTGAAGCCGCTGCGCCCCGGTGCCAACGCGCTGGCGGTGTCGCAGGACCGGCTGGCAGAAAAGGCCTTCCTCACCATCAACCGCATCCCGGTAGCGCCGTTTGCCGCCATCACCGACCTCGACCGGCTCGAGGCCGAGCTTGAAGAGATCGGCACCCCGGCGGTGCTGAAGACCACCCGCCTCGGTTACGACGGCAAGGGCCAGCGCATCGTCCGCAACATGGAGGACGCGGCTCTCGCCTGGGAACTGCTGTCGCCCAAGCCGCTGGTGCTCGAGGCCTTCATCGAGTTCGAAAAAGAAATCTCGGTGGTCGTGGCGCGCAACGCGCTGGGCGAGGTCGCCGCCTTCGACCCCGCCGAGAATGTCCACCGCGACCACATCCTCAAGACTAGTACGGTGCCAGCCGACATCACCGGCAAGAGCGCGAAGAAGGCCGGCGAAATCGCCAAGACCATCGCGGCGGCCCTCGACTACGTTGGCGTGCTCGGCGTCGAGTTCTTCGTGCTGCCGGGCGGCAAGCTGCTGGTCAACGAGATCGCTCCGCGGGTGCACAATTCCGGGCACTGGACCGAGGCGGTGGCCATCACCGACCAGTTCGAGCAGCACATCCGTGCGGTCCTCAACTGGCCTCTGGGCGACCCCGCCCGCATGGCCGATGTGGTGATGGAAAACCTGATCGGCGACGAGATTGCAGCGATTCCCGAGCGGCTCGGCCCGGCGATCAAGCCGCACGCCTACGGCAAGGCTGAGTCGCGTCGCGGACGGAAAATGGGCCACATCAACCGGGTTGCATTGAAAAAGCGCGCGAAATGAGCGATTTCGCGTGGCTGCCGGTGTGGACAAGCCGTTTCGATTGGCCTATATAGCCGCCCACGAATGACCGGTTCAGCCGGTCGGCGCTCCTTTGGGGCGTTCACATCAAACAGTTCTGACGTATTACGAAGGGCGGTTGCGCTTGCAAGTAGTTGTTCGCGATAACAATGTTGACCAGGCGCTGCGCGCACTGAAGAAGAAGCTCCAGCGCGAAGGCGTCTTCCGCGAGATGAAGCTTCGCAACTACTACGAGAAGCCGTCCGAGAAGAAGGCGCGCCAGAAGGCCGAGGCCGTGCGCCGCGCCCGTAAGCTCGCTCGCAAGCGCGCCCAGCGCGAAGGCGGCCTGCCCGCTCCGGCGGCTGCTGCCCGCCCCGCGCGCCCGTAAGAGCGCGTTCAGATTTGGTTCAGGAACGCCGCCTCACAAGGGCGGCGTTTTTGTTACGTACCGCCAGAATTCGCCCACACTTGTGCAGTCTCTGCGCAACCGGATGAGGCCTTGTGCCGTTGGCGGCAACGGATAGACTCCCGATCCACTTAGGGTCGACTAAAAACGCGTCAAACATTGAGGACTCCAATCATGAAGAAGTTCATCGCCGCGGCCCTCGCCGCTGTCATGCTGATGTCTGCCGGCGCCGCCCAGGCCGCCACTCAGGTGAAGGTGGGCGTGCTCTCCTGCTCCGTCGAAGCCGGTATCGGCTTCATCATCGGCTCGTCCAAGGACATGACCTGCCGCTTCAAGCGCGACGGCTACAAGACCGAAAAGTACCACGGCAACATCAAGAAGCTCGGCATCGACATCGGCGTCACCGGTCGCACCGAGATCGTCTGGCTGGTGTTCTCCGCCTCCAACACCAAATACGGCAAGGGTTCGCTGGCAGGCACCTATGTCGGCGGCTCGGCTGAAGCCACCATCGGCGTCGGCCTCGGCGGCAACTGGCTGATCGGCGGCTCGCGCAAGGGCTTCGCCCTGCAGCCCTGGTCGATCCAGGGCCAGACCGGCCTCAACTACTCGGTCGCCTTCTCGGGCCTGACCCTGTACTGAGCCGGCGCACCCCGCTGGAGTTTGAAACGCCGGTCCCTTGGGCCGGCGTTTTCTTTTGGGCTGGTGGTTGTGCCCCCCMCCCCTGTCCCCTCCCGCAAGGGCGAGGGAGACGCCTTCACAAGTGCCAGTGTTCTGGTCCCCTCCCCGGGTAAAGGTCGGCTAGCGCCGGCAGATGAGCTCTAGCGCGCCGCCTCAACCCGCTCGAAGAACCCTCTCGCCCTGCCCCAGATGCCACGATCCCATAGGTCGCTGTGGCCGGCGCCGGGCTCGATCCACAACTCATCCTTGTGCGGCGCCATCACGTACACCCGCTCGCCGTGGCTGACCCCGATGGTGCGATCGGCCGTGCCATGCGCCACGTAGACCGGCTCAGTCACGTCCTTGATCCACTGGTCGACCGGGAATTGATCGAACATCAGCAGCCCGACCGGCAGGAACCAGTAGCGGTCCGCCGCGACCGATACCGCCGAGTCGAACGGTGTCTCGAGCAGCAGCGCATCGGCGTCGCGCCGGCTTGCCACGTACGTCGCTGGCCCCGCGCCAAGGGAGCGCCCCCAGAGGACGATTGGGAAGCCCTTGGCCGTCGCCCAATCGAAGGCGGCAAGAGCATCGGCCAGGATATGCTCCTCGGTCACCTCACCCGGCGAGCCGGGGAAGCCGCGATAGTCGAAGGCGAGGAAGCCATAGCCATCCGCAACGAACGCTTCGTAGCGCTCGTGCTCGCGTGAAAAGCTCTCGGCATTGCCGCGGAAGTAGAGGATCATTGGCTTGCCCCCGGTGGGCGGCTGATACCAGCCGGCGACGGCCGAGCCGTCGGCACTCGGGATGCTGACGAGCTCCGCCTGCGGCAGCTTCGTCTCGCTCAGCGCGAACATCCGCCCACCGCGCTCGTACTGGAAGTCGCGCTGGAAAAAGTACATCACGCCCAGCACGATAAGGTAGGCGAGCACCGCAACGATACCCACGCCGACCGCGATCCGCCTCAGCCACTTCATGCCCTGCCCTCCGTTGCGAAGGGCATGCCACGTCGCTAGCGACAGGGCAATGTCAGCCCTGCGCCGCCAGCTTCTCGGGGTCGAGTGCGTATTCGAAGGCGCGGGCGAACACCTCGTCAGGCTGGCAGCCGGAGACCGCGAACTTGTTGTCGAACACGAAGAACGGCACGCCCTGGATGCCCTGCTGCGCCGCGGTGACCGCCAGCTCGTGGGTGATCGCCAACTCGCGTGGGTCGCGCACCGCGTCCAGCGCCTCGGCATGGGTGAAGCCGTGCTGCTCGGCGATGCCTGCCAGCACCTCGTCATCGTTGATCAGCTGGTGATCCATGAAATAGGCCCAGGCAATGGCATTGGCCAGCGCATGCTGCGTGCCCTTGGCCTTGGCGAGCCGCACCAGCGTGTGGCCCTTGCGCGTCGGGAACGAGCGCGGCTGCTGGCTGAGATCGAGGTCGATGCCGGACTTGCGGGCTTCGCCCTCCACCCGCGCCCACATCTCCTTGGGATCACGCCCATACTTCTCGCGCAGCATGTCGGCGACGACGACGCCTTCGTCGGGCGTGTTCGGGTCGAGATAGAACGGATGATTCTCGACCTCGACCACCACATCGTCCGGCAGCCCCGCGATCGCCTGGTCGAGCCGCGCTGAGCCGACGAGGCACCACGGGCAGACAGTATCGGTGAACAGGTCGATCTTGACGGTGCGGGCCACGGCGATCCTCATTGGCTGAACCGGCAACACATGGCTGCGGAACCTCGGCGGCGCAAGAACGCACACCGAGGTAACTAGCATCCGCTCGCCTGCCTATCCCAAGTGAGATAGGACAGAAGAACGGACATATGCCGGCTCCGCTTTATGAACGCGGATGAAGGCTAGTTGAACGCCATTACCGCGCTGATCACGATGCCGGCCATGGCGAGGCGCGTGATCCAGCCCATGACGCGCGGGCTGATGGTGCCCGGCTTGGTGACGGCGCCGATGATCATCGCAACGAGCACGACGGCCACCAGCCCCATCTTGATGAAGAACCAGACGCTCTGCCCCTCGAACCCACCGTAGCGGACAAAGACCATCGAGATGCCGGTGATGAGCAGCAGGCCGAACGCAATGCGCGCGTTGATCATCAGTTGCTTGCCGATGCCGCCCAATAGCGGCCGGCTATCCGGCGTGGCCAGCGCCATTCGGCTGCCAACCAGAGGCGCCGCGATTGTAGTGGCGATCCCCAGGCCGAAGGCCGCGAGGTGGACGATGAGGAGGAAATTGAAGACGAGATCCATGGCTGCCGAGCCCCTTTTCCAGTGAAGGAGCCAAGGGATACGACCTCAAGCGAAGTTGAGGTCAACAGGGATTCGTCGGGAGATCAGTTCGTCCGCGTCTCGATATCACCTTTGAGGTGCATCGCCTTGCGCAGCTGGCGGATGTGAAGCGGCAGCTCATCTTCAGACTTGCCGGCGTAGCTCTTGTGCCAGGTCCAGTAGAGCGTGTGCGTGACAAAGCGGTTGAGGATAGGCGGCCAGCCGGGGCGCTTGATCTTGACGTCGTACTCTTCGATCCCTGGGCCGAACACCGGCTGCAGCGGCCCCGACACGATGTCGCCGAACAGCGGAAACCAGTGGATGTCGTAAAGATTGGTCCAGCGCACGGCCGAAAACGCCGCGGCGAAATGGGCAAACGGTCCACTCTCACCAAGCATATAGCTGGCCTTCGGGCTTGGCCGGTCCGGCCGAGGCGGTGCCGAGGAGAGCCCGCGCTCCCCGAACTCGCGCTCAAGGGCCGCCTTGTCGTCCTTGAGCAGGAACTCGGCATGGCCGAGTGCCGCCCCCATGGTGATGAAATCCGAGATGCGGAAATTGATGCCGCCCAGCACCATCGCCTCGAACGTCAGGCTTTGCTGTTTCTGGAACTCGGCAAGGTCGAAGGGTTTGCGTTGCTCCTCGGCAGTACCCCACCAGGCCTTGACCGCCTCGTCGATCTTCTCCAGCGGCTCCTTCACACCGGCCACCGCCGGCCGCAGGTGGCTCGGCCCTTCCGCCTGCCAGTAAAGCTGGATGAGATCGTAGGCGATGATGGTACCAAGGCTGTGGGCAACGACGATGATGCGCTCATAGTAGGGCCGTACCTCGCCGCCGCTGCGATCGACCTTTTCGTGCAGCGCTCGCAACAACTCGAGGCCGCGCTTGCGGACCTGCTGCCGTTTGTCGACAGTCGCCGGCGTCGCCCTGACGTAGCGCACGACGTCGCCGACATAGGGCGCGATGATGCCACCCAGCAGCGCTGCAGCAACGATCGCGAAGATGCCTGACCAAACCTTGACGCTGCTTAGCGTCTCGCCCGGCGCAAACAGCAACACGAGCCCGGCACCGACCAGCGCCAGTGGCATGCCAACCCTCACGCGCGCCAGCTTGCGCGCCCCGACAAATCGTACGGCCAAGGCGAGGATACCGAAGCCGGCAACGACAACGCCGAGCCACCCGTGATTGCCCGCTAGCCAGGCGGTGATGCCAGCCAGCATGCCATTCGCCATGGCGCTGGTAGGATCGAGTGTCGCCAGCGTGTTGAGTATGACGGCGATGGTGATTGCCCACAGCGCGAGGAAAGCGATCCAGACGCGGACGCTATGCGGCACCGCCCATGGTGAGCGCAGGATCAGGCCGCGCACCCATGCGTAGACCGCCTCGATCGGCGTTCCCTGCATGATGTCGGCCCAGTAGAACTCGTAGAAATCCGTGCGCAGCCGGTCATTGGTGCGCGGCTGGGTCGAGATCTTGCGTAACTCCGACGAGCCGGTCGCGGTGTCGGGCACCGTCCAGACCTGGTTGACCTCGCCCAGATCGGGATCCTCGACGGGCTTGGCACCGAGCTGGTCGTCGCGCTGATAGACGGTTTCGACAAAGCTCCGCATGGTCTCGAGCGGAACCTGCTCGCCCATGCCGTGGATAACCAATACCGCTTGCCGGCGCGTCTTCCAGGTTCTGCGCCGATTTCCCTCAGCCATTCCCGTCCCCCATTTGGCCCGGAGGAGATGACAATAAGAGATAAGTAATAGGGCCGCCTCACGGCGACCCTAGACTAGTATCCGGCGTTGATCAAATGCTCGGTTAGTGGCCGAGCGCCTTGACGATATCTTCGGTGACCTTCTTGGCGTCGCCGAACAACATCATGGTGTTGTCGCGGAAGAACAGCTCGTTCTGGACGCCGGCATAGCCCGCCGCCATGCCGCGCTTGATGAACAGCACCGTGCCGGCGTCTTCGACGTTCAGCACCGGCATGCCGTAGATCGGCGAGGTCTTGTCGGTCTTGGCTGCCGGGTTGGTGACGTCGTTGGCGCCGATGACGAAGGCGACGTCGGTCTGCGCGAACTCGGAGTTGATGTCCTCGAGCTCGAACACTTCGTCGTAGGGCACGTTGGCTTCGGCCAGCAGCACGTTCATGTGCCCGGGCATGCGACCGGCCACCGGATGGATGGCATACTTCACTTCGACGCCCTCGGCCTTCAAGAGGTCCGCCATTTCACGCAGCGCGTGCTGCGCCTGGGCGACCGCCATGCCGTAACCTGGGACGATGATGACCTTGCCGGCGTTCTTCATCATGAAGGCCGCGTCGTCGGACGAGCCCTGCTTGACCGGCCGCGTCTCTTCCTCGCCCGAGCCGCCGGCAGCCGCATCGCCACCGAAACCGCCGAGGATCACCGAGATGAAGCTGCGGTTCATCGCCTTGCACATGATGTACGAGAGGATGGCACCCGACGAGCCGACCAGTGCGCCGGTGATGATCAGCGCGGTATTGCCCAGCGTGAAGCCGATGCCTGCGGCTGCCCAGCCCGAGTAGGAGTTGAGCATCGAGACGACCACCGGCATGTCGGCGCCGCCGATCGGGATGATCATCAGCCCGCCCAGCACCAGCGCCACGAGGGTGATGGCCCAGAACCAGATCGGATCGACGGTGACCGCGAAGGCCCAGATCAGCACCAGCAGTAAGAGGCCAAGGGCGATGTGGATGATGTGGCGGAACGGCAGGATGATCGGCTTGCCGCTCATGTTGCCATTGAGCTTGGCGAAGGCGATGACCGAGCCGGTGAAGGTGAAGGCGCCGATGGCAACGCCGAGGCTCATCTCGACGATCGCCTGCGCGTGGATGTGGCCCACAGCACCGATGCCGAAGGCCTCCGGCGCGTAGAGCGCCGCGGCGGCGACGAACACCGCCGCGAGGCCGACCAGCGAGTGGAACGCTGCGACCAACTGCGGCATGTCGGTCATCTTGACCTTGCGCGCCAGCACGGCGCCGATGCCGCCGCCGACCGCGAGGCCGCCGATGATCAGCACCCAGCTCAGCCAATCGGAAACACCGGCCACCAGCAGCGTGGTGACGATGGCGATGCCCATGCCGACCATGCCGAAGGTGTTGCCCTGCCGCGACGAGGCCGGGCTGGAGAGCCCGCGCAGCGCCAGGATGAAGAGGACGCCGGAGACGAGGTAGAGAACGGCGGCGAGACTGGCGTCGATCATTCTGTAACAGGCTCCATGCTGCCCGTGGGGAACACCACGTCGGCAAAACCGGGATAGACTTCCTTGAGCAGGGCGACCTGCTGCGGGTCTTCGACGCGAACCAGGTACCAGGTCTCGCCATCGAGCAGCCCGAGGGTGGACGACTTGGCGCGGTACTTGCCGCCAGCCTCGCCCAGATCCATCAACGTCTCGGTCGGGATCAGGGCGTAAGGCGTGCCGTCGGCGAGAGCGACGAACTCGGCGGCCTCGAGGTCCATGCCGAACGAGACGATCGTCATGTTCTTCAGCGCTTCGTTGATCTGATCCTGCGTGGCGGCGATCAGTTGTTCGACTGTGACGCTGTTCGCCGCGGCGATCTTCTCGAGCATCTTGGGTGGAACCACGCCAAGGACGCCGGACATGTCGCTGGCCTTCATTGCGGCATCGAAGCTCTCGATGCGCGTAGCGAGCGCCGCTTTTTGGGCGTCGTCCAGTTCCTGGGCAAAGCCCGGAAGCGTCAGTGCCAGGATGAGGCCCAGCGCGACGGCAAAACGATTGAGCAGGGCCATCAGCGGCTCCCTGCCTTGCTGGCCGGGGCTTCCTTCTTCTTGTACATCGCCAGCATGCGCTGGGTGACAAGGAAGCCGCCGAAGATGTTGACGCTGGCCAGCACGAGCGCGAGGAAGCCGAACAGCTTCGACACCCAGTTGCTGTCTGCCGCAAGCGGCACGCCGACGGCGAGCAGCGCGCCCACCACGATCACCGAGGAGATGGCGTTGGTCACCGACATCAACGGCGTGTGCAGCGCCGGGGTGACGCTCCAAACCACGTAGTAGCCCACCGCAATGGCGAGGACGAAGATCGACAGGCGGAAGACGAACGGATCGATCGCTCCGCCGGTCGCGACGCTGACCGCGGCGGTGATGGCATCCGCGGTATTGGCAGCGGTCTGTTCCATTTACTTCTTCCCCTTGGCGGGCTTGGCAGCGGCAGTCTTGGTCGCAGCAACCTTGGTCGCGGCGGGTTTCGCCGCGGCAGGCTTTGCGGTGGGCTTGGCGGCGGCCTTCTTCGGCTCAGCAGCCTTGGCGATCGGCGCAACGATCGGCGCGGCCTTCTTGACCTTACCGCCGGCCGACTTAGCCATCGCCGCGGTTTTCACCGGTGCGGCGGGGGCAGGCTCAGCTTTCGGAGCAGCGACCTTCTTCGGCGCGACGGCCTTGCCGGTAGCGCCGGTCTTCTTCGGCTCGGCAACCTTCGCTGCGGCAGGCTTGGCGGCCGGCGCGGCGTCGAACTTGATGTTGGGGTGAACAATGGCGCCGTCGCGGGTGAGCACGGTGGCCTTCACCAGCTCGTCGTCCCAGTTCACCGCCAGCTTCTTCTCTTTCTTGTCGATCAGCGTTTCGAGGAAGGAGACGAGGTTGCGCGAGAACAGCTGGCTGGCCGAAGTGGCAAGGCGGCCAGCGACGTTGGTAAAGCCGATGATGGTGACGCCATTGGCGGTGGTGATGGTCTTGCCCGGCTGGGTCAGCTCGATATTGCCGCCGCGCTCCGCCGCGAGATCGACCAGCACCGAACCCGGGGCCATCGACTCGACCATCGCCTTGGTTACCAGCTTGGGTGCGGGGCGGCCGGGGATCAGCGCAGTGGTGATGACGATGTCCTGCTTGGCGATGTGGCCGGCAACCAGCTCGGCCTGCGCCGCCTGCTCGTCCTTGGTCAACTCGCGCGCATAGCCGCCCGCACCCGACGCATCTTTCAGCGCGTCGGTCATGATGAACTTGCCACCCAGCGACGCCACCTGCTCGGCAGCGGCGGCGCGCACGTCCGTGGCGGTGACCACGGCGCCGAGGCGCTTGGCGGTGGCGATGGCCTGCAGCCCCGCGACGCCGGCGCCCATGACGAACACCTTGGCCGGACGGATCGTACCCGCCGCCGTCATCATCATCGGCATTGCGCGGTCGAACGCGCCCGCGGCATCGACCACGGCCTGGTAGCCGGCGAGATTGGCCTGGCTGGAGAGGATGTCCATCACCTGGGCGCGGGTAATACGCGGCATGAATTCCATGGCGATGGCGGTGACGCCGGCCTTGGCCAGCGCGGCGATCTCGCCTTCGTTGCCGTAGGGGTCCATCGCGCCGACTACCAGTGCACCGGCGGCAGCGCCGGCCAGGACGGCCGCACCCGGTCGGCGCACCGTCAACACGATGTCGGCGCCCTTTACCGTCGCGGCCGCTGCGCCGACGGTGGCGCCGGCCGCCGCATAGTCGGCATCGGGGAAGCGCGCGAGTTCGCCCGCCCCGGCCTCTATGGCAACGCTGGCGCCCAGCCCGATCAGCTTGGCGACCGTTTCAGGCGTCGCCGCGACGCGCGTCTCGCCTTCGGCGCGTTCCCGCAACACTGCAATCTTCATGAACGTCTCCAGAGCGTCAGCCGGACCGCGCGGGTCGCCACATACAAAAAATCCCGCCGTTAGCCGCGGCGGGATCCCATCACTGTCACGCCGATGGCGCCGACTGGAATGACCAGCAGGAGCAGCGCGCCGATGATCGGCTGATGCGCCTCGATGAAGGCGTAGAGGGCGAGGACAATGAACACCAACGCCACGATCGACCACTTCACGAAGGTGATGAAGCCGGTATAGGTCGCCTCGTGCTGGGCATAGTCCATCGCGGGCGGCAGTTCTTGGGTGGCAGCAGCGGCAGGTTTCTTGGCCATCAGGTCCTCGATGAAATCAGGCTTCGCGCGTCCCAACGAGAACCGGCACATGACCAGGCCGGCGTGGGACGAGCCGTGGTTTCTCATACTTTGCCGATGCACAGCTTACAAGCGCGCCGCTGGCTGACCCACCCAACATCTATGCGGCTCCCGGCCTCAAGGGCCTCCCAGAAACAAAAAGGGCCGCCCAAAAAGGGCGACCCTCTTTCAAACCACTATCGAGAGGTCAGAGTGCCCAGTTGAGGCCAACGCTGACTTGGTGGGTGTTCAAGGTGACCGGCGAGGTGGCCGCGTTCAGCGTGATATCGTGAGAGCCATAGTCTGAGTAGCGGTACAGCAAATCGATCGACAGATCGTCGGTAGCTGCAAACTCGACACCGGCACCAGCAGTCCAGCCGACATAGACTTGAGAGGCGCTGTCGGGAGGCGCATCCAGCGATACGCCTGCAACCGCGAGACCGCCCGTCAAATACGGCAGGAACGCTCCGCCATTGATGCCCAGGCGTCCGCGCACAGACCCGACCCAATCGAGGTCGACGTCGGCACCGCCGGTCACGCCAGAGATGCTGCTCCACGCAAGGTCACCAACTATACCGGCAACGATCGCCTCGGAGACAGTAAAGTTCGCGCCTACAGCGCCGCCAGCCAGCCAACCAGAGATGTCAGTATCGACACCAAACGAATTCGCGGTGCCGGCACCATAGCCGGCAAACACGCCCACGTAGACGCCATCCCAGTCGTGGGCGGCGAGAGCGGCCTCGGCAACCGGTTCATCGACGATCAAATCGGCAGCCATTGTCGAAGACACAGCAGTCGCGGCCAGCAGGCCAACGATCAACGCACGAATCATTCCAAGCTCCCGACGCCCAATTTGGTAGCCATCAGAATGCCTTCAAATGGACACAAGTCAACAAGACGTCGTCGGAGCCTCAACAGTAGTCACATAGTGTTGCAAGATAGCCGCGGAGTCTTACCGGGCACCGTTCCATGATATCGTCATCATCGACTTGGCTGGGTTGCCTCCAGCTCGTTGATCAGCCGCTCGATCATCCCCAAACCAAGTGACCAGAAGCCGGGGTCGCGGGCGTCGAGGCCGAAGGGGGCGAGGAGCTCTGAGTGGTGTTTACTGCCGCCGGCCTTCAGCAACTCGAAGTAGCGCTCGGCGAAGCCTTCGCTCGACTTCTCGTACTGCGCATAGAGCGAGTTCACGAGGCAATCGCCGAAGGCGTAGGCGTAGACGTAGAACGGCGAGTGGATGAAGTGGGGGATGTAGGCCCAGAAGATGTCGTAGCCTTCGTTCAGCTTGATGGCGGGCCCGAGGCTCTCGGCGCCGACGTCGAGCCAGATCTTATTGAGATCGGCCGTGGTCAGCTCGCCTTCCTTGCGCTTGGTGTGGACCTCGCGCTCGAAGGTGTAGAACGCGATCTGCCGCACCACGGTGTTGAGCATGTCTTCCACCTTGCTCGAGAGCATCGCGAAGCGCTGCGTCGGGTCGGTGGTGTTGGCGAGCATCGAGCGGAAGGTCAGCATCTCGCCGAACACCGAGGCGGTTTCCGCGAGGGTCAGCGGGGTTGGCGCCATCAGCGCGCCCTGCGGGCCGGCGAGGACCTGATGGACGCCGTGGCCCAGCTCGTGCGCGAGGGTCATCACGTCGCGCGATTTGCCCAGGTAATTGAGCATCAAATACGGGTGCGCCGAGGGGACGGTCGGGTGGGCGAAAGCGCCCGGCGACTTGCCGTCCTTGGTCGGCGCGTCGATCCAGCCCTTTTCGAAGAACGGAGCGGCAATCTCGGCCAGCTTGGGTGAGAAGGCGCCGTAGGCCTGCATCACCGTGTCCTTGGCGCTTTGCCAGTCGTAGACGCGATCATCGCTGGTCGGCAGCGGCGCGTTGCGGTCCCAGGCGTTGAGCTGGTCCTTGCCGAACCACTTGGCCTTCATCGCGTAATAGCGGTGGCTGAGCCGCGGATAGGCGGCGCGTACGGCGGTCTGCAGCGCATCCACCACTTCACGCTCCACCGAGTTCTCGAGGTGGCGGCTGTCGGCGATGTCCTTGAAGCCGTGCCAGCGGTCGGCGATTTCCTTGTCCTTGGCGAGGACGTTGGTGATGTGGGTGAAGAGCTTTTCGTTGCCGTGCAGGGTCTTCGAAATGCCGCCGAACGCCGCCTCGCGCTTCGCCTCGTCCTTGTCGGAGAGGTAGTTGAGCGTCGATTCAAGGTTCAGTTCCTCGCCGTCGACGTTGAACTTGAGGGCGGCCATCGTCTCGTCGAACAGCCGGTTCCAGGCACCTGCCCCGGTCACCGACTTTTCGTGGAACAGCTCTTCGATCTTGTCTTCGAGCTGATACGGCTTGGCCTTCCTCAGTTCGGTGAACCACGGCCGGTAGCGGCCGAGCTCGGCGCTACCTGCAAGCGCGGTTTCTAGTACGCCCTCGTCGATGCGGTTGAGTTCGAGGCCGAAGAAGATGAGGCCGGTCGAAAGGTCGGTCAGTGCCTGGCTGAGGTCGCCGAGGAACTTCACCTTGTCGGGCTCCTGGGTGTTCCGCACGTACTGAAGGAATGCGTAGGAACCGAGCTTGCCGCTGAGATCGCTCAGCGCTTCGTAGCGCTTGATCGCGTCGATCAGCTTGCCGGATTTGGCCAGCGCCTCGAGCTTGCCCTTGTAGTCGGCCTCGAAGCTCTTGGCATCGGCCTTGGCGGCCGCCAGATCAGCCTTCAACTTGGGCGAGTCGTTGCCTGTGTAGAGATCGTCGAGGTTCCACACCGGCATGTCGCCGAGCTGGTTATGGCCCCGCTGGGCCTGGGCTTCGGGGGCACGCGTCAGTTCGATCTTCGACAATTCATCACCTCGGTCTTCAAAGCGGCCGCGACCTTAGCCACCGGGCCAGCCGATGGGAAGCGGAAGGCGGATTCGGCAGGCTTAATCGCCTCTTAACCCACCCCTCCCATGCTGCTCCAAAACGGCACAGCGCGATTCGCCGCGGGCGGCGTTTCGTGCAACGAAAAGTCCTGGAGGACCATGACGCGCGTTCTGATAGTTGATGACGACCTGGTGCAATTGCGGCTGACTTCGGAGGTCGCCAACCGGGCCGGTTTCTCTGCCGTGACAGCCACCAGCGGCAGGCAGGCGCTGGAACTGCTCCACGCCGACCCCGGCATCGGCGCCATGGTTCTCGATCTGGTGATGCCCGATCTCGATGGCATGGCGGTGATGGAAGCAATGCGCCGCGACGGGCTCTCGACTCCGGTGATCGTCCAGACCGGACACTCGTCACTTGATACCGTCGTCACCGCGATGCGCCAGGGCGCTGCCGATTTCTTCGTCAAACCGGTAGCGCCGGAGCGGCTGATCATGTCGCTACGCAACGCGCTGAAGCTCGGCGAACTCGAGACCTTGGTGCGCACCGATCGCAGCCGGCTCAGCGGCACGATGGGCATTGCCGACATCGTCACCCGCGCGCCGAGCATGGACCGGGTGCTGTCGCTTTGTGCCAAGGCGGCCAAATCGACCATCCCTGTACTGATCGAAGGCGAGACCGGCGTCGGCAAGGAGCTGGTGGCACGGGTGATCCAGGGCTCGGGCGACCGGGCAGGAAAACCGTTCGTCACGGTCAACTGCGGCGCCATCCCCGCCAATCTCGTCGAGTCGATCCTCTTCGGGCATCGGAAGGGCGCGTTCACCGGCGCCACCACCGACCATGCCGGCAAGTTCATGGAAGCCAACGGCGGCACCATCTTCCTTGATGAGGTCGGCGAATTGCCGATGGAAACGCAGGTGAAGCTCCTGCGCGTCATCCAGGAGGGCGAGATTGAACCGCTGGGCGCCGACAAGCCGGTGCGGGTCAATGTGCGGCTGATCTCGGCGACCAATCGCCGGCTGCTGAACCTCACCAAAGCCGGCGCGTTCCGCGAGGATCTCTACTACCGGCTCAACGTCTTCCCGCTCTACGTGCCGCCGTTGCGCGACCGCATGGAAGACCTGCCCGTGCTGGTCGAGCACTTTATCGCCCGGCTTGCTGCAGAGGCGGGCAAGCGCATCGTCGGGATTTCGGAGCCTGCGGTGGAGCTGCTGCGCGGCTACAACTGGCCGGGCAACATCCGGCAGCTGGAGAATGCAGTTTATCGCGCCGTGGTGCTGAGCGATGGCGCCTATCTCGAGAGCGCCGACTTCCCGCAGATTGCGGCGCTCGGCGCCGGTCGCGCGGAGGCGCTGAAGCTCACTTCCAGCGTTCCGAGCCCTTCAGCCCCGGTTCACATCGACGAGGCTATCGCTCCAATACGCGAGGTTGTGAGCACGAATGCGGTCGCCGACCGCTTCGTTGCGCAGAGTGGCGAGGTCGCCGCCCTTGCCGATGTCGAGCGCGAACTGATCGTGTTCGCGCTGCGCCACTACGGCTACCGCATGTCGCGGGTGGCGCGGGCGTTGGGCATCGGCAGGTCGACACTTTACCGCAAGCTGCGTGAGTACGGTTTGGACGAGGGCCTGGAGAGCGACGCCGCCTAGGAGATCGGGGCGTTAGTTGCACCAAGTCCACAGACCGAACTCACAAAATCGCGAGGAATTGTCAGCGTTAAGATTTGTGGGCTAAGCAAAATGCATATCTGGGGCAAAAGTGCCGAATCCTCCCCCTCGCACCGCCCCTTGCCAGCCCACCAGCCGGGCACGGAGTACTTAATGACTATGCTGAAGGCCTTGTTGTTGGCGGGCACGGTGGCGCTCGCATCGCCATTTGCGATCTTCACGCAAGCCTGGGCCCAGGAAACCGTGACGGTCGCCGGCATCGAAACCACCCGCATCGTCATCGCGCCGCCCAAGACCGAGTTGGCGCGGATCATCAAGGCTGGGCTCTCCCAGGCTTACGCGGCTGCCGAAAAGGGCACCCGCTCGTACCAGCAGACCCAGAAGCTCTACTTCTTTTATGGCGCTCGCCATTTCGAGCCGCTCTGGCTGACCAAGGCCGCCGACGGCTCGATCGCGTTTTCGCCCAATGCCGAAAAGATCATCGACGTCTTCAAGGCTTCCGAACTCGAAGGCTTCCGCCCCTCGGACTACCTGACGGCCGACCTCGACGTCGCAGCAGCTGGCACCGATCCGGCGAAGCTCGCCGCGCTTGAGACCGCCTTCTCCACCGCGGCAATCCGCTATGCTCAGGACGCCTTTGGCGGCCGCATCGCGCCGACCGCGGTGAACGACACCTGGACCATCACCCCCAAGCGCATCAACGAAGCCGAGATGCTGGTGAAGCTGGCCGACAGCCCGGAGCCGGACAAGGTCCTGCTCGCCCTGTCGCCCACCCAGCCGGAATTCCTTGGCCTCAAGGCCGCGCTGGCGAAATTCTACGACGGCGCCGTGATGGACGCCGCGATCACCATTCCCGAGGGCAAGCTCCTGAAGCCGGGGATGCAGGACGAACGCGTCACGCTGCTGCGCCAGCGCCTCGACGTGCCCGAGCCCGATATCCCGGAGACCGCCGGCGCCACTGCCGCCGTCGACCTCGACTACGACGAGCCGCTGGTTGACGCGGTGAAGGCCTACCAGGAGAGCCTCGGGCTCAACGGTGACGGCGTCATCGGGCCCGCGACCATCGCGGCGCTGAATGGCGGATCGGCCACCACCAAGGAAGACATCGTCGCCAACATGGAGCGCTGGCGCTGGGAGCCGAACGACTACGGCGACTTCCAGGTGACGGTGAACATCCCCGAGTTCCGCCTCTGGATCATGAACAAGGACGACGTCCACTACACGACGCGCGTCGTCGTTGGCCGTCCGCAGAACCAGACGCCGGTGTTCAACGACGAGATCGAGCATATCGTCGTCAACCCGTACTGGAACGTGCCGGCCTCGATCGCGACCAACGAGATCAAGCCGCATCTCCTCGCCAACCCGGGCTATCTCGCCAGCCAGAACATGGAGATGCTGTCGGGCGGCAAGGTGATCAATGCGGCCGCCGTCGACTGGACGCAGACCAACATCAACAATTTCCACATCCGGCAGCGGCCGGGCGGCGGCAACGCGCTGGGCCGGGTGAAGTTCCTGTTCCCCAACGAGCACGATGTCTACCTGCACGACACGCCGTCCAAATCGCTGTTCTCGCGCTCGTTCCGCGCCTACAGCCATGGCTGCGTGCGCGTCGAGAACCCGATGGACTTTGCCGATGCGCTGCTGGCGCTCGAGCCGGAGCTCAATGCCGCAAAGCTCGAGGCGATGTTCGGCGATACCGAGCGCTGGGTGAACCTCGAGACCCATATTCCGGTTCACATCTCGTACTTCACGCTGCGCGTCGACGCCGACGGCACCATCCGCTCCTACGGCGATGTGTATGGGCTGAACCAGCGGTTGAAAGACCTGCTCGCGGAATAGCGTTGAGGGCAGTTCGAGACTAGAAGTAAGGGCCGGCTGCCGCGAGGCGCCGGCCCTTTCGCATGGTGTCGCATGAGGCCAGTTGGCCAAGCGTTTACGACTGCTTAGGAATTCGGCCTTGGTTCAGCCGGATTTTCTGCCTAGAAAGCGGCACGGTGGGCGCCTTGCTTTGCTTACCCGCCGTTAGCGTTAATGTATTCTCATCGAACTGGCGCTAGGCTTTCTCGTCTACTGGGTTGCAACGGGTCGTTCGGGGCGTGTTGGGGAAACTGTTGGGATCTTGGCGGGCTTTGCCGCGGCTGTTCTTCGCCGCGACGATGGCGTTGACCGTCCTGCTGCCGCCGAGCGTCGTGCCGGTGAACGCTGCTTTTGGCAGCGGTAGCAGCGCCGGCGACCGCACGCTCTACCTGCACCACACCCACACCGGCGAGACCGCCCGTTTCACCTTCAAGCGCAACGGCCAGTACGACCAGGCCGTGCTGCGGCAGATGAATGTGTTCCTCGCCGACTGGCGAACCAAGGAACCGACGAAGATGGATCCCGCCCTCTTCGACCTCCTCTGGGAAGTGTACCAAGAGGTCGGCGCCACCCAGCCCTACAACATCGTTTCGTCCTACCGCTCGCCCAAGACCAACAAGATGCTGCGCGCCAAGTCGTCCGGCGTCGCCGAGAATTCACAGCACATGCGCGGCAAGGCGATGGACGTCTTCATTCCGGGCGTGAACCTGTCGAAGCTGCGCGCCACCGCGATGAAGCATCAGGTCGGCGGCGTCGGGTTCTATCCCACCTCCGGCAGCCCGTTCGTCCACATGGACACCGGCAATGTGCGCGCCTGGCCGCGCATGACCCGGGCGCAGCTGAAGAAGGTCTTCCCCGACGGCAAGACCCTGCATCTGCCCACCGACGGCAAGCCGCTGTCCAATGACGGCCGCGCCTACGCGCAGGCGCAGTGGACCAAGTGCCATACCGTGCCTTGTGATGGCGACTCGATCTTCGAGAGCGCTCCGGCCACCATGCTCGCCGAAAATGCCGGTGAAGCCGCGCCAATCCCTGCCATCCGTCCGCGCACGCTCGGCGGCGCCACTGTGATGCTCGCCTCGGCCGAAGAGCCGGCGCAGCGAGTGGTCCCGACGTTCGAAGTCACTGCCCCGGTCCCGGTGTTCCGCTCCAAGACCGGCAGCCAGCTGGCCGAAGCAGCCCTGCCGCCCGCCATCGACATATCGGCCTTCGAGGCCGTCGGCGCTCCGGTACCGCTGACCAAATCCGCCCGCATCCAGCTCGCCACGCGTTCGCCGCTTGGCGGCGAGACCGGCCAGACCGCGGTCGCAGCCCTCGCCGCCATCGACCAGCCGCTGCCCAAGCCGCGTCAGCTGATGAGCCCCAAGGACGAGGACATGGTCACGGCCTATGTGCCGACCAGCACCAACCCGGCCGCCGAAAAGGCGCTGCAGATGATCATCGAGCGTGAGAACGCCGTGGTCGCCAGCCTGCCGACCAAGGAACAGCTGCTCAACCCCGACGGCATCCAGACCGCATCGCTGGGCGGCGGCGATGGCTTGCCGGCGCTAAAGGGCATGTTCGACATGACCTTCAACGCGCTGACCGGCAGCGAAGCCTCGCAGCCGATGCAGGCCGCCCTCGCCGACCTTGCCTTGAGCCGCCAGCCCAACCAGAGCATTGCGCTGCGCGACATGGAGCTGGTCGCCCCCGAAATCGACCACGTCAACGACACGCTGGTGCAGCCGGTGCTGATGACCACGGCGTTCTGGGCCGAGATGACCGAGGCCGAGGGTTACCTCGAAAAGGGCACTGAACTCGGCCCACTGACCGGCCGTGTCGCCTTCCTTCCCGACAACGCCGCAATTCCCGCTTACGACCGCTTCGTGACGGACGGTCTGCAGCTCGTCGCGGAACGCTAAAAAGCCGCGCCTTCCGGGCGTTGCAATGCCGAACCCGAGCCTCTAAGTCTCTCTTGAGAGACCGGCGCGCACCGGCGAAGGATCGGGATTTTTGGACAAGCCCCAAACACCGCTGCTTGATCAGGTATCGACCCCCGCCGACCTGAAATCGCTGTCGCGCGACGAACTCCGCCAGGTTGCCGATGAGCTGCGCGCCGAGGTGATCGACGCTGTATCTGTGACCGGCGGGCATCTTGGCGCCGGCCTCGGCGTGGTCGAGCTGACCGTTGCGTTGCACGCCACCTTCGATACTCCCAACGACCGCCTGATCTGGGACGTCGGCCACCAGGCCTATCCGCACAAGGTGCTGACCGGCCGCCGCGACCGCATCCGCACGCTGCGCCAGAAGGATGGGCTGTCGGGCTTCACCCGCCGCGCCGAGAGCGAATACGACCCGTTCGGCGCCGGGCACTCTTCGACCTCGATCTCGGCCGGCCTCGGCATGGCAGTGGCGTCCGAGCTGAAGGGCGAGAAGCGGAATGTTATTGCGGTGATCGGCGATGGCGCGATGTCCGCCGGCATGGCCTATGAGGCGATGAACAATGCCGGCGCCATGGACGCCCGGCTGATCGTCATCCTTAACGACAACGACATGTCGATCGCGCCGCCCACCGGTGCGATGCGCTCGTATCTGGCGAAGCTCGTTTCCGGCCCGTTCTATCGCGGCTTCCGCGACACGGCGAAGTCGATCACCGAAAAGATGCCCAAGCTGATCCACGAGACGGCGAAAAAGACCGAGGAGTTCGCCCGCTCGTTCTTCACCGGCGGCACGCTGTTCGAAGAGCTGGGCTTCTTCTATGTCGGCCCGATCGACGGCCACAACCTGAACGACCTGCTCGACGTGCTGCAGAACGTGCGCGATGCCGAGTCCGGCCCGATCCTCGTTCACGTGGTGACCAAGAAGGGCAAGGGCTATGGCCCGGCGGAGAGCTCCGCCGACAAGTACCACGGCGTCAACAAGTTCAACGTCATCACCGGCGCCCAGACCAAGCCGCAGTCGAACGCACCGAGCTACACCTCGGTGTTTGCGCAGAGCCTGATCGAGGAAGCCAGGGCCGACGACCGCGTCGTCGCGGTGACCGCCGCGATGCCCAACGGCACCGGGCTCGACAAGTTCGCCGAGCTGTTCCCAACGCGCGTCTTCGACGTCGGCATCGCCGAGCAGCACGCCGTGACCTTCGCCGCCGGCATGGCGACCGAGGGCATGAAGCCGTTCGTCGCCATCTACTCGACGTTCCTGCAGCGCGCCTATGACCAGGTGGTGCACGATGTTGCGGTGCAGGGCCTGCCGGTGCGCTTCGCCATCGACCGGGCCGGCTATGTCGGCGCCGACGGCCCGACCCACGCCGGCAACTATGATGCCGCCTATCTCGGTGCCATCCCCGGCATGGTGGTGATGGCGGCCGGCGACGAGGCCGAACTCCGCCACATGGTGGCGACCGCCGCGGCCTATGACGAGGGCCCGATCGCTTTCCGCTATCCGCGTGGCGATGGGCTCGGCGTCGAGCTGCCGCAGCGCGGCAGCGTGCTGGAGATCGGCAAGGGTCGCATCCTGCGCGAAGGCAAGTCGGTGGCGCTGGTCAATTTCGGCACCCGCCTCGGCGAAGTCATCGCCGCGGGCGAAAAGCTGATGGCCTATGGCCTCAACCCGACCATCGCAGATATGCGGTTCCTGAAGCCGCTGGACGAGACGCTGCTCGCCCGGCTGGCCAAGGAGCACGAGGTGCTGATTACCATCGAGGAAGGCGGCATCGGCGGCTTCGGCAGCCACGTCGCGACCTTCCTTGCGCGTAACGGCATGCTGGACGGCAAGCTGAAGTTCCGGCCGCTGATGATCCCTGACGTGTTCACCGAGCAGGCGGGCGTGAACGACATGTATGCCGTGGCGGGTCTGGACCGAGCCGGGATTGTCGCGACTGCGCTGACGACGCTGGGAATCGACACGGCCGCGGCGCCGCGGACGACTAAGGCTTAGGCTTAGGGGCCTCCTACCCCACCGGCCGTCATCCCGGCGAAAGCCGGGACCCAGTGCACCAGCCCATCACGACGCTGGCCGTCTCCGACCTATCGACGATGGACCGGCACGTCCCGCGTCCGGACCTGCCGTTCGAGCAGTGGGTCCCGGCTTTCGCCGGGATGACGGCCGGTGTTGGATGTGACGCTCGGGGGTTAAGCCGTGTTCAGTGCGACCTTCCACCCAAGAATCAGCTAACCACACCCCATGCAGGTCGGCATTGACATGGGTGTGGCGCAGGGTGGCGCCGAGGCAAGGCTCGATCTCGAGGAACTGCTCGCGACGCGTCTGCTCGTCCAGGGCAATTCCGGCTCCGGCAAATCCCACCTGCTGCGGCGGCTGCTCGAACAAAGTGCACCCTGGGTGCAGCAATGCATCGTCGACCCCGAGGGCGATTTCGTCACCCTGGCTGACAAGTACGGCCACCTCGTCGTCGACGCCTCGCGCAGCGAGGCTGAGCTCACCGGTATCGCCGCCCGCGTCCGCCAGCACCGCGTCTCGGTGGTGCTGAGCCTCGAGGGGCTCGATGTCGAGCAGCAGATGCGCTGCGCCGCGGCCTTCCTCGGCGGGCTGTTCGATGCCGATCGCGACTACTGGTATCCGATGCTGGTGGTGGTGGACGAAGCCCAGCTGTTCGCCCCGGCGATCGCCGGCGAAGTCTCGGACGAAGCGCGAAAACTGTCGCTCGGGGCGATGACCAACCTGATGTGCCGCGGCCGCAAGCGCGGGCTGGCCGGTGTGATCGCCACGCAGCGATTGGCCAAGCTGGCGAAGAACGTCGCCGCCGAAGCCTCGAATTTCCTAATGGGCCGCACCTTCCTCGATATCGACATGGCCCGCGCCGCGGACCTGCTCGGCATGGAGCGCCGGCAGGCCGAAATGTTCCGCGACCTGGCGCGCGGCCACTTCGTCGCCCTCGGTCCCGCCCTGTCGCGCCGGCCGCTGCCGATGGTGATCGGCGAGGTCGAGACCTCGGCCCGCTCCACCAGCCCCAAGCTGATGCCGCTGCCCGATGCGCCGGTAGATGCCAAGGAACTGATCTTCACCCGCGCGCCGGAACCAGCACCGCGAGTCCGCCGCCCTGCCCCGCCTCCGCCGCCCTCGACCACTGAGTTGCTGGAGCAACTGGTGCGCACGCAGACGCCGCAACTCCGCGTCGAGGAAGCGCCGATCGACGCGTCCGAGCGCGAGGCGGCACTCGACGGCGTGATCCGCGAGCTGCTCGAGGATCGCGACGCCTCGTTCCGCTCTGTGGCGGTGCTCTATCAGGACTTCCTGGTCCGTTGCCGCATCCGCCGCGTACCGGGCGACGTGCTGGCTCTGCCGGCCTTCCGCCGCAAGCTCGCGGTGGTCCGGGCGGGCGTCGATGCCGATACCGCCGGCTCCGAGACCTGGCAGCACGCGCTGTCGCTCTCGACGCAACTGGCCGACGACGTCCAGGGCGTGTTCCTGGTGCTGGCCCGGGCCGCTCTCGAAGGCGCCCCCTGCCCTTCCGACGCGGCGCTGGCCCGTGCCTATGGCACCCATTCGACCGGACGGGCTCGCCGCCTCCTCGCCTATTTCGAGGAACGAGGGCTGCTGGTGGTGCGCATGGACCTGCGCAACCAGCGCATCGTCGCCTTCCCCGATCTGGGCACCGAAACCGGGCCGGGCAGCCCTGATGCGCCCGATCATGACGAACGCTCGGCGGCGGAATAAGGCTTAGCCGCGCAGCAGCGGCAGGTCGGCGGGAATATTCCGCTCGCACACCAGCTTGCCATCCGAAACCGTGAGGCGAGCGTGGTGGATTGCGGTGCGCCGCGCAGCGACGTCTGGCGGCCCTTCCGCCTGGCTGCGCTCGTCCCATTCGGGATGGGTGAAGTAGTAGAGCGCCGCATGGTCGCCGACGACCTCGACATCGGCGTGTCGGACATAGCGCCGGTCCACCGGGTCCACGCCGGGCTCGCCGCCGATCAGGCCCTGCCGCTCCCAGTTGCGGGTATCAGTCGAGCGATAGACCGCCTGCCCGTGCCATTCATCGACGATGAGCCAGTACCAGCCGCCGAGTTCGAAGACGTTCGGCCCTTCGTGCGGCGGGCCGTCCGGGTTGCCGGGCAGCACCTGACCCTCGACGGTCCAGTCGAACAGGTCGGGGCTGGTGGCGGCCCAGGTGCCGGAGCCCTTGGCCTCGTCCTTGTACCAGAGCCGCCACAGCCCGTCGGGACAGTGGAACACGCAGGCATCGATAACCCTGCTGCTTGATAGGGTCAGCGGGCCGACCCGTGTCCAATTCTCGAGATCGGGGCTGGTGAAATGGACGATCGTCCGGTCGAAGCCCGGCCAATCATGCGGCACGCCCGTAAGGTAGCTGAGGAACATATGATATTGCCCCTCCGCAAAGATCACCTCGGGCGCCCAGTGCGTATTGCGCTGCCCCAGGTCCGCGGGCGCATCGAGCCCGGCGACGGTTCCGCGGTAAACCCAACTGGCACCATCGTCGGTCGAGACCGCGACACCGATGGGCGAACCGTGAATCCAGGTGAATTTGGGCCCGTCCGAAGCGGGCTGGCGATTGGTGTAGAACATCCACCATTCGCCGGTGCCCGCCTTGCGGACGACCGTCGGGTCGGCGGCACCATCGGCGATCGGATCGCGATAGATCGGCGCGCTCATTGGTGCCTCCCGCCCCGGTTGGTCTTGTTACTCGTCGTCGCTGGGCGCAGCGGCCATGCCGAGTGCGGTCAGATAGAGTTCCAGCAGCGCTTCCTGCTCCATGCGCTCGGCGTGGTCCTGCTTGCGGATCGAGATGATCTTGCGCAGCACCTTGGTGTCGAAGCCGTTGCCCTTGGCCTCCGCGTAAACTTCCTTGATGTCGCCGGCGATTGCGGCCTTTTCTTCCTCGAGCCGCTCGATGCGCTCGATGAAGGCTTTGATCTGGTCCTGTGCGACGCTATCGGGGGAGACGGTGGCCATAGTCGAATTCCTCTGCTTTTCGGCCCCCGTTCAACCCGTTCGGCGACGCTGGTTCAAGCTCATTCGACATCAATCCACACCGCGTGCCCAAGCAGTTTCGTAATTCCGCCAAAAGCCTCGTTTACCGGTTGACAGCGGGCGGAGCGCTGCGCACAACACCTCGCGCGCTGCAAACGATTTCAGGCATCGAATCCGGACGGTCCATTGCGCTACATCCTGGCCATCGCTGGTGTGCTCGCCGCCGCGTTCATCGCTATCACCATCTGGGTTTTCCTGCCGCGCGCTGACGCGCCGCTGAGCCCTGCCGCCGCCCAAGCCCAATCGCAGGCTCCGGCCGACCCGAACGCCGCCACCGAAGCCGGTGAAGGCAGCTTCCGCGTCTGCAACGAAACCGCCAACAAGGTCTCCATCGCCTTCGGCTATCGCGCCGAGAAGGGCTGGCAGTCCGAAGGCTGGTGGGTGGCTGAGCCCGACAATTGCGTCACCGTCTACCGCGGCGACCTCGAGGCGCGGCGCTACTACTACCTCTATGCCGCCGACGATATCAGCGGCGGGGCCTGGGACGGCAGCGTCTTCATGTGCACCCGCGACGAGACCTTCACCATCTTCGGGGTTGAGGATTGCCTGGCGCGCGGCTACGAACGCACCGGCTTCTTCGAGGTCGACACCAATAACCGCAGCGACTGGACGTTGCAGCTCACCGACGGCGAGGTGATCAGCAACGATACGGACGCCACCGAAGAGACTGTACCGCTGGAAGGCGACCTCCCCACCGACGGCGCGGCTCCTCCCGCCGACGATACTCCTACTGATGAAGGTGCACCCCTCGAATGAGACGCATGAGACGCGTGAAGATCGTCGCCACCCTGGGCCCTGCGTCCAACGATGAAGCCACGATCGAGAAGCTGGCGCGCGCCGGTGCGGACGTGTTCCGCATCAACATGAGCCACGCCAGCCACGAGCTGCTGAAGCAGACCGTCGGCTTCATCCGCAATGTCGAGGCCCGGCTGCACCATCCGATCGGCATCCTCGTCGACCTGCAGGGCCCCAAGCTCCGCGTCGGCCGCTTCGCCGATGGTGCCGTGCAGCTGGTTGCCGGCGCCAAGTTTACGCTCGATAGCTCCGAGACGCCCGGCACGGTCGAGCGCGTGTTCCTGCCGCATCCGGAAATCCTCGAGTCCGTCTCGGTGGGCGATCGCCTGCTGCTCGATGACGGCAAGCTGCAGCTGAGGGCCACCAAGGTCGGCGGCGGGCAGGTCGAGACCGAAGTGATCTACGGCGGCAAGCTGAGCGACAAGAAGGGCGTAAGCCTGCCCGACACGCTGCTGCCGATGGGCGCGCTGACCGAGAAGGACCACGCCGACCTGTTGAAGGGCCTCGAGGCGGAAGCCGACTGGATCGCGGTCAGCTTCGTGCAGCGGCCCGAGGATATCATCGATATCCGGAAGATCGTCCAGGGCCGCGCCGGCGTCATGGCCAAGATCGAAAAGCCGCAGGCCGTCGAGCGGCTCGAAGAGATCATCAAGCTGTGCGACGCCTTCATGGTGGCGCGCGGCGATCTCGGCGTGGAACTGCCGCTCGAGCAGGTCCCGGGCCTCCAGAAGCGCATGATCCGCATCGCCCGCCGCTATGGTAAGCCCGTGGTGGTTGCGACCCAGATGCTGGAATCGATGATCACCTCGCCTGTGCCGACCCGCGCCGAAGTCTCGGACGTGTCGATCGCCGTGTTCGAGGGTGCCGATGCGGTGATGCTGTCGGCCGAAAGCGCCTCGGGTATGTATCCGGTCGAAGCCGTGGCCATGATGAACAAGGTCGCTGTCGCCGTCGAAGGCGACAGCAACTACCGCGGCATCATCCGCGCCCAGGCTGCCGAGCCTGAGGCAACGGCAGCCGACGCGATCTCCGCGGCGACCCGCCAGGTGGCCGAGACGCTCGATCTGGCGGCCATCGTCACCTACACCTCGTCCGGCTCAACCGCGATCCGAGCGGCGCGCGAGCGGCCATCAAAGCCGATCCTCGCGCTGTCGCCGAATCTCAGAACCGTCCGCCGGCTTTCAGTCGTGTGGGGCATCCACTGCGTGGAATCGCCCGATGCGGTGAACCTCGAGGACATGGTCGATCGCGCCTGCGTCATCGCCTACAACGAGGGCCTCGCCCGCCCCGGCGACCGCATCGCGATCACCGCCGGCATTCCGCTGGGCACGCCCGGCGCGACCAACATGCTGCGCATCGCCTTCGTCCGCCAGGACGGCGCCGGATCCTCTTGATCCGGTCCGCTTAGGCTGTCACTTCTCGATCCCTCCCCCACAAAGGGAGGGATTTTCGTTTTCATTGATGGATTGCCCCGATGTCCAACGCCCTCGACGCCGCCCTCGCCCATGCCGATGCCCATCTCGATGACAGCGTCGAGCGGCTGAAGACGCTGGTGGCGATCAAGTCGATCTCTACCGATCCGGCCTACGCCGGCGAGGTGCGCAAGGCGGCGGACTGGCTGGCGGCGGACCTCAAGGCGCTCGGCTTCGACGCTTCGGTGCGGCCGACGCCGGGACACCCGATGGTGGTGGCGCATGACCAATCGGCCAGCGGCCCGCATGTGCTGTTTTACGCCCACTATGACGTACAGCCGGTCGATCCGCTGAACCTGTGGCACACCGACCCGTTCGTCGCGACGCTGGTGAAGGGCGATGATGGCGAGACGCGAATCGTCGGCCGCGGCACTTCGGACGACAAGGGGCAGCTCCTGACCTTCGTCGAGGCTTGCCGCGCCTGGAAGGCTGTGAATGGCGCACTGCCGGTGAAAGTGACGCTGTTCTTCGAGGGCGAGGAAGAGTCGGGTGGCAAGAGCCTGCCGGGCTTCCTCGAAGCCAATAAGGCCGAGCTCGGCGCGGCCGATATCGCGCTGGTCTGCGACACCGACCTGTGGAACGCCGAGACGCCGGCCATTGTCACCAGCCTGCGCGGGTTGGTGGGCGAAGAGGTGGAGATCACCTGTGCCAGCCATGACCTGCATTCGGGCATGTACGGCAACGCGGCGCGCAACCCGATCCAGGTGCTGGCCGAGATCATTGCTTCGCTGCGCAACCCCGATGGTAGCGTCGCAGTTGAAGGCTTCTACGACGATGTCGCGGACCTGCCGGCCGAGATCGCGGCACAGTGGAAGCGCCTGCCCTATGACGAGGCGGCGTTCATGCAGGGCGCCGGGTTGACGACGCCGGCCGGCGAGAAGGGCCGCTCGGTGCTGGAGCAGACCCGTTCGCGCCCGACTTGCGAAATCAACGGCATCACCGGCGGTTATACCGGGGACGGCTTCAAGACGGTGATCCCGGCCAAGGCCAGCGCCAAGATCTCGTTCCGGCTCGTCTCGGGCATGGACCCCAAGAAGATGCGCGCGGCGTTCAGGAAGCACGTGCAGGATCGCCTGCCGCCGGACGCGACGGTGAACTTTCATGAGCACGGCGGGGCGCCGGCGGTCTCGGTGCCGACCGATGGGCCGTTCGTCGGCAAGGCGGCGGCAGCGCTGAAGGAAGAATGGGGCAGCGAGGCGGCGCTGATCGGCTCGGGTGGTTCGATCCCGGTGGCGGGCGAGTTCAAGAAGACGCTCGGGCTCGACACGCTGTTGATCGGCTTCGCGCGCGACGACGACCGCATCCACTCGCCCAACGAGAAGTACAACCTCTCGAGCTTCCACAAGGGCATCCGCTCGTGGCTGCGCATTATCGCGGGGTTTGCTGGCTAAGGGCCTGATCGGCAAGGCCCGGGGGCCTTCTTCGATGTCGGCTAACCGCCGGCCGGTGGAGGGGAAGGCCTATGGAATGGTCACCAACAGCAAAAGGCCCGCTTTCGCGGGCCTTTCTAGATACGCAGTCGTGAGCAGCAGCTCAGCCCTGGCGGGCCTTGTAGCGCTTGTCCACCTTGTTGATGATGTACACGCGGCCGCGGCGGCGAACGAGCTTGTTGGCACGATGGCGACCCATCAGAGCCTTGAGCGAATTAGTGACTTTCATGCCGAACCTCGGAACCAAAATAAAAACAGGCGCCGCGCGCCCTTCGAATTGGGGCTGTGATTAAGGGCAAAAGCCCCCTCTGTCAACGCCCTTGCGCCGGTTTTCCGGGCCTGCGCGATTAACCGGCCGGCAACGGCCAGGTGCGACACTGCCCGAATGCAGAAACCCAGCTTTTCCAAGCTCGACGTGCTCGTTGTCGATCCCTCCCCGCATATGGGAGCGTTGATCGGCCAGATGCTGCGTCATCTCAAGGTGCGACGCGTCGACGAAGTGCAGAGCTCCGACGGCGCGGCCATGGCGCTGCAAACCCACCGCTTCGGCGCCATCATGCTGAACGACATATTGCAGCCGATGAACGGCATTGCGCTGGTGAAAGCGCTGCGCGCCGCGTCCGCCGGCCTCAACCGCGACACGCCGGTCCTCATGATGTCCTCCAACCCGGATGCGACCGAGATCGCGATGGCGCGCGACGCGGGCGTTACCGAGTTCCTGCGCAAGCCATTCGCCGCCCAGCACATCGAGGCCCGGCTGGCCTCCGTCCTTGCCGCACCGCGCGACTTCATCGAGGCCAGGACCTTTGCCGGTCCTGACCGCAGGCGGAAACGCGCCGGCTTCAAGGGCGACGAGCGCCGGACTAAGCGCCCGGCTTGAGGTCGAGCTCCGGCCAGCGGATGCAGGCGACGAGCCGGCCGCCTGGCAGCGTCTCCAGCGGCGGCCTTACCTTGGCGCAACCCTCGATCGCATAGCGGCACCGCGTCCGGAACGTGCACCCCGATGGCTGATTGATCGGCGAGGGGATCTCGCCCACCAGCCCTTCGATGGTCCGTTGTCGCGCCCGTTTCGGATCGGGAATCGGCACTGCCGTCAGCAGCGCACGCGTGTAGGGGTGCTTGGGATCGTCATAGAGGTCGTCGCCATCGGCGAGCTCGACCACCCGGCCGAGATAGAGCACGAGTATCCGGTCGGAGACGTGCCGCACCACGCTCAGGTTGTGCGAGATGAAGATCAGCGTTAGCCCGAACTCGTCCTTGAGATCGCTGAGGAGGTTCAGGATCTGCGCCTGGATCGACACGTCGAGCGCCGACACCGGCTCGTCGCAGACGATCAGCTTGGGCTCGCTGATCAGCGCCCGGGCAATGCCGATGCGCTGCGCCTGCCCGCCCGAAAACTCGTGCGGATAGCGGTTGATCATTTCAGGCAGGAGGCCGACGGCCTCCATGGTCCGCAACACGCGCTCGCGCCTGCCCTTGGCGTCGATCTCGGGCATCAGGGTGCGCAGCGGATCGGCGATGATCTCACCCACGGTCATGCGCGGATTGAGCGAGGCCAGCGGATCCTGGAAGATGATCTGCAGATCGCGGCGTTTCTTCCGCATCTCTTCGGCCGGCAGCTTGCTGATGTCCTGCCCGAGCCAGAGGACGCGGCCCTCGTCGGGGGTCAGCAGCTGCAGGATGCAGCGGCCCAGGGTCGACTTACCGCAGCCGCTCTCGCCCACGATGCCGAGGGTTTCGCCGCGCTTGACGGTGAAGTTGATGTCCTGCAGGGCGCGCAGCTGGAAGGGCTTGGCGAACAGCCCGGCCGAGATGGAGAAGCTCTTCGAGAGATTCTCGACCTTCAGGAGGTCTTCGGTGCGATCGAGCATCACGCAACCTCCTCGTATTTGAGTTCGCCCTGATACCAGCAGGCCTTTTCGCGCACGTCCTCGACTGGCAGCAATGGCGGCCGTTCCTCGAAGCAGCGCTCGAAGCGGAAGGCGCAACGCGGATGGAACGCACAGCCGCGCGGCAGATGCTCGAGGCTGGGCGGCAAGCCCTGGATTGGGTCGAGCCGCTTGGCCCGCTTGGCGACGTGCGGCGTCGAGTGCAAGAGGCCCAGCGTGTAGGGGTGGCGCGGATCGTAGAACAGCGTGTCGGTCGGCCCCTTTTCGACGCAGCGCCCGCCATACATCACCATCATCCGATCGGCGACGCCGGCGACGACACCCAGATCGTGGGTGATCAGCACCAGCGCGGTGCCGAAATCGTTGGTGAGGTTCTTGAACAGGTCGAGCATCTGCGCCTGCACGGTCACGTCGAGCGCGGTGGTCGGCTCGTCCGCGATCAGCACCTTGGGCTTGCAGAGCAGTGCCATGGCGATCATCACGCGCTGCCGCATGCCGCCCGACAGTTCGTGCGGGTAGGCGTTGGCGCGCTTGACCGGTTCAGGAATGCCGACCCGCTCCAGCATCTCGATGACGGCGCGATAGGCCTTCTCATTGTCGTAGCCCTGGTGGCGCACCAGCACTTCGGCGAGCTGCGTCTTGACCCGCAAAGTCGGGTTCAGCGAGGTCATCGGATCCTGGAAGATCATCGCGATGTCTTTGCCGCGATACCTGTCCAAGCGGTCCACCGGCATGCCGATCAGGTTGACGTCACCCAGCATGGCGCGGCCGGAGGCTTTGCCGTTCTTGGCGAGCAGGCCCATGATCGAGAGGAAGGCCTGGCTTTTGCCCGACCCGCTTTCGCCCACGATGGCGAGCGTTTCGCCCTCGGAGAGGGTGAAATCGAGATCGGAAACTGCCTTCACTTCGGAATCGTGGAGGGCGAACGTTACGTCGAGATCGTCGACGACAAGCACATCGGCCATGTCTATCGGTCCTTGGGGTCGAGCGCGTCACGCAGGCCGTCGCCCAGATAGGACAGGCAGAGCAGCATGCTGACGAGGATGGCGGCCGGGGTGAAAAGCATCCATGGCAGCGCCTCGGCCACGGGGGCGCCGAACGAGATCAGCGTGCCGAGCGAGGTCTGCGGTTCCTGGACGCCCAGCCCGAGATAAGAGAGGAAACTCTCGGTGATGATGATCTCGGGGATGGTGAGCGTGGCGTAGATCACCACCGGGCCGGTGAGGTTGGGCACGATGTGGCGGAAGATGATGGTGAAGGGTCCTGCCCCACCCGCCTTCGCCGCTTCGATGAACTCGCGCTGCTTGATCGACAGCGTCTGCCCGCGAACGATGCGCGCCATGGTCAGCCATTCGAGGCAACCGATGCCGACGAACAGCAGCACCGGCGAGCGCCCGAAGATCACCACCAGAATGATGACAAACAGGATGTAGGGCAGCGCGTACATGATATCGACGAAGCGCATCATGACGGCGTCGATCTTGCCGCCGAAATAGCCCGCGATGGCGCCGTAGAGGATGCCGATCACCACCGACACGACGGTAGCGACGCCCGCCACCAGCAGCGACATCTGCGTGCCCTGGAGCGTACGTGCCAGCATGTCGCGGCCGTTCTGGTCGGTGCCGAAATAGTGGCCCTTGGCCCAGTCGGGCGGCTTGCGGATGCCGGCCCAATCGATCTTGTCGTAAGCCCAGGGCAGGAAATACGGCCCGACCAGCGCGAACAGCACGATGGCCGTGAGCACGAAGATCGAGACCAGCGCCGCCTTGTTGTTGAACAGCCGGCGCAACGCGTCCTGCGTCAGCGACCGGCCCTTGGGGGCCTCGGCGGCCAGCGCATCGGCGTAAGCGGTGAGGGCCGCATCCTTGCCAGTAATCCCGGCCATCAGCGGTACCTCACCTTGGGATCAAGCCAGGCGTAGAGAACGTCGACGATGAGGTTCAGCGCCAGGATGATGAAAACGTAGAGAATGGTGGTGCCCAGCACGAGCCCGTAGTCGCGGTTGAGCGCGGCGGTGATGAAGTACTTGCCGATACCGGGCAGCGCGAACACCTGCTCCACCACCAGCGAGCCGGTGAGGAGGTAGGAGAGCCCTGGCCCCAGATAGGAGACCACTGGCAGCAGTGCAGGCTTCAGCGCATGACGCGCGAGGATCAGACGGGTGCCGAGCCCCTTCGAGCGGGCGGTGCGCACGTAGTTGGTGCCGAGCACCTCGATCATCGAGCCACGCACCAGCCGGGCGACGCGTCCGCCATGCGGCAGCGCCAGAATGAAGATCGGCAGCACGAGGTGGATGAGCGAGCCCGGTTGATAGCCGCCCACCGGCAGCCAGCGGAGGTACACCCCGAAGAACAGCTGCACGAGGTTGGCCATCAGGAAATTGGGGATGATGATGCCGACCAGGACGATGGCGACCAGCAGGTAATCCGGCCACTTGTTCTGGTTCACCGCCGCAACTGCACCGGCGACCATGCCGCCGATGGTGCCGACGACGAAGGCGGAAAAGCCGAGCATCAGGGTAAAGGGCAGCCCGATGCCGATAAGCCGTGATACCGAGAAATCCTCCATCACCATGGATGGACCGAAATCGCCGCGGAACACCCCACCCAGGTAGATGAGGTACTGAGTGATCAGCGGCTGATCGAGATTGTAGTGGGCCCTGAGGTTCTTCATCACGTCGGGCGGCAGCGCGCGCTCGCCGTCGAACGGCCCACCGGGCGCCAGCCTGAGGATGAAAAAGCAGACGGTGATCGTGATCAGGACGATCGGGATAGCCGTCAGCACGCGCCTGAGCGCATATCCGAACATGTTGTGTGTGACCTTTCCCGCCAGCCCGCGGGGAGCGCCGTAAGCCGGCGGCAAAAATACAATCTGGGACCGCGGGTTTTGCCCGCGGTCCCCGTTGAGCCGGTTACTCCGACTTAGTCATCCAGCGGACACGGTTGATGTCCTTGGCATTGTCTTCGAAGCCCGTGATCTTGGGCGAGACGACGTTCTTGGACACGTACCAGTAGATCGGGATTGCCGCGAACTCGTCCATCGCCAGGGCTTCAGCCTGGTGCAGCAGGTCCGAACGCTTCACCAGATCCAGTTCCTTTGAGGCCTGGGTCAGCAGGTCGTCGAACTTCGGATTGGAGTAGCGGCCGTAGTTGTTGCCCCAGTTCATCACGCCATCTTGCGTGGTGCCGGTCTTGAGCAGGTCGAGCGTGTTGCTGGCATCGGAATAGTCGAGCAGCCAGCCGGCGCGGCCGACATTGAAGTCACCGGCGCGCAGTGCGTCGTAGTGCACAGCGGTCTCGGCATTGAACAGCTCGATCTGCACGCCGATCTGCTTCCACATGTCGGAGATGGCCACGGCGATGCGCTGGTGGTTCTCGTTGGTGTTGTAGCGCAGCTGCAGCTTCAGCGGGTTTTCCGGAGTGTAGCCGGCTTCCGCCATCAGCTTCTTGGCTTCTTCGACGCGTTGGTCATAGGGCCACTCTGCCCAATCGGGCGAGTACGGCACGCCTTCGTAGTTGGCAGTACCATTCGGGACCCAGCCATAGGCCGGCAGTTCGCCGGTGCCGAGCACGTCCGGCCCGATCACGTCACGAAGCACGGCGAGCGAGAGCGCCTTGCGGATGTTGACGTTGTCCAGCGGAGGCTTCGACTGGTTCAGCACGTAGTAGTAGATGCCGAGGAACGGCGCGACGTGTGCCTGGCCGGGATAGTTGTCCTGCAGGAACTTGTACTGGTCGGCCGGGAAGTCGGTGAGGATATCGAGCTCGCCCGCGCGATAGCGGTTGAGCGCCGCGGTCAGGTCCTCGGTGTTGTCCCAGCGGACTTCATCGATCTTCAGGCTGTCCTTGCCGTAATAGGTGTCGGACTTGACGCCGCGGAGGTACGAGCCGGGCACCCACTCGACGAGCTTATAGGGACCGTTGCCGACGATGTTGTCGGGCTGCGTCCACTGGTCGCCGAACTTCTCGATGATGTCCTTGCGGATCGGATAGGCGGTGTAGTGGGTCAGCGCCTGGAGGAAGAACGGGGTCGAGGCTTCGAGGGTGATCTCGAGCGTCTTGTCGTCGATGGCCTTGACGCCCAGCTGGCTGAAATCGGTGATCTCACCGCCGGCAAGCTTGGACGAATTCTTGATCGGGAACTGCAGGTAAGCGTATTCGGCTGCAGTCTTGGGGTCGAACAGACGCTGGAAGGCGTCGACCCAGTTCTGCGCAATGACCGGCACGCCGTCGGTCCAGTTGGCGTCGGCGCGGATCTTGAAGGTGTAAACGAGGCCGTCATCGGAGATCGTCCAGGACTCGGCTTGGCCGGCAATCGCGTCGGCATGCGTATCTTCGGCCATCAGGCCTTCGTACAGCTCGCCGATGATCCGGTTTTCCCAATCGCCGGATGCCTTGTGCGGGTCGAGTGAGCCGGGCTCGCTGCCATTACCCAGGTTGAGCGTCACGGCCTGCGCCGCGCTCCCCATGAACAGCGCTAACGCGCCGGCGGCCGCGACCGCTTTCAGGACCCCAATTATTTTCATTCTTGTCCCATCTCCTTGAACAGACGTTTCCTGACGGGCTTGGCGATTAGCATGCCATGCCTCATTTTGGCCGGACTGGTCGAAACCGCCCGATTGGGTACGGACCCTAGGGCATCGGGTTTTCGCTGACAAGCGGGACATTGACGTAAGCGTCAAGTGTGAGAAGGCTGTGGGAAACGCCTGCGTCACGGGGCCTTTGCTGCCGCTTACGCCGCCCGCTCCACCAGCGCGGTGACACCCATGCCGCCGGCGGTGCAGACCGAGATCAGGGCGCGCTGCTTTTCCGTCGTATTCAGCAGCTTGGCGGTGAGGCCGAGGATACGGGCGCCGGTGGCGGCGAAGGGGTGGCCGTAGGCGAGGCTGGAGCCCTTGGTGTTGATCTTGTCGGGGTCGATCTCGCCGAGCGGGGTCTCGCGGCCGAGGACGTTCCGGTTGTAGTCCGGGTCTCGCCAGGCCTTGAGGGTCGCCAGCACCTGGGCGGCGAAGGCCTCGTGGATCTCGAACAGGTCGATATCGGCGAAAGTCAGGTTGGAGCGGCGGAGCATCTCCGAGGCGGCGATGGTCGGGGCCATC
The DNA here is from genome assembly GCF_056403495.1 of Devosia sp. P2_G7. Classification (NCBI taxonomy): domain Bacteria; kingdom Pseudomonadati; phylum Pseudomonadota; class Alphaproteobacteria; order Hyphomicrobiales; family Devosiaceae; genus Devosia; species Devosia sp. P2_G7. The sequence continues at coordinate 155,758 of NZ_JBFUFI010000005.1, forward strand.
AGCAGGCCCTCGCCATGCGCGAAATCGTTGGCGGCGACCTGGCCCAGGGTGAGGTAGGCGAGGATGGGAAGGCCGCGGGCCTTGGCCCACTCCTCGCCGGCCAGCAACACCGACGCGGCGCCGTCGGTGAGCGGGGTGGAGTTGGCGGCCGTCAGCGTGCCCTTGCCCGACTGCTTGTCGAAAGCCGGTTTCATCGTCGCCATCTTCTCGAGGCTGGTATCCGCGCGGACATTATTGTCCTTGAGGACGCCGGCGAAGGGGACGATCAGATCGTCGTGGAAGCCTTCGTCATAGGCGCGGGCGGCGTTCTGGTGGCTCTTCAGCGCCAGCGCGTCCTGGTCCTCGCGGGAGATCCCCCATTGGCGGGCCATCAGCTCGCAATGCTGCCCCATGGAGAGGCCGGTGCGCGGCTCCTGCGTCGAGGGCGCGATCGGGGTCAGTTCGCCGAGATTGAAGCCCTTGAACACCTTGAACTTCTCGCCGGTGGTGCGGGCGCGGCTGAGTTCGATCATGCGGTGCTGGAACTTGTCACCGAACACCACCGGACTGTCCGAAACGGTGTCGGAGCCGGCGGCGATGGCGCTGTCGATCTCGCCGGTGGCGATCTTGGCGCCGAGGCTAAGGGCTGCCTGCAGCGAGGTGCCACAGGCGATCTGCACGTTGGTGCCGGGGGTGCGGGGTGAGAGGCCGGCATCGAGGCTGGCTTCGCGGGCGAGGTTGAAATCGCGGCTGTGGCTGAGCACGGCGCCGGCCATCACCTCGCCGATCACCTCGCCCTTGAGGTTGTACTTGTCGACGAGGCCGCCGAGCGCCGCACCGAGCATCGAGAGGTTTCCCTCCTCGGCGTACCCGGTATAGGCGCGTGCGAAGGGGATGCGGGCCGAGCCCACGATGGCGACTTTACGCAGTTCGGCCATCTCAGGCTCTCCCGTCCTTGCGGGCCTGCATCGGCCCTCCGAGGAACGGCGCGAAACCGGTCCCGTAGATGACGCCGATATCGGCAAGATCGGCCGAGGCGACGACGCCTTCGGCCACGGCGATTTCGGTGGCATCGACCAGCGGCTGCACCAGCTCGCGCCCGAGGCCGGCGAGATCCGGATGCGGCGGCACCTCGCCCTTCACCGCCTTGCCGTTGGTCCAGGTGTAGAACCCCTGCCCGGTCTTGCGGCCGAGCTTGTTCTCGGCGACCAGCCGGGCGAAATCGCTGGCCGGGGGCACCGGACTGCCGAGCTCCTCGGCGACCGACTTGCCGACATCCAGCCCAACCGTATCCATCAGTTCGATCGGCCCCATCGGCATGCCAAAGGCGACAGCAGCAGCGTCGATCTGCTCCTTGTTCTCCCCCGCCTCGACGCGCTGTACGGCGGCGAGCATGTAGGGCATGAGCACACGATTGACGAGGAAGCCCGGCGCAGACTTCACCACGACCGGCGACTTGCCGATGGCGAGCGCGAAGGCGGCGCCACGGGCGATGTCGGCGTCCGAATTGAAGCGGGAACGGATCACCTCGACCAGCGGCAGCTGCGCGACCGGGTTGAAGAAGTGCAGCCCGATCAGGCGGCCGGGGGCGGTGAGGTTCTCGGCGATGCGCTCGAGTTCGATCGACGAGGTGTTGGTGGCAAGGATCGCGCCCGGCTTGGTCTTCAGCTCGGCATCGGCGAAAATCTTGCGCTTGATCTCGAGGTTCTCGACCACCGCTTCAATCACCACGTCGGCGCGGGCCAGACCCTTGCCGGAGACGTCGGCCTCAAGCCGGGCGACGGCATTGCCGATCTCGGTCTTCGAGCGCAGCCTCTTCTGGAACAGCTTCTTGGCCCGATCGAGCGCCGGCTTGATGCGCTCCAGGTCGAGATCCTGCAGGGTCACGCCCATGCCGCGCAGCGCGCACCAGGCGGCAATGTCGCCACCCATGACGCCGGCGCCGACCACGTGGACCCGCTGGAATACCGGCTTCTCCTTGCCGCGCACGCCCTGCTTCTTGAGGCCTTCGGAGAGGAAGAACACCCGGCGGAGATTCTTCGAGGTGGGCGAAGCCATCAGCGGGATGAAGCGCTCGGCCTCGCCCTGCTTCATGGCGCGCCAGTCGTTGCCGTGTTCCTCGAACAGGTCGATCAGCGAGTACGGCGCCGGGAAGTGCTCGGGGCTGGCTTTCTTCTTCGCCTCTTCGCGCATCTTGTTGGCGATGTAGCCTCGCACCGGGCCGAGGGCAGCGGCGCGCTTGGCGAACGGCGCCTCAACGCTCTTACGGTTCTGCAGCACGGCTTTGCGGGCCTCCCAGCGCAGCGTGTCGCGGTGGCGGACCAGCTTGTCGACCAGTCCCATGCGGCGAGCCTGACTGGCGCGCAGCATCTTGCCGGTGAGCATGATCTGCATGGCATCGACCGGCCCGGCCTGCCGGATAGAGCGGCCGGAGCCGCCGAAGCCCGGGAAGATGCCGAGATTGACCTCTGGGAAGCCGATGCGGGTCTTGTCGTCGTTGACGGCGACCCGGTACTGGCAGGCGAGTGCCAGCTCCAGCCCGCCGCCGAGGCAGAAGCCATGGATGCCGGCGACGACGGGCACCTTCAGCGCCTCGATCCGATCAAACAGCGCGTGCGTGCGGTCCAGCGCCGCCTTGAGCACGCCGGGATCGGACATGTCGTCGAACTCGGTGACATCGGCTCCGGCGATGAAGCCGGAGTCCTTGGCCGACAGCAGGACCACGCCCTTCAGCTCGCCACCGTTCGCCAGCTCTTCGAGGGTCGAAACGATGCCCACCAGTTCGGACAGCGTCTCGCGGCTCAGCGTGTTCACCGGCGAGTCCGGCGTGTTGATCGTCAGCCAGCCGATGCCCTCGAAATCGAGGTCGAAACTCCAGGCGCGGCTTGGGGGCATCTGGGCCATTTCCGGCTCCTCGTTCTGGAACTACTCGGCGGCGGCGTCGATGGCGGCGGGCTCACGCCTGAGCTGCTTCGAGCCCAGTTCATCGAAGTCGAAATCGTCCACCTTGATCACCCGATCGGTGGCTTGGTCGGCGAGCCGCAGCGTCGCCGCTTCCGCCTCGGTGAGCACCCCGGCCTCCACTGCATCGCTGATCGCGTCGCGGTCGAGCCGGCGCTCGATGACGCTCTTCTTGATGGCGCGGACGAACTTGGTCTCGATCTCGGCCGCCGCTGTCACCTTGATCAGCGCGTCTTCGAGGACGCCGGTCGGATCCTTGGGGTCCATCGAGACATAGGTTCCCTTGGTAAGCCGGTCGCGGAAGGCGCCGGGCTGCATCACCGAACGGGCCAGCCGGTAAGTCTCGCGGTCCGAGGCCGGCTTGGCATGGCGACCGAGAGGAAACACCAGCACCCGCATCAGGTTCCGCAGTGCGAAGTTGGGGAAGTTGGCGAACACAGCTGCAAAGCTCTGTTCCATCGAGAAGACGAGGTCGCGCGCCACCGCCTCGACCACCGGTCGGTCTTCCGCGAGCCGCCCATCATCCTCGTAGCGGCGGAGCACCGAGGAGAGGAGGTACAGGTCTGAGAGGATGTCCGCCATGCGGCCCGAGAGGCGCTGCTTGCGCTTCAGGTCGCCGCCGAGGAAGGCCACGGTCCAGTCGCCGCAGAGCGCGAAGCTCTGGCTGTAGCGGCTGAGCTGCCTGTACCAGTGCGCCATCTCGTGATCGACCGGGGTCGAGGCGAAGGCGCCGAAGGTTACGGCGTGGAGGAAGCTGCCCGCCATGTTGCGCAGCATGAAGCTGACATGGCCGGCGAACGCGGTGTCGAAGGCAGCGATGCCGGCCTTCCGGTCCTTGTTCTGGGCGGCCGAAATCTCGGCGTAAAGGTAGGGATGAGCCCGGAGTGCGCCCTGCGCGAAGGTGATCAGCGTGCGCGTCAGGATGTTGGCGCCTTCGACGGTGATCGCGACCGGCGTCGTCATGTAGCCTGAAAACAGGTAGTTGGTCGGCCCGTCCTGCACGGCACGCCCGCCATGGATATCCATGGCGTCGTTGAAGGCGAGGCGCATCGCCTCGGTGGTGCGGTACTTGAGCAGCGCCGACAGCACTGACGGGCGCTGACCCTCGTCGACCATCGAGGCGGTGAGGCCGCGCGAGGCCTCGTAGGTGTAGGCGAAGCGCACCATGCGGCTCAGCGGCTCGGCGACGCCTTCCATCAGCCCCACCGGAATGCCGAACTGGCGGCGGATGCGGGCATAGGCCGAGGTCACCCGCAGCGCGTGCTTGATGGAGACGGTGCCGATGGCCGGCAGCGAGATGGCGCGGCCGGTGGCGAGGCACTCCATCAGCATGCGCCAGCCCTGCCCGGCATACTCGGTGCCACCGATCAGGAAATCCATCGGGATGAAGACGTTACGGCCCTGCGTCGGCCCGTTCATGAAGGCGGAGCGTGCCGGATAGTGGCGGCGGCCGATCTTGACGCCCTTGTGCTTGGCCGGGACCAGCGCCAGCGTGATGCCGATATTGTCGACCTCGCCGATGAGGTGTTCGGGGTCATGCAGGTGGAACGCGAGGCCGAGCAGGGTCGCGACGGGCGCCAGCGTGATATAGCGCTTGTCCCAGCTGAGCTTCACGCCCAGCGTTTTCTTGCCCTCGTACATGTCGTAGCAGACGACGCCGACATCGCGCATGCCGGCCGCGTCAGAGCCCGCGTGTGGACCGGTGAGCGCGAAGCACGGCACCTCCTGGCCCTTGGCGAGGCGGCTGAGATACTTCTTCTTCTGCTCCTCGGTGCCGTACTTCTCGAGCAGTTCGCCGGGCCCGAGCGAGTTGGGCACCATCACGGTGATGCCGGCAGCAATCGAGCGCGAGGCGATCTTTGACACCACCTGGCTCTGCGCCTGCGCAGAGAAGCCGAGGCCGCCGTGTTCGCGGCCGATCAGCATGCCCAGAAAGCCCTGCTCCTTGAGATAAGTCCAGACGGCCGGAGGCATATCGGCGCGGTTGTTGCGCGTATCCCAGTCGTCGATCATCGAGCAGACTTTTTCGCACGGCCCATCGAGGAACGCCTGCTCCTCGGTCGAGAGCGTCGGCTTGCGGACGCCGAGCAGCTTCTGCCAGTCGGGCTTGCCCGAGAACAGCTCCGCATCCCAGCCGACCGTGCCGGCATCGAGCGCTTCCTGCTCGGTGCGCGAGACGCGGGGCAGGATGGATTTGACGAGGCCGTAGGCGGGACCGGTCAGCAGCAGCTTGCGGACCGGAACGAGTGTGAGGAGACCCAGGATGGCGGCCGGCAGGAGTGCCAGCACCCAGCCCAGCACATCCGTCATCAACCAGAGACCATTATCTGTCGAGATGCGGCTCAACGCCCCGATGACCAGCGCGGCGACCGCCCACTGCCAGAGCGGCGCGCGGCGCATCGCCAGCACCGCGAAAGCAAGGATCGACAGGATCAACAGCGCCCAGACCATGCATATCTCCTCGACCAAGGTCGCGGCGCACCGTCAACAAGCGAGATGAGCCCCCGCTCAACAACGCGCCCGGTCCGACTCTTGTTGCCGATTGTTATGCCCGGGCAGGCACCATCGCTACAAAATAGCGATGGTTGACGTATACGTCAACTGGTGGACGCGGGCGTTGCGAGGGCACCGAGCAAGCTGCCGCGCCACCCTGAACCTCCGGCACTCCCGCATCAACGTCTCCCGTTTGACGCTAACGTCAATTGATGGGATATTTCTGCCAACGGGCGAAAAGCCTGAGGAGGAAGAAGATGGCCACGACGGCAGCGGAGGGCGCCGCCCGCCCCTGGATCCAGCATTATCCCGAGGGCATTGCCTGGGACGCGCCGATCGACCTGACGCCGGTGCATGAGCAGGTGCTGGCCACCTGTGCTCGCACGCCGAACACCGATGCGCTGGATTTTCTCGGCAAGAAGACCCGTTTCGGCGAACTGGCCCGGCTGATCAATGCCTTCGCCGGGGCACTGCAGAGCGAGTTCGGGGTCAAGAAGGGTACGCGCGTCGCGCTGCTGCTGCCCAACACGCCGTTCTACGTGATCGCCTATTACGCGGTGCTGCGCATCGGCGGCATCGTGGTGAACTGCAACCCGCTCTACACGGTCAAGGAGCTGAGCCACATCGTCGGCAATTCCGGCGCCGAGCTGATGGTGACGCTGGACCTGAAGCTGACATTCGAGAAAGCCGAGGCACTGGTCGAGGCCGGGCACATCAAGCAGCTGATCATCTGCCATTTCCCCGATGCGCTGCCCGGTGTGAAGAAGCTGCTGTACCGGCTGGCGAAATCCAAGGACCTCAGCAAGGTCGACCAGAGCGGCATCGCCGGCAAGGTGATCCATTTCGAAAAGCTGGTGTCACGCAACCTGATGCCGGCTCCGGTGACCATCGACGCCACCAAGGACGTGGCGGTGCAGCAATATACCGGCGGCACCACCGGGCTGCCCAAGGGCGCCATGCTGAGCCACGCCAATATCGCCGCCAACCTCAGCCAGATCGACGCCTGGGGCTGCGGGCTGTTCTATCCGCCGAGCCGCGTGGTTGCGGTGCTGCCGTTCTTCCACATCTTCTCGATGACGGTGTGCATGAACGTGCCGCTGTCCGTGGGGTCGCAGGTGGTGATGCTGCCGCGCTTCGAGATGAAGGCCTTTCTCAGCCTGATGACCCGCACTGGCGCCAACATCCTGCCGGCCGTGCCGACGCTGGTGCAGGCGCTTTCCAAGGCCGGGGACAAGGCGAAGCCGCATCTGGTCTCGGTCGAGGTGACGATCTCCGGCGGGGCGCCGCTGTCCGACGAGGTGCGCCACAACTGGAGCAAGGTCTCGAGCTCGCTGCTCGCCGAAGGCTATGGGCTGACCGAAGCCTCGCCGGTGGTGTGCTGCGCGGCGCTGCGCGTACCGAGCAAGCCCCTGTCGATCGGCCAGCCGCTGCCGGCAACCGATATCCGCTTCGTCGACGTCGAAAGCGGCAGCGTCGTGCCGCTCGGCGAGCGCGGCGAGCTGCAGGTGAAAGGCCCGCAAGTGATGCTGGGCTATTACAACAACCCGGAGGCGACCAAGGACGCCTTCATGGATGGCTGGCTGCGGACCGGCGACATCGGCCTCATCGATGAGGACGGCTATGTCTTCCTCGTCGACCGCATCAAGGACCTGATCATCTGCTCGGGCTTCAACGTCTACCCGCGCAACATCGAGGAAGCGATGATGCACCACCCGGCGGTGGAAGAGGTCAACGTCATCGGCGTGCCCGACGAGTATCGCGGCGAGGCGCCGGTGGCCTTCGTCAAGCTACGCCCGGAGCAGAAGACCACCGAGGCCGAACTCAAGAAATTCCTGGCAGACACGCTCAACAAGATCGAAATGCCCAAGGAAATCATCTTCAAGGACCAGTTGCCCAAGACGCTGATCGGCAAGCTGTCAAAAAAGGAGCTGCGCGAAGAGTACGCAGCGCGGAAGAAGCATGAACCGGCCTGAACCCGAAAACCGCGACCTGTTCGCCATTGCCGACCTCAGCCAGGAGTTCGGCATCTCGACCCGCGCCATCCGCTTTTACGAGACCAAGGGGCTGCTCAACCCGGAGCGGGTCGGTGGCACCCGGGTGTTCCGCCGCCGCGACCGCGCACGGCTCATCCTGATCCTCCGCGGCAAGCGGCTCGGCTTCTCGCTGCGCGACATCTCCGACTATCTGAGCCTCTACGACGCGCAATCGCAGACCGCGCAGACCCAGCTGCTGGTCGCCAAGGTGGACGAGCGGCTGGACCTGCTGGAGCGGCAGAAGGCCGACCTCGAAACGACGATCGGGGAATTGCGGGAGATCCGGAAGCTGGCGGGTGACCAGATGGTGCGGGGGTAGCGCACTCGCTCCACCCAGACGAGTTGTCGATAGTGCCTACGCTGTTTGTCGACAGCGCCCAAAGGCCACAACCCGCGTTGACGAAGGACATCCGATGAGAAGCTTTGCTATCTGGCGCCGCGCCGCGGCCGCCGTTCTTCTGACTGGCCTCGCAATTCTGCTCTCCGGCTGCGTACTTGGGTCCGCAACTCCGCTCGTCCCCACCGATGAAGCGGTCGAACTGCTGCCAGCTGGCTTCACCTTCGTCACCTACAGCGAAAAGGACGGAGCGTTCGCCCGCTCGTCGGACCAGCCGCCGGGCGGCTTTGCACAAGTCGCCGGCTCGAGGACCTATGCCGATCCCGCCGGCGAGATGACGGTCTACTTCGTGCCGCGCGCCGACGGGAGCCACCTGCTCAATGTCGTGGGCAAGTCAGCCGAAGGCGGCGGCGTGATGTATGGGATCGCCCGCTATCGGGACGGCATCATGGAGCTGCGCATGATCTTTGCCGCCGATCCGGCCGCTGAACTCGCAGCTGCCGGGCTCGCCACACCTGCCGGCGTGACCATCGCCGAGAAGGCCGTCACGGTCATCGATCGCCCCGGGCTCGAAGCGATCATCGAGCTGATGGCCAAGGGCACGATTACCACGTCTCCGCTGATTGCGTGGGCCGGGACGGGCGAGCCGCCGGCAACGATCGTGAGGGATGGCGACTGGTACAAGGCCGCGTGAAGCGCGACGACGTCCGGCGCCGCGGATGACTAGCGCTTCCGCGGTTTTACATTGGTCATCAGGTCCGGCTTCTTCGGCCGCTTCCAGCCCTTGGGCGGCTCGACCACCGGGACTTGCGTGCCGAGCCCCATCTCGCCCGGAGGCGGCTGCCGGACGGCGCCACCCTTCAGCGACGCGATCTCGTCGCGCAGCCGCGCCGCGGTCTCGAAGTCCTCGCGGGTGACGGCGGCGAGCATTTCGCCTTCGAGCGCGATGATCTTTCTCTCGATGGCGGCGAGCGACATTTGCGGCCTCAGGTGGCGGTCAGGAAGACCTGCATTTCTTCGAGCGTCGCGGCCTCCGCGGCCGGCTTGTCCCACCTTATCCGGTTGATGCGGGGGAAGCGAAGCGCGATGCCGGATTTGTGGCGGCCGGATTCCTGAGCGGAATCAAAGGCTACCTCGAACACCAGTTCCTTCGACACCTCGCGGACGGGGCCGAAGCTGGCGACGGTGTTGTTGCGGACCCATTTGTCGAGCTGCTTCAGTTCCTCGTCGGTGAAGCCGAAATAGGCTTTGCCGATGGGGACGATCTCGTTGCCTTTCCAGACGCCGAATGTGTAGTCCGAGTAGAACGACGAGCGCTTGCCGTGGCCGCGCTGGGCGTACATCAGGATTGCGTCGACCACGTTCGGATCGCGTTTCCACTTGTACCACAAGCCCTTGGGGCGACCGGGGACGTAGGGCGCGCTGCGCAACTTGACCATCACCCCCTCATGGCCGTGCTCGGCGGCGCCGCGGCGGCGGATCTCGGCGAGGTCGTCCCAGTCGCGGTAGGTCAGCACCGGCGAGAGGTCGAGACGGGTCTGCGGGTTCCTGACGAACCAGGCTTCGAGGCGCTTGCGGCGCTCGGTCCAGGGGAGGCTCCGGATGTCCTCAACGCCCTCGAAAAGCATGTCATAGACGCGCACGAATGCAGGGAAAGTCGCTACATGTTTGGCAATTGCCTGCTTGCGGTTCAATCGCTGCTGCAGGTCGTTGAACGGCAACGGTTCGAACTCGGCGCCGACCAGCAATTCGCCATCCAGCACGGCGTCGCCGAACACGCTCTCGACCACATCGGGGAATGCCGCCGCGATATCGTCGCCGGTGCGCGAGAACAGCGACACCTTGCCCTTCGACGCGATCAGCTGCACCCGGATGCCGTCCCATTTCCATTCGGCGACGAAATCGGCCGGATCGAGCTTTTCGAGGTCCCTGCCCTCGTCGATCGGGTTCGACAGCATCAGCGCATGGAAGCGGGCGGTGTGGTCGATATCGGGGCGCTCGGTCTTGCCGGTGAGCCAGTCGAACAGGTCGGTGTAGGGCACGACGAGGCCGTTCCACACCTCCTCGATGTCCTGCAGGTCCTTGCCGCTCATTTCGGCCAGCGCGGTTTTCGCGAGACGCGCCGATAGCCCGATGCGCAGCGCGCCGGTGGCGAACTTCACCAGCGCCCAGCGCTCATTGATCGAGGCGCGGGTGAGGAGCGAGCCGATGAGGCGCGGCAGTTCCGCCTTGCTGGTCATGTTGAACAGCTCGACCAGATCGCTCAGCGACGGCAGCGGCTCGGTGCCGCCGTGATGGGGCCAGATCAGAGCAATCGTCTCGCCGAGGTCGCCGACATAGTCGTAGCTGAGGCTGAAGAGGTGCGGATCGACCTCGGCAAGGACAACATCGCGGAGGATCGCCGGCTTGACGTTCTTGAAGGTCAGCGCGCCGGTGAGGATGGCGAGGGCATAGCCGCGGTCGGGGTCCGGCGTGTCGCGAAAATACTGGCTCAGCGCTTCGATCTTGCGATTGCGCGATGGGGTGAGCGCCAGCAGCTCCATCAGTTGCGCGAACCGTCTCACTCTTCGAGCTCCCCCTGCTCCGGCTCGCCGCCCTCTTCGCCTTCCTCATAGGCCTGGATGTTGAGCGGTTCGGCCTCGAGCCCCTGCTGACGGCAATGGTAGACCAGCGCGTCCTCGCGACCATGGGTGACCCAGACCTTGCCGGCCTTGGTCTCCGCGATGGTCTGGCGCAGCTCGTTCCAGTCGGCATGGTCGGAGATCACCAGCGGCAGCTCGACGCCGGACTGCCGGGCGCGCTGCTTGACGCTCATCCAGCCTGAGGCGACGGCGAGCACCGGATCGGGCAGCCGCCGGCTCCAGCGATCCTTGATGGCGGAGGGCGGCGCGATGACGATTTGTCCGGCGAGTTCGGACTTGGTGGTCCCGAGCGTCGGCTTCAGCTCGCCCAGCCGGATGCCGCGTTCGACATAGAGTTCGCACAGACGGATCATCGCGCCATGCAGGTAGATCGGCGCGTCGTAGCCGGCGTCGCGGAGCAGCGCGATGACCCGCTGCGCCTTGCCCAGCGCATAGCAGCCGATGACATGGGCGCGATCCGGAAAGCTGGCAGCCGAGCGAAGCAGCCTGGCGATCTCGTCGAACGGATCGGGATGCTGGAATACCGGCAGGCCAAAGGTGGCTTCGGTGACGAGGAGGTCGCATTCGGCGAGCTCGAACGGCTGCGATGTCCGGTCCGGTAGCCGCTTGTAGTCGCCGGTGACGACGATGCGCTGCGCCTTGTGCTCCATCAGCACTTGCGCCGAGCCGAGGATGTGCCCGGCAGGTTTCAGGGTGATAGTGACGTCGTCGACCTGCAACGGCGTATCGAACTCAAGCGGCTGGAACGTGCGCGCCGAATCCTCGCCATAGCGTGCCTTCATGATGGCGATGGTGTCGGGCGTCGCCAGCACCGCGCCATGACCGGCGCGGGCGTGATCAGCATGGCCATGGGTGATGATGGCCCGGGCCCGCGGGAACGGCGGGTCGATATAGGCGTCGATGGGCAGGACGCGCAGGTCGCGATCAAGGAAGGGGGAAGCCATGAAACTACAGTACTTCCTGCATCCGAAGCTGGCCCATGAAAATCAACGGCCGAACTCTATCCCGGTTGCATGGGAGCGAATAGGCTGCGCTCCGGAGATCACGCGGAGCCGATAATGGAGAGCCTGCTCGAACTGGCCGCGACCCGACCCATCCGCACGCTGGCGCCGGGAGAAATACTGATCGCCCAGGGTCGTGAAGGCGGCGATCTATTCGTGCTCGAAAGTGGGCAGTTGGTTGTCGAGCGCGACGGCGTGGCGATCGCCACGATCTCATCGCCGAACGCTGTGGTCGGCGAGATGTCTGTCGTGCTCGGAACGCTCAACAGCGCCACGGTGAAGGCCGACCGCACCACCACGGTTCGTGTCATCCAGGATGCGCGCAAGTACCTCGAGCAGGACCAAGCGATGACGATGCGCCTCGCCTGGCTGATGGCGACGCGCCTCGACGCCACCTCCGCCACCCTCGTCGAACTCAGCAAGCAGCATACCGGCACGGCCGAACAGAACATGCTCGGCAAGATCCTGTCGGCGCTGCACCTGCAGGCCGACGACGACCGCTACACCACCGTCGCCCGCAACGATATGTTCGGCGGCGATGATAGGGGCGGTGAGTATCGCGACTAGGCTGAGCGTGGTGGTGGGAAGCTGCGATGCCTGCTCACCGCTCGTTCAGCGCCCTCGGCCGGTGCGGAGAGCGGGATTGTAGGTATAGCGAGGCCTGGGCCGAGAGGGCGAGGAAGGCCAGGAGCCAGGGCTCGGCGTCGTCGTCGTTGCCGCTGTGGCCAACTAGGAACGGGACGCCGGGGAAATCGAGCAGGCTGCGGCTTTGGGTGCGCCAGCGCGGCACTCGAAGCTGGCCGAGCGCCCTGCCCCCCAACACCAGACGACCATAGACCGGCTCATCGGCGCCCGGCAGCATGGCGCCGAGCGGTGCATCGGTCTGCCAACGGCCGACTTCGACGCCGTGGGTATCGTAGGCCACGATGTCAGTGGCCGATGCGACCATGCTGCCCATCGGCCGCGCGCCGTCGAACACCGCGAAGCGGCCGATGCGGGGTACAACGACGAAGGGCCAGTCGAAAAAACCACCGGCAGTGAGCCGGATTTCTCGTCCCGCGACGCGCAGCGCAATCTCGCTGTGAAGCACCCAGACGAGCGCCGCGCGGATGCGGGCCCGAACCTCAGCAACGGCGACCGGCCCGCCCTTCTTGCCGCCGCGTGGCGCCGTCAGCGCACCGGCGACGCTGCGGTTGAACCAACTCATCGAAGACGTCCACCGCCCATTCGGCCGCAAGTCATCGAGGTGCGACTGGCTCCAGGCCGAGAGCTTGGTCGGCCCCGGCTCGCGGCGTCGCTTCAGCCAGGGGATAAAGTAGTTCAGGGCGATCCCGACCATCACCAGGGCGATGATGGCCGGGACGCTGAGTTGTGTGAGGTCGAGGCCGGTCCCTTCGATCACAGCACCTTCGTAACCTTGAGGAACCCGCCCCGCTCATCGTTAGCGGCCTTGATCGCCGTTTCCGACCCCAGCACCACCACCTGGCCGTTCCGGGCCACCTGATCCAGTGCCTCGGCCAATGCCTTGAAGTCGCGGTTGGAAGCGCCGAGGATTTCGTCGCGGCGTTTCTGGCGGGCGTCCTCACTGTCGCCAGCCAATTCCCAGACCAGCGAGGTGAAGCCCTTGGCGTCGGGGAGGCGGTAGGTATCGACCGCGCCGATGACGCCGATCACCGAGCGCACCAGGTCCTGCTGCCCTACCCCGGCTTTGAGGAACGCCGAGGCCTTATCGTAGATGTCGATGGTGTCGACGAGGTTGGGGTCGCGGTACGAGGTGAAGGCGAAGGTGCCGGCGAACGGATCGAGGCCGGACGAGCCGCCATAGGCGCCGCCCTGCACGCGCACCTTGTCCCACAAGTAGGTGGTGTTGAGGTGCTTGATGGCGACGGCGGTGCCGCCGGTGGGCTCGAACCCCAGCGCCTTGAGGTTGGCGCCCTTGGCGACGTAGTTGACCTGGCCCGGGAAGGTGAGGCCTTCGGACAGCGCCGAAGGCTCGAAGCCCCAGCCTTCGACGGACGGACCCTTGCCGGCAGGCAGCGCCGCGATGAAGTTCGACAGTTCCGGCTTCAGCGCCGCGATGGCGAAGCTGTCGGCGGTGACGTTGGCGATCATGCCGGCGCGACCGATGAGGAGCGTGCGGATTTCCTCGAGCGCTGCCTGCACCGCCGGCCAGTTGCCGTCGATCTGGGCCGCAAGGTCCTTGAGGAAGAAATAGTGGCTGACGCCGCCCAGCTTCTCGTTCAGCCAATCGGCTTCGCTGGAGCCGGCGCGCACGCGCATCGAGACGATGCCGTTGCCCATGCCGGCGAGCGAGCTTTCGAAGCCGGCTTTGGATTCCAGCACCATCTGGCGGATGCGCTCGCGGTTATCGAGCCGCGCATCGGTGATGACGTCGCGCATGATCGACAGCATGTCGCCGACATGATCGGGCGTCGCCTTGCCGCGGATGAACAGCCAGGCGGCGGTGCCCGAGCCATCGCGGCGGGTCGAGATCCAGCGGCTGGCGCCGACGCCGCCGGTGGTGCGGCCGATGCGCTGGGTGAGCGAGACGAAATCCTCGCTGCTGGTGCCGGTCTGGGTGAGCGCGCGGGTGAACAGCGGAAGGTAGGGCAGTAACCGGCCCGGCAATGCCTTCAGGTCGAACCCGAGGTCGAGATAGACCACGCCGCTGGTCGGCAGGTCGTGGCTGAACAGCGTGACGCCCTCGAGCTCTTCGCGAGCGATAGGGATCGACTTGTTGGCGCGCGGCAGGTCATCGAGCGTCAGCGTCGGAATCTTCGACAGCGCCTCAGGGGAATCCGTTTCGTTCTGCAGTTCCTTGAGGCGGCGGGTCTGCTCGGCCACCTGCGCGACGCCGGCGGCGTCCAGCGACTGCTGCGCCTTGTCGAGCCGCGCCCGTTCCTCGGCAGCCTCCTCGGCCGCCTTGTTGGGGTCGGCAGTGAGCAGCACCGTGGACCGGTGCTTGTTGTCGAGGATGTGGGTCTTGATCAGCGTCTCGAACACGCGCTCGCCGGCGGCGAGCTTCGCCTTGATGGCGGCGAGCGGCGCCTCGAAGCTCAGCGGCTCCAGCGGATCGCCGCCATAGAGCCAGGTGCCCATCGAGCGGAACATCAGCGCGATGCCGCGCGGGAACGAGCCGGTGTTGTTTTCGCGTAGCGCGAACTCAGTCGAGTTCATCGCGGCTTCGATGGTCTTGGGGTCGATGCCCTCGGCGCTGAGCTGCTCGAGCGTCGCGATGATCAGCTGCTCGACCTTCTCCCCGGCATCGTCCTCGATGCCCTTGAGGCCAAAGGTGAAATAGGGTTGGCGGATGCCATCGGCGAGACCGGAGCCGGTAAGGCCCTCGCCCAGCCCGGAATCGATCATCGCCTTGCGCAGCGGCGCGGCGGGCGTGCCGACGAGGACGGACTCGAGCACGTTCAGCGACAGCGCCAGCTCCGGGTCGGAGACTTCGTCGAGCATCCAGTTGACCGAGACCATGGCGGTCTTCTTGCCGGCCTCGGCTTCACTCGCGGCGTAAGTCTCGTGCAGCGAACGCGGTGCGCTCCAGCGCGGCTGGATGCCGACTTCGGCCTTGGGGTCGATGCGCTCGAACTGGCTGAAATACTCCTCGAGGATGGCGAGGCGCTGCGCCGGATCGTCATCGCCGTAGAACACCACGCGCGAGTTGGACGGGTGGTAATACTTCGAATGGAAGTTCTTGAAGTACTCATAGGTGAGATCGGGGATCACCTTGGGGTCGCCGCCCGAATTCACGCCATAGGTGGTGTCCGGGTAGAGCGACAGCTGGCTGACCTTGCCGAGCACCGCGGCGGCCGAGGAATAGGCGCCCTTCATCTCGTTGAACACCACGCCCTTGTAGACCATCGGTCCCTGGGTGGAATCGAGCTCGTAGTGCCAGCCTTCCTGCCGGAAGGTGTCCTCCGAGATCAGCGGGAAATAGACCGCATCGAGATAGACATCGACGAGGTTGTAGAAGTCCTTGAGGTTCTGGCTGGCGACCGGATAGGCGGTCTTGTCCGAGAAGGTCATGGCGTTGAGGAAGGTGTGGAGCGACCCCTTGAGCAGCTCCACGAACGGCTTCTTCACCGGGTATTTGCGGCTGCCGCACAGCACCGAGTGCTCGAGGATGTGCGCAACGCCGGTCGAATCCTCCGGCGGGGTCTTCAGCGTCACGCCGAACACCTTGTTCTCATCGTCATTGATGAGGCTCAGCACCTCCGCCCCGGTCTTCTTGTGCCGATAGAGCCGCGCCAGCGAACTGATCTCCCCGATCTGCTGCTCGCGGACGAGTTCGAAGGCGGGATGCTCGGACATGTGGGTACTCAAGGTGGTGGGAGGGTGTGCGTAACTTAGGCAGCGGCGGGGGCGGATGGAAGGGGGGCTAGGCGGATGGGGAGGTGGGGCCGGTCGCGAACACCGGTGCGGGAAGATACCCCCCACCCTGTCCCTCCCCCGCAAGGGGGGAGGTGACCCTCACACTGGCGTCAGTGTTTTGGTCTCCCTCCCCCTTGCGGGGAGGGGACAGGGGTGGCGGTGCTCTTTCCGCACCGCAGCTAGAGACTAAATCCGCCCCCGGATCTCCGGCCGCACTTTTTCCTGGTACCAGCCAGCCAGTTCCTCGGCGAGCTTGGGCTCCACCGGCTCCCGCTTGGTCGCGTCGACATTGGCCTTCAGCTGATCCGGACGCGTCACGCCGGCGACGATGGTCGAGACCGCCGGCTGGTCGAGGATCCAGCGCAGGGCGAACTGGCTCAGCGGGTAGTTCGGGGCCATCTGCTTGATCTGCTCGGCGAAAGCGACGCCCTTGTCGAACGGCAGGCCGGAGAAGGTTTCGCCGACGTTGAACTTCTCGCCATTGGCGTTGAAGTTGCGGTGATCCGTTTCGGCGAACTTGGTGTCCTTGTTCCATTTGCCCGAGAGCAGGCCCGAGGCCAGCGGCAGGCGGACGATGATGCCGACATTGCGCTTCGTGGCTTCCGGAAACACCTCGGTGATGTAGTCCTGGCGGAACAGGTTGAAGATGATCTGCAGCGTGGTGCAGCCATCCGCCTTCATCGCAATCAGCGCTTCCTCGACGTTTTCGACGCTGGCACCCCAGTGCCGCATCATGCCCTCGGCGCGGAGGTCATCCATGATGTTGAACACTTCGCCGTCCGCCAGCACTTCGGTGGGGACGGTGTGGAGCTGCGCCAGGTCGAGCGTTTCGACGCCGAGGCGCTTCAGGGAGCCGGCGAGGCTCTCTTTGATCTTTTTACGGTTGTAGCCGGTCTTGTTGGGGAAGATGTCGCCGTTGCGGCCGAGCTTGGTGGCGACGAACACGCCGCGCTTGTCCTTGAACTCGCCGATGCGCCGCTCGGACTGGCCGCCGCCGTAGACGTCGGCGGTATCCCAGAAGTTGACCTCGACGCTGCGGGCGGTCTTCAGGATCTCGTTCGCCGTCTCGTCGCTGAGCTGACCGAAACTCTCGCCCAGCTGCCAGGTGCCGAGACCGATTTCCGAGACCTCGTAGCCGGTCTTGCCGAGTTTGCGCCTGTTCATGATCCACTCCCGTTTGTTGCGGCGTTTCATAGCCGCTTGGGACTGGAACGGGAAGCGACGCGAACGGACTAGCGCGGCTAGTGCCGTTCCTTCGTCGTCAGGAACTGCACCTTGGGATAATCCCGCTCTGCGCGGCCGAGCCACCAGGTGGATTGGGCGAGGTAGACCGGATCGCCGTACTTGTCCTCGGCCATCTCCAGCTTGTTGGTGGAGATGAAGCGCGCCAGCTCCGCCTTGTCGTCACTAAAGATCCAGCGGGCCAGCTCGAAATTGATCGACTCGAAGCTGATCGGCACGTTGTATTCGGTCTGGATGCGCGACTGCAGCACTTCGAGCTGCAGCTGGCCGACCACGCCGACGATGTAGTCGGCACCCACCATGCGGCGGAAGATCTGCGCCACGCCTTCTTCGGCGAGATCGCTGAGCGCCTTGGCGAGCTGCTTCGCCTTCATCGGATCGGTGAGACGCACGCGCCGGATGATTTCGGGCGCGAAGTTCGGGATGCCGGTGACCTTGATGTTGGCGCCCTCAGTCAGCGTGTCGCCGACGCTGAGCGCGCCGTGGTTGGGAATGCCGACGATATCGCCGGCCACTGCTTCCTCGGCCAGTTCGCGATCGTGGCCGAAGAAGAACATCGGGTTCGACACCGCCATGTCCTTGCCGGTGCGCACATTCTTGAGCCGCATGCCGCGCTTGAAGGTGCCCGAGCTGAGACGCACGAAGGCGATGCGGTCGCGGTGGTTGGCGTCCATGTTCGCCTGCACCTTGAACACGAAGCCGGAGACCTTGGGATCATCGGGCTGAATCGGCTTGGGCTCGGCCGGCTGCGGGCGCGGCTCGGGCGCCCAGGTGCCGAGGGCGGCGAGCATTTCCGGCACCGAGACGGACTTCAGCGCCGAGCCGAAGATCACCGGGGTCAGGTGGCCGGCGAGATAGATTTCGTGATCGAACTCCGGGAAGCCGGCGCGGGCCAGTTCGAGATTCTCGAGGCTGGCCATGATCACCGGGTCCATGGCGAACTCGTTGTCGCGGGCGAGGTCCTCGAGTTTGGTGAAGGTCTTCCAGACCTCGCCGTTCGGCCGCTTTACGACGCCTGCAGTGAGGTCGACGATGCCCTTGAAGTCGACGCCGCCGCCGAGCGGCCAGACCACCGGCGAGACGTCGAGCGCCAGGGTCGAGGCGATCTCGTCGAGGATTTCGACCGGATCCTTGCCCTCGCGATCGACCTTGTTGGCGAAGGTGATGATCGGGATGTCGCGCAGGCGGCAGACCTCGAACAGCTTCAGCGTCTGCGCCTCGATACCCTTGGCGACGTCGATCACCATGATGGCGGCATCGACCGCGGTCAGCGTGCGGTAGGTGTCCTCGGAAAAGTCCGAGTGGCCGGGGGTATCGAGCAGGTTGAAGGTCAGCCCCAGGTGCTCGAAGGTCATTACCGACGAGGTGATCGAGATGCCGCGCTGCCGCTCGATCTCCATCCAGTCCGACCGGGTGGCGCGCTGGTTGGCGCGATGACGCACCTGCCCCGCCTGCTGGATGGCGCCCGACGAGGCCAGCAGCTTTTCGGTGAGCGTGGTCTTGCCGGCGTCCGGGTGCGAGATGATCGCGAAGGTCCGGCGCGACTGATAGGGCAGCAATCTGGTGGCGGGCGCCGCCGCGGTCAGGGCGTTCATCGGGATGCTCGAGTATGGAAGGCCGCTACATAGTCGTGTTGCGCGCCGAATGCAAAAAGAGAACGGCCGCCCCGAAGGACGGCCGCTGCTGATCTTGTCGATCGGCGAGGCTTAGAACTTGAAGTTCACGCCGCCTGTGACGGCATGGGTGCTGATGCCCAGCTCTGCGTCGGTCGGCAGATCGTAATCGGCGGTGCCGTAGTCGGAATAGCGGTACTGCAGGTCGAGCGAGATCTGCTCGGCGACCGCAATCTCGACGCCCGCACCAGCGGTCCAGCCGAAGTGCATCTGCGAGTTGTCGTTTCCGCCCTCGCTGGCGGTAGCGCCCGCGAAAGCCAGACCAGCAGTCAGGTAGGGCATGAAAGCACCACCATCGAAGCCGGCCTTGCCGCGCAGGGAGCCGGTCCAGTTGATGTCGTAGTCGAGTGTCGCACCGGCGTCGTAGCCGCTGATGTTCGACCAGGCGATATCGCCGGCCGCGCCGAGGATGAAACCGGGCGCCACTGTGAAGTTAGCACCGACGGTTCCACCAACGGTCCAACCCGACAGATCAAGCTCGGTGTCGGTCAGCAGGACATTGGGATCTTCCGACAGGGTGCCAAAACCATAGCCGACGAAGCCGCCGACATAGGCGCCATCCCAGCCACCGCCACCGCCCATATCGACGAAGCCCGGCATCGACGGCTGCTGGACCAGCAGGTCAGCGGCAGAAGCGGCCGAAGCCATGGACAGCACGGCAACGCCCGCCAGCAGAGTGAGAGAGAAACGGTTCATGATGTGCCTCCAAGGTACACGAGGGAACAGGTGGTTCGTGCCCGCATGAATCGAATCCAAATTGCAAACAACTGGTTTACGCGGCGGTAACCGTCAGGGTTTGGTTAACGAATGGTTGGGGCAAGACCTCGCGGCAGGACCACCGCCTTGCCTTCTCCCCTTGTGGGAGAAGGTGGCGCGCAGCGCCGGATGAGGGGGCCGCAACCGGAGGTTGCGCGATCGGAGCGTAGCGACGAGTGACGGTGTGCGCGGAGACAACCCCTCATCCGCCCTTCGGGCACCTTCTCCCACAAGGGGAGAAGGCACTCCGCTCAGCCATTGGGCTGCCCGGGCCCGCAACAGACAAAAAGAAAGGGCCGCCCTGAGGCGACCCTTCCCGATTTCGCGGCTTTCGAAGTGGTCACTGCCCGCAAGAGAGGACCAGGAGGTCGCTCCGATGGGGCGAGGTGCCTTCGATTAGGCCAGAGGCTGCTCCGAACTACCGGAGACTCCAAGACCCTTCCAAACCGACGATTTCTGATGAGACACTTGGACCACCTCCTTTTGCTGGTTGAACATGACAGCGAAGGTGGGACTGTTCTGCCGATCTGACAAGGGCAAATCTGCAACAACCCCAAACAAGTGGGAAATGATGCAAAGAACCCGCCCCGGCTTTCGCTGGGACGGGCTCGATCAGGTTCGTTCAGCCAAAGCTGAGGTCGAGATCAGAACTTGAAGTTCACACCAGCCGTTACGGCGTGCGTGGTCAGGCTGAGCGGCGTCGTGGCCGTCAGATCGTAGTCCTTCGAACCGTAGTCCGTGTAGCGGTACAGCAGATCGAGCGAGATGTTGTCCGCGACGGCGAACTCGACGCCCGCACCGACGGTCCAGCCGATGTGGGTCTGGGTGTCTTCGGCCACGGCGGGGGTTTCGGTGGCGGTGGCATTGGCGAAGGCCACACCGGCGGTCACGTAGGGCAGGAAGGCACCGCCGTCAAAGCCGAGACGGCCGCGGATGCTACCAAGCCAGTTCACGTCATAGGCGAAAGGCACGGTAGCGGTCGTGTCGTCACCGCTCAGGTCCGTCCAGGCGATATCGCCTACGATACCGGCAACGATAGCTTCCGAGACCGTGAAGTTGGCGCCGGCGTTCACGCCGACCTGCCAACCGGTGAGATCCAGCGTGTCATCGCCGCTGGTGAGACCGAGCAGCGAGTCATCGTCGGTGAGCGTGCCCCAACCGTAGCCGGCAAAGGCACCGACGAACACGCCGTCCCAGTTGCCGCTGGTGTCGACGATACCAACGGGCGGCGCCGGCTCGTCGATGATAAGGTCAGCCGCGTGGGCCGAGGAGATGAAGCTCAGGGCGGCAACGCCAGCGAGCAGGGAAATGGCAAGACGATTCATGTTTGGCCTCCAAATAAGCAACCGACCGTAAGATACGCACGTTCTGCCGAAAGAGAACCCTCCGCAAGCCAGCAACGCACAGCTTCTCCGGACTGTGTTGCCCTCCGGTCACAGCTAGTATTTTGCCACAATCAAGTATTTTCAAGTCTATATTTTGCCACATTTTAGATTTGCGGGGAACGCCTCGCACGGACCTTTAAGTAACTCGAAACAAACAACCCCGCCGCGGCTTACGCCGGGCGGGGTTGAACAGAAAACCGATCAGCTAGGCTGAAGCGGAAATCAGAACTTGAAGTTCACGCCGGCAGTGATGGCGTGCGAGGTCAGGCCGAACGACGAGGCAGCCGGAATGTCGTAGTCCTTCGAGCCGTAGTCGGTGTAGCGGTACTGCAGGTCGAGCGACACGTTGTCGGCAACGGCGAACTCGACGCCGGCACCGACGGTCCAGCCGATGTGGGTCTGAGTGTCGTCGATCGCGGCGACGGTATCACCGAGAGTGGCATTGGCAAAGGCCACACCGGCCGTGACGTACGGCAGGAAGGCGCCGCCATCGAAGCCGAGACGGCCGCGGACGCTACCGATCCAGTTCACATCGTACTCGAAACCATCGGCGTTATCGCCGCTGATGTTCGACCAGGCGATGTCGCCAACGATACCGGCAACAATGGCTTCCGAGACGGTGACGTTGAAGCCGGCGTTGACGCCCAGCTCCCAGCCCGACAGATCGTAGTCGGTGTCAACAGCGGTGAAGACGCCGTCTTCGTCGGTGACGGTGCCCCAGCCAGCGCCGGCGAACGCGCCGATGAACAGGCCGTCCCAGTTACCGGTGGTGGAGACGATGCCGACCGCCGGAGCGGGCTCATCGACGATGAGGTCAGCCGCAAAAGCCGACGACATCACGGAGACGCCAGCCACACCGGCCAGCAGAGCGATTGCAAAACGATTCATTTAGTCAACTCCAAGAGAGAGGGCTGTGGGTTAGCCCGTGTGAAACGCAAAAACGACCCCAATCGCGAAGAAAGTGTTTACGCGCGGCCGCTCCCGGAGAGACTCGTTACATTCGCGCCACACCTGGTTTCGAGGTGGCAATTTCAAGGCACAAATGAGAAATTTTCGCGAAAAATGAGACCCCGCCACGGCTCGCGCCGGGCGGGGTCAACTCTCTAACCGTCTCTAGGCTTAGAAACGCCAGTTCAAACCGACGGTGAGCTGATGGGTGTTGAAGTCCATGGTGTCGCCGTTCCCGAAGTAGTCGACTTCGCCATAGCTGCTGTACCGGTAAGCCAGATCCACCGAAAGATCCTGAGCAACCGCGAACTCAACGCCAGCGCCCGCAGTCCAACCAAAATGCGTGTTGGAGTCACCATCGAAATCAACCCCTGCCACTGCGAGACCAGCGGTGAGGTACGGCAGGAAGGCGCCGCCATCAAACCCGAGCTTGCCGCGAACCGAGCCGGTCCACCGGACGTCGATAAGGTCGAATACATCGTCATCGATGTTGGACCAGGCCGCGTCAGCGACGACGCCAGCAACGATCCCGTCGGTCACCGTGAAATCAGCACCGATGTTCACACCGGCGAGCCACCCGGCGAGGTCGTACGGAAGGTCGCCCACGATAAAGTCGTGCTCCGTAGCATCGCCCCAAGCGTAGCCAACAAAAGCACCGACGTAGATTCCGTCCCAATCGCCAGAAACATCGACAACGCCAGCTTCTGCCGGCTCTTCAACGATAAGGTCCGCAGCGTAGGCCGAGGACATCAGACCGAAGCCGACAGCGGTAGCCAGCACTGCAGTAGTCAAACGCTTCATATTTGCCTCCATAGCTCAAACCTAGTCTCACACGAAAGACGGCAGAAATCGAGCCGTCCGACGGCAACAGTTGCCACTATTGTTGCTACTGTTGCAGGGCCGCACCATCTTCGAGTGGCCGGTATGCGAGTCCTCGCATGCAGAAGAAGCGCCTCACCACTGCAGAAGAACAGACCCCGCCACAGCTCGCGCTGGACGGGGTCATCAGTTTTTGGCGCTGAAGCTGACTTAGAAGTGCCAGTTCAGACCGGCGCGAATCTGGTGGAACTGCAGGTCGATCGTCGGAGGAATGCCGCCGGTGTCGTACTCGGCCTCGCCCAGATCGGTGTAGCGCCACTCAAGATTGAGCGACACGTTCTCTGCCGCCATGAACTCAACACCGGCGCCGGCGGTCCAACCCACATGCGTCTGCGTATCGGCCGGTGCCAGATTGGGCGCATCGCGCGTCGCGCTTGCAAAAGCCACACCAGCCGTCACGTACGGCATGAACGCACCGCCGTCGAAGCCCAGTCGCCCACGGAGCGAGCCAACCCAGTCAATGTCGTGCGTGATGCCGACAGTATTACAGGTGATGTCGCAAACGCCGCCGATACCCGACCAGGAGATGTCTCCTTCGATGCCGGCTACGATTCCATCGGTCACCGTGAAGTTGGCACCGAGCTGCACGCCGGCAAGCCACCCGCTCAGATCCATGTCATTGAAGCCCGGACCGGACGTGTGGTCCGCAGTTCCCCAGCCGTAACCGACGTGAGCGCCGATATATAGGCCGTCCCAGTCTCCGCCGACGTCAACGACGCCGACTTCGGCAGGCTCCTCAATGATGAGATCGGCAGCGTAGGCCGAGGACATCAGACCAGCGCCGACCACGGCGGCCAGCAGTGCAATGGTGATGCGTTTCATGGTTGCCCTCCATAGGTTGACCGTACCCTCACACGGAATACGGCAGGAATCGAGCCTTCCCGGGGCAACAATTGTCACTATCCAGGCAAGTGTTGCAGCCCTGCATCGACTCCAACCTTTGGCATAGCAAGAGTCTTCGCCTTATGTTGCAACCAGTTAGCCGGCTCATCTACTTGGAATCGTGTATCCGTTCACGCGTCCGTGACTGGGGTGACGACTTTGTGGCGAAGCCGTGACAACTGCATTCGGCGCGGCGATGACTCGAGATTGGGGGACGATTCTTGTTGTGCTCGGCATCATCAACTGTTCATCCCGGACGCATGGTGCTCGAATTTGCCAGCCACACGCCGTCGCCGAAAACAAAAGCCCCCGGCAGCCGATCGGCGCCAGGGGCTTTTGGTTTGGATGGTGGGTGTGACAGGGATTGAACCTGTGACCCCCGCCGTGTGAAGGCGATGCTCTCCCGCTGAGCTACACACCCATCCGTGCGGGTTGCGACCACGTCCGTCGCGACCAAACTGCGGCGCCGATTTGTTCGGCGTATTCAAGGACTTCGGGAGTCCCCGGGCGGAGGATGGTGGGTGTAACAGGGATTGAACCTGTGACCCCTACCATGTCAAGGTAGTGCTCTCCCGCTGAGCTATACACCCATCACTTCGCCATCAACTTCGGGCGGCGCCCGTCGTTGGGAGCGCGGTAGACCATAAAACCTGTTTGCCGGTCAAGGGTCAATTGCGGGGCGGGAAAACGGGGGCAGAATCCGGCGGTGTGTCGCCTTCTCCCCTTGTGGGAGAAGGTGCCCGAAGGGCGGATGACGGGTCTGTCTCCGCACACATAGTCGCCCGTCGCGTCGCTCCGATCGCTCATCGCAAGCGATGCGGGACCCCTCATCCGGCGCTGCGCGCCACCTACTCCCACAAGGGGAGAAGGCATCCCGACTGCAAACTCAGTGGTTCAGGCGGCCAGCAGCCGCTCGACCTCGTGCACGAGATCCTTGAGATGGAAGGGCTTCGACAGCACCGACGCGTCCTTGGGGGCCTCGGAATCGGGATTGAGCGCCACGGCCGCGAATCCGGTGATGAACATCACCTTGAGATCAGGATCGAGCTCGGTGGCCCGGCGCGCCAGTTCGATGCCGTCCATCTCGGGCATCACGATATCGCTGAGCAGCAGCGAGAACGGTTCCTCGCGCAGCCGCTCGTAGGCCGACCGGCCATTGTCGAAGGACACCACCTCGTAGCCCGCGGTCTTCAGCGCGCGGGTGAGGAACTGGCGCATGTCGTTATCGTCTTCGGCGAGCAATATGCGCTTCATGATGTCCCCTTGAGCGTCCCTCTTTGACGGCGTTCTGCCGCGGGACTCTAGTGAGTGATGTTTAATGCAAGTTTTCTCTATCGAGAACCCATAGCCAAGAAGTGTGAACATGCCCCTTTCGGCCTTATGGACATTCGGCGGCTTGCGCGGCAGATTGTCGTGGTGAGACAGCGCTTCGGCGCTGAAGGGAGCCCCGGTGCAGTCCGACTATTGGGACAGGCCAGCATTCGAAACCATCCGGCCCCGCCGGGTGATGGCGCCACTGGTGTTCAATTCCGCCCATTCCGGCCGCGACTACCCCGAACGCTTCCTCTCGATGACGCGGCTCGATCACCTGTCGATCCGCCAATCCGAGGATGCGTTCGTCGACGAGCTGTTCGCGCGCGCCCCGCATCTGGGCTCGCCGCTGATCCGGGCGCACTTTCCACGGGCCTATCTCGATGTGAACCGCGAGCCCTGGGAGCTCGACCCGACGATGTTCGTCGAGCCGCTGTCCGAGCGCTTCAACACCACCAGCCCGCGCGTTGCTGCAGGGCTCGGCACGCTTGCCCGCGTCGTGGCCGAGAACAAGCCGATATATAGAGAGCGCCTGACGCTCGATGATGCGCGGATGCGCATCGAGGGCATCTACCAGCCCTACCACGCCACCATGCAGCGGTTGCTGACCGAGGCCTATAGCGCCTTCGGAGTGGCCGTACTGATCGATTGCCACTCGATGCCGCGGCTGTCGCGTTCCGGCGACCGGCTCGGTCCCGACGTTGTGCTGGGTGATCGCTATGGCACCACCTGCGCCCCGATTCTCGCAGACCTAGCGGAAATGGTGTTCGCCGGCGCCGGACTGCGGGTGGCGCGCAACCGGCCCTATGCCGGCGGCTTCTGCACCCGTACCTATGGCCGCCCGCAGCACGGCGTGCACGCGCTGCAGATCGAGCTCAGCAGGCACCTCTACATGAACGAGGTGACGCTCGAGAAGAACGAGGGCTTCGCCGCGATGCGGCAGCTGGTGGATCGGCTGGTGTCGACGCTGATCGGGCTCGATTTTTCGGTGCTGTCGCCGCCGGCAACCGTGCCGGAGAAATACGCGGCGGAGTGAAGGCGCGCCGCACGGAGCGGGCGACTATCCACGGGACATTTCAACACTGAGCGGAGTGGCAGGTCCCCACAAAAATGGGGCCGCCGGAGCGGCCCAGTCAAGGGAGGAAACGATGGCGGCCAGAGTGCGTTGCCTAAGTCGAGGCAAGAGGCGCCAGACCCGCCCATCCATCATGCAACTACCGGCGTGAACTGATTTGCCTCCCTTCACAAGGTGGCCAGAAGTCTTCAACAGATAAACTTCGGTTGTTGTTGCAAAAATGAATCATGACCGTCACCGGCTATTCGCGAAAATGTGCTGACAGCCGCCGCTAGATCACTGGAACATCTCACAAAATCGCGCCCGGAAGGCTGATATGAACGATACACCTCTTGCCGGCACCGATCTTGCCGGCCTCACCGCCGACCTCGTGCGCCGCACCCTGCTCGATGCCGCCGAGATCGCCGCCGCGGTGACGCTGCCGCGCTTCCGCTCCGCGCTGGCGGTCGACAACAAGGAGGCGCAGGGCTTCGATCCGGTGACCGAGGCCGACCGGCAGGCCGAGCTCGCCATCCGCGAGGTGATCGGCAACCGCTTTCCTGATCATGCCATCATCGGCGAGGAATGGGACGACAAGCCGGGCGCCGGACGCTTCGCCTGGATCATCGATCCGATCGACGGCACCCGCGCCTTCATCACCGGCGTGCCGGTGTGGGGAACGCTGGTCGGGCTGACCATCGATGGCAAGGCGGTGGCCGGGCTGATGGCGCAACCCTTCACCGGCGAAATCTTCATGAGCCTGCCCGGCGAGGCGTCCTATCACCGCGGTACGGATCGCGTGGAGATGCGCACCTCGAAGGTGACGGAACTGGCTCGGGCCAAGATGACCACGACCTCGCCCGACCTGTTCCAGCGGAAGGGCGTCGCCGAGCCGTGGAACCGGATCCGCCGCTCCGTGCTCACCACCCGCTATGGGCTCGATTGCTACGGCTACGCACTGATGGCGGCCGGACATATCGACCTGGTGGTCGAGGCGGCGCTGAAGGATGTGGACATCTGCCCGCTGATCCCGCTGATCGAGAACGCCGGCGGGGTCATCACCACCTGGGACGGCGGCCGCGCCGAACAGGGCGGCAACTGCGTGGCAGCGGCGACGCCGGAGCTACATGCGGCGGCGATGGCGGTGTTGCGGGGGTAGTACTCTGCGCTGTCGGCTGATTGCCTTCTCCCACGAGGGGAGAAAGCACCGACTGGGAGGTTGGTCAGGCGCTCTGCTCAGTGATGAATGCGTCGAACGCCGCGAACACCTGGGCGCGGATCGAATCGTTTTCCATGAACAGCTCGTGCCTTGCCCCGGGGATGATCACGTGGCGGCCGGTTCGCATCCTGAGGCCCAGGGTCTCAGTGGCAGCGGTGGAAACGATCTCGTCGCGCGCTGCGGCCAGCATCAGCACGGGAATGCGCACAGCGCCGGGGAACTGATCCGTCGCGGCGCCGGCCATTGCATCGAACGCCGAGGCGGCCCAGCGAATCGTCGGCGCCCCGATTTCGAGCTCAGGACGCGCCTTCAGCACATCGACCGAGCGGGTGAAGCGGCGCATGTCGGAGGTCAGCAGGTTGCCGGCGAAACTCAGCTGCGATTGCGGTTTGTCGCCCCGCCGCCCGATCGGCAGGCGACCGAGGCCGAGATTGGCCAGCGTGCCGGTCAACCGCGCCATGCCGGCCATGCCGAACGGCTGGCGATCGAGCCCGACCATCGGCGCCGAGACGAAGATGCGCTCGAACATCATGCGGTCGCGGATGCCGGCATAGAGCGAGGCGAGCCCGCCCATCGAATGGCCGACGAGATAATAAGGTGCAGGGCAATCGGGCAACAGGATCGAGCCGTGGAAGCTCTTGAGGTCGGTCCAATAGTCATCGAAGCGGCGGACATAGCCGAGCTTCTTGTTGCCTATCAGCCGCTGGCTGCCGCCCTGCCCGCGCCAATCGAAGGTGGCGACGGCAAAGCCGCGCGACTGGAAATCGGCGATGGTCTCGAAATACTTCTCGATGAACTCGGTGCGTCCCTGCACGAGGCAGATAGTGCCCTTGGCCGCACCCTCGCCCTTGGGGAAGGTGGCGAAGCGCAGCTGCACCTTGTCGGCCGTGGTGAAATAGCCGACCCGCGCTCCCTCCGGCACCGGATTTGACGGCACAACCGCAAGCGTGGGGCCGTTGGGATCGACGATGGCGTTCATGCTGCCTGCTCCGAGTGACTGGCCCTACCCCATCCACCATCGTCATTCCTGCGAAGGCGGGAACCTAGTGGGATGTCGGAAACTGAACCGGCCGAGACGATAGTCCTGTGCATACTGGATTCCCGCCTTCGCGGGAATGACGACCGAGAGGTTTGAACCCGCCGACCCCAGAAACAGAAAAGCCAGCGCCTCGGTTGAGACACTGGCTTTCCTGTGATGGCCGCCTTGCGGGGGGCGGGTGAAGGCGGCTCATTCGGTGTGCCCTGCAGCAGACAGTAAGCACAGTCCCGCTTATAGGAGCCGCCGTCTGAACCGGCTTTGATCACGACATTCATGTTCGGTTCATCGACCTGAACAGGGGTCTTGAACCGCCGCCAAGGCTTCCTAAATCAATGCTGTTCGCCGGGATTGCCCCGGGAACCGGGACACCCGGGAATGTGTGCTTGCCCAATCGGGGAGCGCGCATGGGACACCCGAAAAGCCACGTTGCTCAAAGGAGAATGTGAAATGGCTGCCTACGATTTTTCCCCCTTCTATCGTTCGACCGTCGGTTTCGACCGCGTCTTCAATCGTCTCGATGCCCTGGTGGGCCAGGAGGCGAAGTCCTACCCTCCCTATAATATCGAGAAGACGGGCGAGAACACCTACCGCATCTCGATCGCCGTCGCCGGCTTTGCCGATGGCGACATCGCCATCGAGAGCAAGGAGAACAACCTCGTCGTGAAGGGCGCCAAGCCCACCGAGAGTGAGGACAAGGCTCGCGAGTTCCTGCATCGCGGCATCGCCGAGCGCGCTTTCGAGCTGCGTTTCCAGCTGGCCGACTATGTTGAGGTCGCCGGCGCCAACCTCGAGAACGGCCTGCTCCACATCGAGCTGAAGCGCGAGATTCCGGAGAGCAAGAAGGCCCGCCAGATCCCGATCAGCGCCTCGACCAAGACCATCGAGGACAAGACCGTCAACTAATCCGGTCACGAACGACCTGGCGACGAACCAGGCGGTCTGATCGCCAGGTGAACGGAAGTGAGGGGCGTGGTCCGCAAGGGCCGCGCCCTTTTCCGTAGGTGCACTGGGCGCGGCCCCCCTAAGGTTTGAACAAGGTACACTTTCGCACGATGGCGAAACCGGCTCACAGCCTGGAACCTCGGGCTCAGTCCGCCGTTCACAGGCGGTTCAACCCGTCTCCAGAGGCACCTGATGATCTCCCCCGAAATTGGGCTCAAGTCCAACACCAAGACCGAAATGATCAACCTGCTCAACGCCCGGCTGGCCGACGCCATCGACCTGGCGCTGGTCACCAAGCAGGCGCATTGGAACCTCAAGGGTCCGACCTTCATCGCCGTGCACGAACTGCTCGACACCCTCCGCGACGA
The DNA here is from genome assembly GCF_056403495.1 of Devosia sp. P2_G7. Classification (NCBI taxonomy): domain Bacteria; kingdom Pseudomonadati; phylum Pseudomonadota; class Alphaproteobacteria; order Hyphomicrobiales; family Devosiaceae; genus Devosia; species Devosia sp. P2_G7. The sequence goes on from NZ_JBFUFI010000005.1 coordinate 185,279, forward strand.
CGTCGATGAGCACGTCGACATCATCGCCGAGCGCGTCGCCCAGCTCGACGGCATCGCCCTTGGCACCCTGCAGACGGTGAGCAAGGCCAGCAAGCTTGCCCCCTACCCCACCGACATCCGCAAGGTCGCCGACCACGTCGGTGCACTGGTCGAGCGCTACGCCGCGTTGAGCAAATCGACCCGCGAGGGAATTGATGCGGCCGATGAGGCGGGGGACGCCGACACGGCGGACATCTTCACGGCGTTCTCGCGGAGCCTGGACAAGAACCTGTGGTTCTTGAAGAGCCATCTGGAGTAGGCGGTAGCAGGAGCTGCCTGCTGTCTAACCCTGTTAGTGCGGCAGTGACCGCCGCACCTCCCGCATGGCGTCTGCAATTTGCAGGATCGCCGTGTTCTCGGCCGGCGAGGGATTGCCGTCCGCATAAGTGACCTGACGTATCCATCCGCCAACCGAATTACGCATGTTGTCGTCCTGCACTTTTGTTCGGCACGTTTCTCGTTGCCGCAACACGATCACGGCTAACTCTTCCGCGTCCCGGCCCGCGCCATCCCGTCATGCGGCCCCAGTTCCCGCTTCGGCGCATCGAGCCACGCACGCCCCACTTTCGCGAACTCCTCCATGCGCTCCGGGTTGAGCGGGTAGTTCAGCTGATTCCCCTCGCGGGCGTGTTCGCCGATCACCAGCAGGTGGGCGTCCTCGCTGCTGTTGTTGAGGAACGAGTGGGCAATGCCGGTGCCAGCAGGAAAGACCACGGCATCGCCTTCGGTGAGCTCGTGGAGATATCCGTCGATCCAGACGTCCGGGCGGCCCTGCAGCACCAGCACGAACTCGTCCTCGTGGCTCTCGGCGTGTGGGCGGGAGGTGCGGTTGCCGGGGGCGACGATGTCGTAGTTGATGCCGAGGCGGGTGAGGCCCAGCGCGGCGCCCATGCGGCTGCTCTGGCCGCCGTGGTTGGTGTGCCTGGGATTGGGGAACGGCTTCAGCCCGTCGGAGTAGCGCGCGATGAACGGCGGACGGGTGGCGCTGCCCGCATCAGCCTCGCGGGTGCCGGCGCGGGCCCTGCCGTCATGCGGCCCGAGCGGACGTTTCGGAGCATCGAGCCAGGCGCCTTTCCACTTGGTGAATTCGGCCATCCGCTCGGGATTGAGCGGGTAATAGAGCTGGTTGCCCGGGAGCTCATGCTCGCCGAGGATGATGAGGTGCATGTCCTCGTCGCTGTTGTTGAGGAACGAGTGGGCGATTCCCGTGCCAGCCGGGAAGGCCACCGCGTCGCCTGCCTCGAGTTGGTGCAACTCCCCATCGATCCACACATCAGGCCGGCCGCCGAGCACGAAAACGAACTCCTCCTCCAGCTTCTCTGCGTGCGGAAATGAGGTGCGAGAGCCCGGCGGGGTGACCTCGTAGTTGATACCGATATGGGTGAGGCCATGCAGACCGCCGATCGGATGGTCTAACCCGCCCATGTCGGCAAAGCCGCCATGATCCAATGGCCGCAGCCCGTCGCGGATGTTGACGATGAACGACGGTCTGGTGGTCACGGCGTACCTCCGCGGATCGGCGCGAAACATGCCGAGCCCCGCGGCCAATGTCGATAGAAATGCAAGCTGTTGTTTCATCGGCAGAAACTGGCCGGCGCCTACTCTGATGCCTTTGGCGAAGCGCGAAATCTCCTATTGCTGCCGGCCGGATTTCCGGGTCGGACCACGGCATACTCACAGGCTGCCGGGGCTTCAATTCCTACTGTTTTCCTATACCTCTGGGCGATCTCCTACGCCCGAGCTGTCACAAGACGGCAAAAAAGTGTTCCCGGGCGCTTGCTCGCAGTTTGGAATTATGCAAATGTAGCCTCGATAGGACAGTACGTCTGTCCAATTTCGTGAGCGGCCGGTCTCCCCGGATGCGTTTCACACGCCGATCCGGCTGGACCGCTTGTCGATAGCGGAAACGGAGGGGTGGGGCCTTATCGAGCCCGAATGAGCGGCCATTTGGATGCAGAGCCGCTCCCCACTAAAGGATTGCGCACTCGGATTCGAGCCGTACACTGAGGTACGACTGGGGGACGAAGGCGCGTCGAAAGGAACTTGAACACCGGGGCACTCGCCCTGGTCTCGAAGACGACTGCAAACAGAGGATTTTGCGAAATGGCTGATGCACGGAACGGAATGGTCTCACTTCCCGTCACGGATACCGCCAATCGCAAAAACGGCTATCGCACCGACCTGCCCACAGGCGTGATGCGTCCGCAGGCCGAGGGCCTCTATGACCCGACGCGCGAGATCGATGCTTGCGGCGTGGGCTTCATCGTCAACATGAAGAACCTGCCCAGCCAGAAGATCGTGCAGAACGGTCTGGCTATCCTCGAGAACCTCGAGCATCGCGGCGCCGTGGGCGCTGACCCACTCATGGGCGATGGCGCCGGCATCATGGTGCAGATCCCGCACAAGTTCTTCGTCAAGGAGAGCGCGCGGCTGGGTTTCCACCTGCCCGAGCAGGGCAAGTACGCCGTCGGCTTCATCTTCATGCCGCAGGATGCAGACCTGCGCGCCAAGATGGAGCGCGTCGTCAACAAGGTTATCGAAGACGAGGGCCAGACGGTCGTCGGCTGGCGCGATGTGCCGTCCGACAACGCCTCGCTGTCGAAGGACCCCGAGATCGTCGCCACCGAGCCCTGCCACCGGCAGGTGATCATCGGCCGCGGCGACGGCATCGCCGATGAGGAAGCGTTCGAGCGCAAGCTCTACATCATCCGCAAGGTGATGTCGGCCAAGATCTTCTCGGCCTTTGAGGGCAAGCCGAACGACTTCTATATCGTGTCGATGAGCTGCCGGACGCTGGTCTACAAGGGCATGTTCCTCGCGGCCCAGCTTGGCGCCTACTACCAGGACCTGCATGACCCCGACTTCGAGTCGGCGCTCGCGCTCGTCCACCAGCGCTTCTCGACCAACACCTTCCCCAGCTGGCGGCTGGCGCACCCCTATCGGTTCGTCTGCCACAACGGCGAAATCAACACCGTGCGCGGCAACGTCAACTGGATGGCGGCGCGCCAGGCTTCGGTCGAGTCCCCGCTGTTCGGCGGCGACATCAACAAGCTGTGGCCGATCTCCTATCCGGGGCAGTCGGATACCGCCTGCTTCGACAACGCGCTCGAGTTCCTGATCCGTGGCGGCTACTCGCTGCCGCATGCGGCCATGATGCTGATCCCCGAGGCCTGGGCCGGCAACCCGCTGATGGATGAGGATCGCCGCGCATTCTACGAGTATCACGCTGCGCTGATGGAGCCGTGGGACGGCCCCGCCGCCATGTGCTTCTCGGATGGTGTCCATATCGGCGCGACGCTCGACCGCAACGGGCTGCGCCCGGCCCGCTATCTCGTCACCGAAGATGACGAAGTGGTGATGAGCTCGGAAGCCGGAGTGTTGCCGATCCCGGCCGAAAAGATCAAGAAGAAGTGGCGCCTGCAGCCGGGCAAGATGCTGCTGATCGACCTGAAGCAGGGCCGCATCGTCTCCGACGAGGAGATCAAGGCGGACCTCGCGCAGGCACATCCGTACAAGACCTGGCTCGGGCGCACCCAGATCGTGCTCGAGGACCTTCCGGCCGTGCATTTCGAGCCCAAGACCTCGGACATCCCGCTGCTCGATCGGCAGCAGGCGTTCGGCTACACCCAGGAAGACCTGAAGCTCCTCCTCACCCCGATGGCGACCACCGGGCAGGAAGCGGTGGGCTCGATGGGCACGGACACGCCGATCTCGGCGCTGTCGAACAAGTCCAAGCTCCTCTACACCTACTTCAAGCAGAACTTCGCGCAGGTCACCAACCCGCCGATCGACTCGATCCGCGAAGAGCTGGTGATGAGCCTCGTCTCGTTCATCGGCCCGCGCCCGAACGTTCTGGACTTGAAGGGCGGCGGCAAGCGCCAGCGGCTGGAAGTGCGCCAGCCGATCCTCACCAACGAAGACCTGGAGAAGATCCGGGCCATCGGCGGCATGGAGGACAACCCGTTCCGTTCGAAGACGCTGGACATCACCTATCCGGTGTCGGAAGGCGCCGAGGGCATGAAGCGGGCGCTGGACCAGGTGTTCTCGGATGCCGAGATGGCCGTCCACTCGGGCGACAACATCATCATCCTCTCCGATCGCGCCATGAGTCGCGACCGGGTGGCGATCCCGGCGCTGCTGGCGACCGCGGGCGTGCACCATCACCTGATCAACAAGGGCCTCCGTACCTCGGTGGGCCTCGTGGTCGAGACCGGCGAAGCGCGTGAAATCCACCACTTCTGCGCTCTCGCGGGCTATGGCGCCGAGGCGATCAACCCCTATCTGGCGTTCGAGACACTGATCGCGATGAAGCCCGACCTGCCGGGCGAGGTCGACGAAGACGAGATCATCTATCGCTACATCAAGGCGATCGGTAAGGGCATCCTGAAGGTCACCGCCAAGATGGGCATCTCGACCTATCAGTCCTATTGCGGCGCGCAGATCTTCGACGCCGTCGGCCTGACCTCGGAGTTCGTGAACACCTACTTCACCGGTACCGCCACCACCATCGAAGGCGCCGGCCTCGCCGAGGTCGCCGAAGAGACGGTGAAGCGCCACATCGATGCGTTCGGCAACTCGCCGGTGCTCGAGGACGTGCTGGACATCGGCGGCGACTACGCCTTCCGCCAGCGCGGCGAGGCGCATGTCTGGCGTTCCGAGACGGTTGCGAACCTGCAGCATGCCGCCCGCGGCAATGCCCAGGACAAGTATCGCGAATTCTCGAAGCTCGTGAACGAGGTTGAGGACAAGTACGTCACCATTCGCTCGCTGTTCCGTATCAAGGGCGCGGGCGAGGATGGCCGTGCTCCCGTGGCGCTCGATCAGGTCGAGCCGGCGGTCGAGATCGTCAAGCGCTTCTCGACCGGTGCGATGAGCTATGGCTCGATTTCGCTCGAGGCGCACACCACGCTCGCCATCGCCATGAACCGGATCGGCGGCAAGTCGAACACCGGCGAGGGCGGCGAGGAAGTCGACCGCTTCAAGCCGATGCCGAACGGCGATTCCAAGCGCTCGGCCATCAAGCAGGTGGCTTCGGGCCGGTTCGGCGTGACGACGGAGTATCTCGTCAACTCCGACATGATGCAGATCAAGATGGCGCAGGGTGCCAAGCCCGGCGAAGGCGGCCAGTTGCCCGGCGACAAGGTCAACGAGACCATCGCCAAGGTGCGTCACTCGACCCCGGGTGTCGGCCTGATCTCGCCGCCGCCGCACCATGACATCTACTCGATCGAAGACCTGGCGCAGCTGATCTTCGACCTGAAGAACGTCAATCCCGACGGCCAGGTCTCGGTGAAGCTCGTCTCCGAAGTCGGTGTCGGCACTGTTGCCGCCGGCGTCGCCAAGGCGCGCGCCGACCATGTGACCATCTCCGGCTATGAAGGCGGCACCGGCGCTTCGCCGCTGACCTCGCTGAAGCATGCCGGCAGCCCGTGGGAAATCGGCCTTGCCGAAACCCACCAGACGCTGGTGCGCAACAAGCTGCGCGGCCGTATTGCCGTGCAGGTCGACGGCGGTATCCGTACCGGCCGCGACGTGGTGATCGGTGCCCTCTTGGGTGCCGATGAGTTCGGCATGGCGACGGCTCCGCTGATCGCTGCCGGCTGCATCATGATGCGCAAGTGCCACCTCAACACCTGCCCGGTCGGCGTCGCAACGCAGGACCCGGTGCTGCGCGCGCGCTTCACCGGCAAGCCCGAGCACGTCATCAACTACCTGTTCTTCGTCGCCGAGGAAGTCCGCGAACTGATGGCCGAACTCGGCTACACCAAGTTCGAGGAAATGGTCGGCCAGATGCAGATGCTCGACCGCACCGAGGCGGTCGAACACTGGAAGGCCAAGGGGCTCGATTTCTCGAAGCTCTTCCACAAGCCGTTCGCGGCCGAAGGCGTGTCGATCACCCACACCGAAGTGCAGAACCACCCGATCCACAACGTGCTGGACCGGCGGCTGATCGAGCAGGCACGGCCTGCCCTCGACCACGGCACTCCGGTGAAGATCGTCGAAAAGATCGCCAGCGTCGACCGTTCGGCGGGCGCCATGCTCGGCGGCGCGGTGGCCAAGCGCTACGGCCATGCCGGCCTCGCCGAGGACACCATCGCCATCTCCTTGACCGGCACCGCCGGCCAGGCGTTCGGCGCCTGGGCGACGCGCGGCATCTCGATCGACCTCGTCGGCGAAGCCAACGACTATGTCGGCAAGGGGCTTTCGGGCGCTCGCCTCGTGGTCCGGCCGCCGGAACAGCGCGGCTTCGTGCCGGAAGAGTCGATCATCATCGGCAACACCGCGCTCTACGGCGCCATTACCGGGGAGTGCTACTTCCGCGGTGTGGCCGGCGAACGCTTCGCGGTCCGCAACTCAGGCGCCATCGCCGTGGTCGAGGGCACCGGTGACCATGGCTGCGAGTACATGACCGGCGGCGTGGTGGTGGTGCTGGGCAAGACCGGCCGCAACTTCGCGGCTGGCATGTCGGGCGGCGTCGCCTATGTCCTCGACGAGGACGAGACGTTCGAGAGCCGCTGCAACATGGCGATGGTCGAGCTGGAGCCGGTGGTCGAGGAGGAGAACATCTCCGGCCGCGAATACGGCCACCATGGCGACCTCGAAACCATGGGCGTCGTCGAGATCCTCCACGATCTCGGCCGGCGTGACGCCGAGCGGCTCTACCAGCTGATCGCGCGCCACAAGAGCTTCACCGGCTCGTCGCGCGCCAACCACATCCTGAGCAACTGGGACGAATTCCTGCCCAAGTTCAGGAAGGTGATGCCGGTCGAGTATCGCAAGGCCCTGGCCAAGATGGAACAGCAACGCGCTGCGGCGCAGCAGATCGCCGCGGAGTAAGAATAATGGGCAAGATCACTGGCTTCCTCGAGATCGATCGCGTCGACCGAGATTACCTTCCCGTCGAGCAGCGGCTGAAGAACTACAACGAGTTTGTCATCCCGCTGGGCGACAAGGGCACCCGCGACCAGGCGGCGCGCTGCATGGATTGCGGCATTCCGTACTGTCACAACGGCTGCCCGGTGAACAACCAGATCCCGGACTGGAACGACCTCGTCTACAAGGGCGAGTGGCTGAAGGCGCTGAAGAACCTTCATTCCACCAACAATTTCCCGGAATTCACCGGCCGCATCTGCCCCGCCCCGTGCGAGGCGAGCTGCACGCTGAACATCCCGGACACCCCGGTCAACATCAAGTCGATCGAGTGCGCCATTGTCGACAAGGGCTGGGAAGAAGGCTGGATCAAGCCGCAGATCAACCCCAACAAGACCGGCAAGAAGGTCGCGGTGATCGGCTCCGGCCCCGCCGGCATGAGCTGCGCCCAGCAACTGGCCCGCGCCGGCCACGACGTGCACCTCTATGAGAAAAACCTCAAGATCGGCGGGCTGATGCGCTACGGCATCCCCGACTTCAAGATGGAGAAGCGCCACATCGACCGGCGCGCCGAGCAGATGCAGGCCGAAGGCGTGACGCTGCATACCGGCGTCCACGTCGGCTACGACGTGACCATCGAGCAACTGCAGGCCCAGTATGACGCCGTGGCCCTCGCCGGTGGCGCCGAGAAGCCGCGCGACCTGCCGATCCCTGGCCGCGAGCTCGACGGCATCCACTTCGCCATGCAGTTCCTGCCGCAGCAGAACCGCCGCAATGGCGACGAGCCGCTGAACAACGTCGCCCCGATCCTCGCCACCGGCAAGCATGTCGTGGTGATCGGCGGCGGCGACACGGGTTCGGACTGCATCGGCACCTCGAACCGCCAGGGCGCCCTGTCGGTGACCCAGATCGAAATCATGCCCGCCCCTCCTGAGAAGGAGAACAAGGCGCTGGTCTGGCCGAACTACCCGATGAAGATGCGCACCTCCTCTTCGCAGGAAGAGGGTGTGGTCCGCGACTTCGCCGTTGCCACCGTGAAGTTCGACGGTGAGAACGGCAAGGTCACGGCGCTGCACTGCGCCCGCGCCGATTCGAAGTTCCAGCCGATCCCGGGCACCGAGTTCGTGCTCAAGGCCGACCTGGTGCTGCTCGCCATGGGCTTCCTCGGCCCGGTGCAGGACGGCATGCTGAACGCCTCGGGCGTTGAATACGACAAGCGCGGCAACGTGCTGGCCGACGTGATGCAGTACAAGACCACCAAGGAGAAGCTGTTCTCCTGCGGCGACATGCGCCGCGGCCAGTCGCTGGTGGTATGGGCGATCCGCGAAGGCCGCCAGTGCGCCCGCTCGATCGACCAGTGGCTGATGGGGACCACTGAGCTGCCGCGCTAAACGCGGGAGTACTGAGAGTTCAAGGGGCGCTTCGGCGCCCCTTCTTCATTTCGGGTTGGGGTTCTCGACCCTGCCAACACCGAATGCATCAGCACGGCCGACTGGCGCATCGATCATCTGCGTGAGGTCGAAGCCGACCGATGTGGCGTCGGCCATGTCGGCTGTGACGAGATCGGTAGCGCGTCGCGGCGTGTGAGTGAGCGAGATCACCGCGCCCGCGACTTCGAGCAGCTTCATCTGCCCCAGCCCCTGGTAGGGTGGACGCACCATCAGCTGCGCGTCGGTGCCGAGCAGCGGATCGGCCACCTCGATGCCGACCGTGCCGCCGCCGCGATAATAGTTCTTGAGGCTCTGGCTGAGGTAGAAGGCAAGCTTGTCTGCACCGGCGGCGGAGAAGTGGATGCCGTCATCCTTGCGCATGCGGACCTGGTTGCCGTTGAGGTCCGGGCCGCGCGACGTGTAGCCGCCATCTTCGGTGGCGAAGCGCTCGTAGATATCGAGGAACTCGGCGCCGCCGCTGAAGGCCGCGAGCCGCTGGATTTCGTTGACCTGGATCATCGCCTTGCCGAACTTTGGCGCCTCCATTGGCGGCAGCCCGATCCAGATCGTCGGTTTGCCAGCAGCACGCAGCGCCTTCACCACATTGGTGACGCGAGCCGAGTATTCGGTGGTCCATTCAGGGGTCAGCGAGCCGTAGCTTTCGCCGTTGAGCCGCATCTTCTGGCGATCGTTGATACCGATCAGGATCACCGCGATGTCGAAGCTGTTGGCCGCGATCTGCTCGTTGATGGTCTTGGGCCAATCGAAGAAATCCGGCCGCACGAAGCTCGAGTCCGCGACGCCCTGCGTCAGGATGGCGATGTTCGGATCCTCGGCATAGAAGCGCTCCAGCGCCTTGCCGACATCGTTCGCCATCGAGTCACCGAACACCGCGAGGCGGGTGGCGCCGGTCGCCTTCTCCACCGCCGGCTTGGCGGGCGGCAAGGCGGCCTTCTTCTGCTTCTTCACCACCGGCTTTTCGACCAGCGGAGCTTCTTCCTGTTGCTGCTGATCGTCGTTGCCGAACAGCAGGTCCATCAGCGTGCGGCGCTTCTTGCGCGGCTGCTCCTGCTGGGCAACCAGCATGCTCCCGTCATCGGCCTGCTGGGTGATCGCCGGCGCGGCTTGCTCAGCCTCGCGCGCCTGCACGAACATCGGCAGCATGTCGGTGAGCACCAGCGCCGCCACAACGGCGCCGATGATCCAGAGGACGAAACGGTTGGGTTTCTTCTGCATGGCAGGTATTTAGCGGAGGTGACGCGGTGAAGTTAAGGCCGCTCGCGCAGAATCTACTGCGAAGCGGCAGTAGTCAGTTCCTCATAGCTGTGCAGCGTGATGAACCCGTCGGCCACCTCACCCTTTGACGCCTGGAACTTGGCGTATGCAGCCTGGCTGACCGGCCCAATGCGGCCGTCGACCAGCCCCTCGTAGAGCCCGAGCTTGATCAGGGCCTCCTGGATCGCCTTGCGCTGCTCGAGATTGGGGAATTCGGTGTCCCGCGGCCAGGCCGTAATGTACTCGCCGCGCCCCTTCAGTCGGTCTTCGAGGTGAGAGATGGCCATCGCGTAGCTGTCGGAGAAATTGTAGCTCTTGAGGACGAGGTAGTTGTTCGTCATCAGGAACTTGGGTCCCTTGGCTCCCGTTGGCGCATAGAGAAACACCGGAATCGACGGGTCGCTGAAGGCAGCGCCGCCGAGCCGGCTCACGCCGAGATCGGTGAAGAACGAGATGGGGCGCAGCTGGTCGCGTGTTGCCAGCAGGTAATCGAACCCATCCGGCACACTCACTTCATAGCCCCAGTCGAGGCCGGGCTTGTAGCCGAACCCGAGCAGGTACTCGGCAGTGGTCGCAAGAGCGTCAGCGAGAGAGTTCTGCAGGTCGATGGCACCGTCGCCATCGCCGTCCCTGCCGTATTTGATGACATTGGAGGGGTTAACCTGGAGATGCCCTATCGCGCCGGCCCAGCTGCCGACCAGTTGGGTGGCGTCGAGCGGCCCGCGTTGGACCAGAAGCAGCGCCGCGATCAGGTCCGCCGTGTCGCCTTCGAGCCGAACGCGCCGCTGATGCACCAGAGTGGCCAGGGATGGGATGATCGGACGGATAAACTTGGGATCGGCGAGCACTCGACCGTAGTTGGTCTCGATGCCCCAGATCGAGGCCAGGAGATAAGGATCAACGCCATACTTCTCGCCGGTAGCTGTCAGCAGGGCCTGGTTTTGCTCGATCGCTTCCTTGCCCTTGCCCATGCGCCACTCGGTGACGCGCTTGTCGATGTAGTCCCACAGCGGAGTCGTGAACTCGGGCTGCGCGGTCACCAGTTCCGGCACATTCGGATCGGGCTTCAGGCCGTACATCGCCTTGGCGTAAGTTTCATGGGTCACACCAGCGGCCACCGCTGTCGCTTCGAAGTTCTTGATGAAAGACTCGAAGCTCTCAACCGGCTGAGCCAACGCCGGCGAGCTGAGACCGAGGAGCGCGACGAAAAGAGCGAGCTTACGTTGCATAACGAATCGCTACCTGTTCCGTGTGGCTAAATAGCGCTCCCAGTTCATCGCCGCGTCAACGATCTCGTTCAGGTCATCATGCGCCGGCTTCCATCCCAGCACTTGCCGCACCTTGTCGGCCTTGGCGACGATCGAAGCCGGGTCGCCGGCGCGGCGCGGCTCCTCGATCACCTTGAAGTCGACGCCCGAGACTTCCTTCACCGTGCGCACCACGTCGCGCACCGAGAAGCCACGGCCATAGCCGCAGTTCATGGTGACCGACGCGCCGCCCTTGCGCAGGTAGTCGAGCAGCAGGGCATGCGCCTCGACCAGGTCGCTGACATGGATGTAGTCGCGCACCCCGGTGCCGTCGGGGGTCGGGAAATCGGTGCCGAAAATCCCCATGCTCGGCCGCTGCCCAAGGGCGGCCTGCGCGGCGACCTTGATCAGGTGCGTCGCAGTGGGCGACGACTGGCCGCTGCGCTTCTTGGGATCAGCGCCGGCGACATTGAAGTAGCGCAGCACGCCATAGGTCAGCGGGTGCGCCGCAGCAACATCGGCGAGCATCAGCTCGGTCATCAGCTTGGAGCGGCCATAGGGCGACTCGGGCATTAGCTGGTTCGTCTCGGCCACCGGCTCGAGCCCGGCATTTCCGTAAACCGCGGCGGTCGACGAGAAGATGAAGTGCTTCACCCCGCCCTTCACCGCCGCCTCGATGAGGTTGCGCGAGGTGGCGGTATTGTTGGCGTAGTACTTCAGCGGATCGCTGACCGATTCCGGCACCACGATCGAGCCGGCGAAGTGGACGATCTCGGTGATGCCGTGCTCGGCGATGAGCTTGCCCACCAGCTCCATGTCGCCGGCATTGCCCTGAACGAACGTCGCCCGGTGGTCGATGGCCCAATCGAAGCCGGTGGTGAGGTTGTCGAGCACCACGACCTGCTGTCCGGCGTCGGCTAGCCGCAGCACCATGTGGCTGCCGATATAGCCGGCGCCGCCGGTGACCAGAACCGTCATGGTTCAACCCTCAAACCCGAAATTAACGGCATGGACGCTAATTCGCGAGATGCTAAGAAACGCCTTATAGCCTGCCTATAGCCCCCTCTCCCGCCTTTTCAGGAGTTCCTCCTTGCCCAATCGCGTGCGCACCGCCGTTTTCCCGGTTGCGGGTCTCGGCACCCGCTTCCTGCCTGCCACCAAGGCGATGCCCAAGGAAATGCTGACCGTGGTCGATCGGCCGCTGATCCAGTACGCCGTGGACGAGGCGCGCGAGGCGGGCATCGAGCATTTCGTCTTCGTCACCGGGCGCAACAAGGGCGTCATCGAGGACCATTTCGATCGCCAGTACGAACTCGAGCATACACTCGAAACCCGCGGCAAGACCGATGCTCTGTCGGAGTTGCAGAAGGACTTGCCCTCGGCCGGCCAGACCAGTTTCACCCGCCAGCAGGAGCCGCTCGGGCTCGGCCACGCGGTGTGGTGCGCTCGCGAACTGGTGGGCAACCAGCCCTTCGCACTGCTCTTGCCCGACATGGTGTTCAAGGCCAAGCCCGGCGTGATGAAGCAGATGATGCAAGCCTATGAGGAAACCGGCGGCAACATCATCGGCGTCGAGGAAGTCGACCCAGCGGAGGTGTCGAGCTACGGCATCGTGGCGCGCGGCAAGGGCCCCGATTCGGGTTTCAAGATCACCGGCATGGTGGAAAAGCCCAAGCCGGCGGACGCCCCGTCCAACCTTTTCATCTCCGGCCGCTACATCCTGCAGCCCGAAATCTTCACGCTACTCAGCGAGCAGACCAAGGGCGCCGGTGGCGAAATCCAGCTGACCGATGCCATGCAGATCCTGATCCGCACGCAGAACTTCACCGGCGTGAAATACGACGGCAAGGTCTTCGATTGCGGTTCGAAGCTCGGCTTCCTCACCGCCAACGTGGTGTTCGCACTAGACCGGCCGGATCTCGCCGAGGCCTTCCGCAAGGAAATCCGCCACCTGATCTGACGCTTGGCCGCGATTACTTGTGGAAGGTGACCCCCACGGTCACCTGGTGCTCATCGGTGGCCGGGGCCGGCGTCTTTTCGGTCCTGAGGAAGCTGTAATCGGCCGTGAGGTCGATGTGCTCGTTGAGCAGGTAGTCCGCTCCCGCGCCAAAACCCCATTTGTACTCGTCGTTGTCGATGCCCTGGTAGTGCGCCTCGCTCCACTGCGCGTCGGCGCGCAGCCGCAGCCACGGGTTCACCTGGTAGCTGATGTCGCCCACCGCTGCGTAGGTGAGCTTCGACGTCGCGCCCGAAGTGGTGCCAGGCGACGAGATGGTGGTCGAGAAAGTGCCGGAGAGCGTCAGCGTTTCGTGAGGCCGGAAGGTCGCCTTGGCGTCGTAGAGCACAGCGGAGAAATCCAAGAGCGAACTATCGGCGAAATCGCTGTAGCCAAGCCCGAGCGAGCCTTCCAGTTCGAGCGTTTCGTTGAACTTGGCACTGAGCCCGGCGCGACCCGCATAGGTGACGTTGTCGAGCTTGACCAGGAGGCTCGGCGACGGTTGGTCGTAGGTCAGGTAGTCGGCCTCGGCATCGACGAAGGCGACGAGGCCCGGCGTCAGCTCATAACCGAGGCGGGCGCCCGCACCGTAACCGGTGGTGTTCTGGAAGCTGTTGTCGCTGGTCGAATTGTCGACGTAGACGGTCTCGCCATTGACCACCCGGCTTGCGCGGCCGCGCACTGCCACATTGAACGCGCCGAGGTCGCGCGATGCGCTGACTTCGCCATCGCCCGAGATCACCACCGGCTCGGATGCAACGTTGGGCGCGTCCGGATCGTCCTGCGACACGATGAGGTTGCCCCGGCCGGCCAGCGTGGTCAGCGCATCGAGCTCGTACTCGCCGCCCGCCGTGCCGGTGATCGAGTCGATGCGCGCGGTGCCATCGAGGTCGTAGGTGAGCTCGCCCTTCAGTCCGACATCATAGCCGCCGCGGATGGTTTCGTGCCGCAGTGTGAAGCTCGGCAGTGCGATCAGTTGGTAGGTCTGCTCGCTGCCATCATCCGTGATGCCACCACGCAGGCCGAGGCTCCAGTCGAGATCGAACGGCGCGTCGCCCCATTCATAGGGCGGCGTGGCGCGGCAATTGTCGCAGTCGGCGGTGGGGTCGCGGGTCAGGTCGGCATTGTTGGTGCCCGATCCATCGCCCAGCGGGTTGAACTCGCCCGCCATGGTGGGGACGACGAGCAGCGCCAGCGCCGTGGCGCTTGCGACAATGCCGGCTCTCCTCGTTCCCATCAGCTGCAGCGTCCCGCCGGATAATCCTCAACGAACCCTTGCAGCTTATGGTTAAGGAAGCCTTGCCCCAGCCCGGCCGCCAATCACAAAACCACCCGTTAACCCTTGCTCTTAAATGGGAATTATTCGGTGGGGGTCAGGATAGGCCTCGGCTTTTAGCCTATATTTGCAGCGTCGGGGCTCACGACTATGGATATCGCAACCCTCATCGGGATCGTTGGCGGCTTCGCCATGCTGTTCGGCGCGATCCTGCTCGAAGGCTCAAGCCCCATGAGCTTCATCAACCTGCTGGCGACGGTCGTCGTGGTGGGCGGTGGCATCATGGCGGTGATGGCGCGCTACACGATGGCCGGCTTTGCCAATGGCACGGTCAATGGCTTCAAGTCGGTGCTGTTCTACAAGCACGTCTCGACCAACCACCTCATCGACCAGATCGCGGAGATCGCCGAGACGATGCGGCGGCAGGGCCCGATCGCGCTCGAGAACGTGCAGGTCGAGGATCCGTTCTTCAAGCGCGGCGTCCGCATGATCGCCGACGGCTTCTCGGCCGAGGCCATCCGCGCTTCGCTGGAGCGCGAGCGCGATCTCGATTACGAGCGCATCGAGGAAAGCCACAAGATATTCAAGGCATTCGGCGAAGCCGCGCCCGGCATGGGCATGGTCGGCACGCTGATCGGCCTCGTCTCGATGTTCGGCCACATGGACGATCCCAAGAAGATCGGCCCCGGGATGGCCATCGCCCTGCTGACCACGCTCTATGGCGCGGTGCTCGCCAACGTCTTCGCGCTCCCTATCGCCGACAAGCTGGCCAACCGCGCCACCGAGGAGGGCACCAACCGCAGCCTCATCATCGAGGCGCTCGTGATGATCCGCGAGGGCCGCAGCCCCAACACCATCCGCGACGAGCTGGCGAGCTTCCTGCCGCTGCATACCCGCGAAAAACTGCTGGAAGCCGCGTGATGGCCATCCACCGCAAGAAGGCCATCGGCAGCGGCGGCCATGGCGGCGCTTGGGTCATCTCGTTCGCCGACCTGATGAGCCTGCTGATGGCGTTCTTCGTCATGCTGCTGAGCTTTTCGGTGCAAGACCAGGAAAAGCTGAACATGGCGGCCGGCTCCGTGCAGGACGCCTTCGGCATCCAGCCGTTCTCGCAGATGACCGGCATGATCGAGCGGCAGGGCAATCCCGAGCGCGACTATCTCAAGAGCGTCGCAACCACCCAGACCAAGGCCGATACCGAGTTCGCGACCGAAGACCAGCAGGAAAATCAAAGCCAGGGGCAGGAAGCCAACACTTTCGCCGACGAGCGCACCTCCCTTGAGCGTGCGGCCCAGTATGCGCTGGCCGCGGCCAGCCTGAAGCAGGCTTGGCAGGACCAGCCCGACATCACCGCGCTGGCGGACAACCTGATCGTCGAGAACACCGAGGACGGGCTGAACATCGTCATCGCCGACCAGCAGGGCCGCGCCATGTTCCCCGAGGGCTCGAAATATCCCTACGAGATCACCCGCAAGGCCATCGCCGCGCTGGCGCCACTGATCAACAAGCTGCCAAACCAGATCGAGATCACCGGGCACACCTCGGCCGGCGGCACCTACGACAACCCGCGCTATGGCGAATGGGAGCTGAGCTTTGACCGCGCCAACGTGGTGCGGCAGATCCTCGAGGAATTCGGCCTGTCACCGGACAGGCTGCGATCGGTCACCGGTCGCGGCGCCACCGATCCGTTCTTTCCGAACGACCCCTATCTCAGCGCCAACCAACGCGTCTCGATCCTGCTGAAATTCGAGAAGCCGCCGGTGCCGGTGGACCTTAGGCCCTAGGCGGCTTCGACCTTCAACAGCGCCCCGTGCGCCTCGACGATCCGCACGCGCGAACCGGCGGCGAGATCGGGGCCCTGCACGCGCCACACCGTGTCATCGAGCGACAACCGACCAAAGCCATCGCGGATTGGTTCGTCGAGCACCGCCTCGTGGCCAATGAAGCGGTTGGCGCGCTGGTTGAGGAACGGCCGGTCGGACACCACGCCCGGGCCGCGGAACCTGAGCCACAGCCAGATGCTGACCAGCGCCAGGACGCCGAAGATCACGAACTGCAGCGGCCAGAAGATGTCGATGAACAGCGCGCCGAGCCCGGTGATCAGCGCCGCGGCGCCGAGCCACACCAGCACACCGCCGGGCACCACCAGCTCGAGCGCCAGGAGAACCAATCCCGCCACTATCCATGACCACGCGCCGTGGGTGGCGATGAAGTCGAGGACCTGCATGTCTGCCTCCTGGGTTCGCGTGGGTTACGTGGTGGACGGCGGGCGGCCGCTGGACGGCCGCGTCGCCGGCTTTTCGGCGCCGAAGGTTTCGCGGGCAATCTCGGCGATGCCACCAATGGCGCCGATGACGCTGGCCGCTTCGACCGGCAGCATCAGCACCTTCTGGTTCGGCGACTTGGCAAGCGCTTCGAGCGCCTTGATGTAGTTATTGGCAACGAAGTAGTTGATCGCCTGCACGTTGCCCGACGCGATGGCGTCCGACACCACCTGCGTCGCCTTGGCTTCGGCTTCGGCCGAACGCTCGCGCGCCTCGGCATCGCGGAACGCCGCTTCGCGCCGGCCCTCGGCCTCGAGCACCTGGCTCTGCTTTTGCCCCTCGGCCTGGAGGATCGCGGCCTGCCGCTTGCCCTCGGCTTCGAGGATCAGCGCGCGCTTTTCGCGCTCCGCCTTCATCTGCCGGCCCATCGAGTCGATAAGGTCCTTGGGCGGATCGATGTCCTTGATTTCGATGCGGGTGATCTTGAGGCCCCAGGGCGACACCGCCGTGTCCACCACCTTGAGCAGGCGCTGGTTGATCTCGTCGCGGTTGCTCAGCAACTGGTCGAGGTCCATCGAGCCCATGACCGTACGAATGTTGGTCATGGTCAGGTTCTGCACCGCGAGGTCCAGTTGCGCCACTTCATAGGCAGCGGCCGCGGCATCGAGGATCTGGTAGAAATTCACGCCATTGACGGTGACCGTGGCGTTGTCGCGGGTGATGACTTCCTGGTGCGGGACATCAACCACCTGCTCCATCATGTTCATCTTGCGGCCAATGCCGTCGATGAACGGGATGATCAGGCTGAGGCCCGGCTTCAGCGTGCGGATATACCGCCCGAACCGCTCCACCGTGTAGTTATAGCCCTGTGGAACCACCTTGGCGCCGGCGAACAGCACCAGCACGGCGAGCACGCCCAGCGTGATCAGCGTCAGGCTCAACCCATCGAGTTCCAGAAAGTCCATGCCTCGTCCCCTTCCACGTGCCCGGCCCGTTGCGAAATATGTATGTGCGGGGCGGAGTCGGCGCAATGTTGGTTGGTCTTTATCCATCGCTAGCCGGTGGGAACACTCGGGCGGCAAATGCCGTTGAATGATCGACCAATCGTTCGCGAGTTGAGACCATGCCCGCCACCCGTCCAATCTGGAAAGGCCAGTTACGCCTTTCTCTCGTTTCGATTCCCGTGGAAATGTTCACGGCCACGAAATCTGGCGCCAAGCCAAGTTTCCGCCAGATCCACGAACCGACCGGCAAGCCAATCCACTACGAGAAGGTGGTCGATGGCGTCGGCCCGGTGGAGAAAGACGAGATCCGCAAGGGGTTCGAGTACGAGAAGGGCGACTATGTCCTGCTCACCGATGACGAGATCGATGCGGTGAAGCTGGAGACGCGGAAGACCCTGGAGCTGGTGCAATTCGTCGATGAGGACGAGATCCCGCCGATGTACTTTGACACGCCCTACTTCCTGACCCCCGCTGACGAACTGGCCGAGGACGCGTTCCGTGTCGTGCGCGATGCACTGCGCAAGGCAAAGAAGGTTGGGCTGGGCCAACTGGCGTTGCGCGGCAAGGAATACCTCGTTTCGATCAAGCCCTGCGGCAAGGGCATCCTGCTCGAAACGCTGCACTACGAGGACGAGCTGAAGAAGTCCGACAGCTTCTTCTCCGACATTCCGGCCAAATCCAGCGACGAGGACCTGCTCGATGTGGCGACGGCACTGATTGAGAAGAAGACCGAGAAGTTCGACCCTAAGGCTTTCAAGGACCACTACCAGGCGGCCTTGCGTGAACTCATTGGCCGGAAGCTGAAATCGAAGGGCCGCAAGATCACCACCGATGTCGAAGAGCCAAGCCGCTCGCCCCGCGGCGACAACGTCGTCGACCTGATGGCCGCGCTGAAGAAGAGTCTCGAAGGCGGCAGCGCCAGCAAGTCCAAGGCGCTGGCCAAGGCCACCCCACGCAAGAAGGCGAGCTGAGATGTCTGCCACCCCCAGCGAATTGCTTAGGGATTACCAGGCGAAGCGCGACTTCGCCAAAACCTCGGAACCCTCCGGCAAGAAGGCGAAGCGCGCCGCCAAGGGCAAGCCGCTGCGCTTCGTGGTGCAAAAGCACGATGCCACGAGGCTGCATTACGACTTCCGCCTCGAACTCGACGGCGTGCTCAAGAGCTGGGCCATCACCAAGGGACCATCCACCAACCCCGCCGACAAGCGGCTGGCCGTACGGGTCGAGGACCATCCGCTCGACTACGGCGACTTCGAGGGCACCATTCCCGAAGGCGAATATGGCGGCGGCACGGTGATGCTGTGGGACGAAGGCACCTGGGAGCCCGTCGGCGATCCGCACGAGGGCCTCGATGGGGGCGACCTGAAATTCCGACTCAACGGCAAGCGCATGAAGGGCGAATGGGTGCTCGTCCACATGAAGGGCCGCGACAACAAGACGAAGAACGGCACCCGCGAGAACTGGCTGCTGATCAAGCACCGCGACGACCACTCCACCGACACGGATGGCCTCACCGAGAAGTTCACCACCAGCGTCGAAACCGGCCGCGACCTCTCCGGCATCGCCAAGGGCAATAAGCCGCGCAAGAAGGCGGCGAAGGCAGAAGCCAAGGGGGATTCGAACGCCAAGGTGTGGACGGGCGGCAAGGCTGTGGCACTGCCGGATTTCCGCGAGCCGCAATTGGCGACGCTGGTAGAGGAAATCCCCAGCGGTAACGACTGGCTGTTCGAGATGAAGTTCGACGGCTACCGCTGCATCGCCTCGGTCGCCGGGCCCGAAGTGCGGCTCTTCACCCGCAACGGCAACGACTGGACGACGCAGTTCGGCCGCCTCGTCGAGCCGCTGTCCAAGCTCACCAAGGGCTCCGTACTGCTCGACGGCGAAATCTGCTCGTTCAAGGACGGCCGCACCGACTTCTCGACGCTGAAGGACGCGCTGTCGAGCGGCGGACCGCTGGTCTACTTCGTCTTCGACATCCTCGAACAGGACGGCGAGAGCCTCGAGAAGCTGCCGCTGCTGGAGCGCAAGGAGCGACTACGGAAGCTCATTGGCAGGGTGAACCAGCATGCCGAGGTGCAGTACTCCGATCACGTGCGCGGACACGGCGACGAAGTGTTCAAGGCGATGTGCGAGGCACACCAGGAGGGGGTGATCGCCAAGCTTGCCGACGCGCCCTACCGGCATGAGCGCACCCGCACGTGGCTGAAGATCAAATGCACCAACCGGCAGGAATTCGTCATCGGCGGCTGGCGGCCATCGGACAAGCACAAGGGTTTCGCCTCGCTGCTGCTGGGGACGTGGGAGCACGGCAAGCTGGTCTATCGTGGCCGCGTCGGCACCGGCTTCAATGCGAAGAGCGCCGCGGAATTGCAGGCGGAGATGGACAAGCGGGCGCGGAAGACCCCGGCCTTCGAGACCGTGCCGCGCGATATCTCGCGCCGGGCGAAATGGATCGAGCCGGAACTGGTCGCTGAAGTCGACTTCACGGAGTTCACCCCCGACGGAGTATTGCGTCATCCGTCCTTCGTCGGACTCAGGAAGGATAAGCCCGCCCGCGAAGTGAAACTGGAAACCAAGGCGCCCAAGCCCGTGGCGACAAAGCGGAAATCAGCGGCTAAGCTCAAGCCCATGAAGCTCACCGACGACATGGGAATAGCCGTGGCCGAGCGGCTCGGCGTGCGGCTCACCAGCCCCGACCGCGAGGCGCTGCCGGACGGCGGCGTTACCAAGGGCCAACTCGTCGCCTATTACGATGCCGTGGCCGAGCGCATGCTGCCCCATATCGAGAAACGCGCGCTCAGCCTCGTCCGCGTGCCGCGCGGCAGCAAGCCGTTCTTCCAGAAGCACGATACCGGCGGCTTTCCCGATGTGATGAAGCGCGTCGCCATCGAGCTCAAGGAAAGCGAACGGGAAGACCATTTCTATGTCGACGACCTCGCCGGCATCGTCGCCGGCGTGCAGATGTCGACGCTCGAGTTCCACATCTGGGGCAGCCATATCGATACCCTGGAAAAGCCCGACCGCATCATCTTCGATATCGATCCGGACGAGGGCCTCGACTTCAAGGTGACCCGCCAGGCCGCCATCCATATCCGCGACGTGCTAGGCGAATGGGGGCTGAAGAGCTTCCCGATGGTCACTGGCGGCAAGGGCATCCACGTCATCGCACCGCTGAAACCGGTGACCGAGTGGCCTTTGGTCAAGCTGTTCTGCCGCACCTTCGCGCAAAAGCTCGAGGACAACGAGCCCGACAGTTTCACCGCCAACATCCGCAAGGTCGAGCGCAAGGGCCGGATGTTCGTCGACTACCTGCGCAACGAGCGCGGCTCGACCGCGATCGCCCCGTTCTCCACCCGCGCCCGCCCCAACGCGCCCTGCGCCGTGCCGGTCGGCTGGGATGAACTCGAGACGATCAAGGCGGCCAACCTGTTCGAGATCGAAGCCGCCGCGGCCAAGGCGCAGGAGCCGGATCCGTGGGTGGGATATTTCGACCTGACCCAGTCGATCACCAAGGGCATGGTGGAGGCGGTGGCGGGGCCGCTGAAGGATCTGAAGCTCTGACTTGGCATACTGAGCGTCCCACAGCCCACCGGTTGGCGGGCCGCCCGAGCATCGGGCACCAACGAGCCTAAACCCAGCCCTGCAGTTCCCTGCGGATCACGCTCTCCAGCATGCCCATCCCCAGCTCGCTGTCATTGAGGCACGGGATGTAGGCGTAGCGCTCGCCGCCGGCGTGCTCGAATTGCTCGCGGCCGGTGATGGCAATTTCCTCTAGCGTCTCGATGCAATCGGCGGAGAAGGCCGGCGCCACGACGGCGACGCGCTTCACCCCCTGGCCGGGCAGCGCCATCAGTGTCGCGTCGGTGTAGGGCTCGAGCCACTTGGTCGGCCCGAACCGGCTCTGGAACGTCACCTTCAGCTTTTCTTCGGACCAGCCCAGGTGCTCGCGCACCAGCCGCGTCGTTTTGAGGCACTGGCAATGGTACGGGTCGCCCTTCTCGAGGTACTCGACCGGCATGCCGTGATACGAGGTGAGGATCAGGTCCGGAGTGAAATCCAGGGCTGCGACGCCATCGGCGATGCTCTGCGCCAGCGCCTCGACATAGGCCTGCTCATCGAAATAGGCCGGGAGCGTACGGATCGCTGGCTGCCAGCGCATCGTCTTCAGCGCATCGAACGCCTTGTCGTTGGCGGTCGCCGTGGTGGTCGCCGAGTATTGCGGATAGAGCGGCGCGAGGAGAATCTTCTGGCATCCGGCGGCCTGCAGCGCATCGATGCCCGACTTGGTCGACGGGTTGCCATAGCGCATGGCGAACTCGACCACGATGTTCTTGCCCAGCCGCTCCTGCAGCTTGGTCGCCTGCTTGCGCGTGATGACGCGAAGCGGGCTCTCGTCCAGCTCCTTGTCCCAGATGCGCTCGTAGTTGGCGCCGCTCTTCTGCGGCCGGGTGGTGAGGATCACGCCCTGCAGCACCGGCTGCCAAATCCACGGCGATGCCTCGATGACGCGCTTGTCGGAGAGGAATTCGCTGAGATAGCGACGCACCGACCAGTAGTCGGTACCATCGGGAGTGCCCAGATTGAGCAGCAGCACCCCGACCTTCGGCGTCGCAATCGGGGGGTGTCCGGCAGGAAGTCCGGTTGCCATGGGCTGGCCTGTAGCTTGAAAACGTTGTTGGCGCGCAACATAGTCAGGGCCGCCCCGAACACAAGTGCAAGGGTGTCGCGGCAGGCTCAGAAACTGGCGAGCAGCAGCACTGCGCCGAACGCAAACACCACCAGCGCGCCGACGAGTTCAGCCCACCAGACCAGCCGGCCGCCGATCTTGCCTTCGGAGCCGAGATAGCGCTGCGCAAAACCCTTGGCGCCGACGGCCAGCACCGCCAGCGCCGACACGGTGATCGCCGTGCCGAGGCCCATCAGGAACACCGCAGCGATACCTGCCGCGAGGATGCCCTGGCTCAGCGCAAACACCAGCACGACCAGCGCCCCCGAGCAGGGCCGCAGCCCGACACCGAGCACCACGCCCAGTTGCTCGCGCCAATCGCCGCCGGTTTGCTCGGCGGTCACCACGTGATGATGGCCATGGTCGTGATCGTCACCGTGATCGCCGTGGTCGTGGCCGTAATGCGCGTCGCCCGGCACCCGGCCATGCGCATCGAGCCGCGGGCCATCCGCCGGCTGCAGGCTGGAGCGGAAGTTGAAGCTCTGGCCTCGCTCGCTCAGCAACGCGTGCTTCGGCGCTTCGCCGGCGTGGAGATGCTGGTGCGCCTTGGCGGTGAGATCGGGGCCATGGTCGTGCGAGTGGCCGCCCCAGCCGAACAGCTTTCGCGCGATCAACCACAGCCCGAGCAGCGCGACGAGCCCATAGGAGGCCTTCTCGATCCAGCCGACGGCGTGGTTCATGGCAACGCTCGATAGCCCGAGAATCGCCGCCGCCACGCCGACGAAGACCACCGCCACCAGCGACTGCATCATCGCCGCGGCAAAGCTCAGCCCGATGCCCCTCCGCACCTGCCGCTCGTTGGCCAGCATGTACGACCCGATCACCACCTTGCCGTGCCCCGGGCCGGCGGCGTGAAACACCCCGTAGAGGAAGCTCAGCCCGCCCAGCACCCAGAACGCGGTGTAGTCGGTCTTGAGTTTGCCCAGCGCAGCCGTGAGCGCCTGGTAGAAATCGGACTGCATCTGCGAAACCCAGCCGAGAAAGCCGGTCTTGGGCAGCTTGAACCCCGGCTCGGGCGGCGGGCCTCCGAACGGCAGCGCCGGCTTGGCCTCGGCCACCTGCGTTACGGCCTCGACAGCGGTGGCCGCTTCCTTGGGCGGCGCGGCGCCGGCGCAATCGAGCACGATGGCGCCCTGTGATCCGCGTACCGCCGCTTCGAGATCGGGCGGCAACTGCGTCACGTCGGGCGACAGGTCGAACAGCCGCGCCTGCAGGTCGGGCGACAGCTCGCGCGGCGGCTCCATGTGCACGGCACACCCGGCCGGAGCGTTCTCCAACGTCACATCGGCCGGCGCATTGAAGGCGATCGCCACATAGTACTCGGGGTCAGCAATGGCAATCTCGAGCTTGTTCTTGATCCGGTACGGCTGCTGCGGCGCGATGGAAAAACTCAGCGTCGAGCGGTTGTTCCGGAACTCGAACTTGCCGGGGCCGGTCGAGGTGAACGGTATGGACGCAGCTGTCTCGCCGGCGGAGGTGTAGAAGTTGTACTCGCCGAGCCCCTTGATGTTCTCGTCGGCCAGCTCCTGCATCTCCTCGGACGAGGTGATGCCGTCATTGTTGGTATCGAGGCCCTGGATCTGCCAGACCGAGAAGGCCTCGTCGAAGGTCCAGGCGTTGCGGATCTCGGAGAGTTCGCCCGCGTCGTTGAAGACGATGGTCGCCTTGGCATCGATGAAGATATGCGGGTGGGCCTGGGCGGCGCCGACGAAACCGAAAGCGGCTGCCGAAGCCAGCGCCAGCTTGCGCAACAAACCCGCCATCGACGCCCCTGCCCCGTTGCCTAGATCTACTTAACCGGGTTGTCGGCGAACCAGGCGACCAGATGGTCGATCAGCGCGCGGACCTTGCCGGCAAGATGCCGCCGGTGCGGGTAAACGGCCTGCAGACTGGGGCCTTCCGGCATCCGGTCCTCGAGCACGCGCACCAGCCGCCCTTCGGCGATATGCGGGTCAGCGAGGTAGGTCGGCAATACGGCGAAGCCAAGGCCGGCAAGCGCCGCCTGCATGGCCGCCACAGGTGAATTTACGCGTGCCGGACCGGACACGTGCACCGACAGGGGCTTGCCATCCTCGATGAAGCGCCAGGAGCTGTGCGACGGCATGTTGGTATCGAGCACGCAGGGCATGTTGCGCAGCGCCTCGCCCGAGGTCGGCAACCCCACGCGCTTCACCAATTCCGGCGAACCGCAGATGACATGCCGCATGTCCGAGATCTTGCGGGCGATGAGCGAGGAATCCGCCAGCGTCGAGATGCGGAGCGCCACGTCGACGCTCTCCTCGACGAGATCGACGTAGCGATCCTCGAGCCGCAGATCGACGGACATCAGCGGGTTCTTGGCGATGAACGCGAAGATCGCCGGCGCCAGCGTGGTTTCGCCGAGATTGCGCGGCGCCGATACCCGCACCAGCCCCCGCGGCTCCGCGGTCTGATCGGAGATCGTCGCGTCGAGATCGTCGAGTTGCTGCAGCAGCTGGCTCGCCTCGCGGTAATAGGCTTCGCCGGCTTCGGTGAGGCTTAGCTTGCGGGTGGTCCGGTTCATCAGCCGGACGCCGAGATAATCCTCGAGGTCGGTGACATATTTGGACAGCAGCGCCTTGGAGCGCCCGTGCTGCCGCGCCGCGGAGGAAAAGCCACCGGCATCGAACACCTGCACGAAAGCCCGGATGCGGGCGAGGTCCTGGCTCATGCGTTGCTGACCTGAAATGTGTAGACTGAAGCGCGTTCCACCCGAACACGCTCTCCACGCTTAAGTCATCTGCATAGGGTGAACAATGCCGCCCCTTGGTCGTTTACCGATTAACGATAGACTGGGTCCCATGTCGCTAGAACCCATCCTGAAGTCTATCTATCCACCCATGACCAAACCCGAAGCCCGCTCAACGCTTTACCGGCTGATCGAAGCTGGCCAGCTCGCCCACAAGGCGCTGCTGGTGCCGCTGCTCGACCGCGGGCTGGAAGCCGGCGACGATGCCGTGATCTTCGTGCTGCACGCCGAGCTCGGGGCGAGCGAGGCGGCGCTGGCCGAGGAACTGGGGTTGGAGCCGGAAGCCCTGCAGCCGCGGCTCGACCGGCTGATCGAGCGGGACATCGTGGCCCGCCAGGCCATCGGTCCGGACCTGGTGCCGGGCCTGGCCCTGACGGAGCGCGGAGCACGCATCCGCGAGGTGCTGGCAGCGAACTGGGAGCAACTCGAGGAAGCGCTGTTCGCCGACCTGGATCAGAAGAAGCGCAAGGGCCTGGGCAAGGCGCTGAAGCGCTTCGTGGAACTGCTGCGGCTGCCTTAGAGCGACCTCGGACTGCCCCCCACGGCGTCATCCCCGCGAAGGCGGGGACCCAGTGCGATCTCTCCACGCCCGCTTGTGCTGAAGCATCCCACTAGGTTCCCGCCTACGCGGGAATGACATCGTGTTGGCGGATGGCGGGGACTAGCCGACCACCCGCCCAACCCGCCGGTCGATCAGCATCACCGCCGTGATCACCACGAACGCGAACACCACCATGCCGGCAGCGAGGATGTGGGCGTTGCCCCATTCGAGCCGCTCGACATAGTCGTAGATGGCGATCGACAGCACCTTGGTCTTGCCCGGGATATTGCCGCCGATCATCAGCACCACGCCGAACTCCCCAACCGTGTGGGCAAAGGTGAGGATCGCGCCGGTGAGATAGCCCGCCCGCGACAGGGGGAGGACGACGCGGAAGAACGTCTTCCACGGCCCAGCGCCGAGGGTCGCCGCTGCCTCGAGCGGATCGTCGCCTACCGCCTCGAACGCAGTACGCAGCGGCTGGACCATGAAGGGCAGCGAATAGATCACCGAAGCGATGACCAGCCCCTCGAACGAGAAGGCAAGCGTCCGCGCCCCCCAGAGCGGCGCGAGCAAGCCGCCCGGCCCGTTCGGCCCGAACGCCAGCAGCAGGTAGAACCCGAGCACCGTGGGCGGCAACACCAGCGGAAGCGACACTACCGCCGCGATCGGAGCTTGCAGCGGGGAGCGGGTGCGGCAGAGCCACCAGGCGATCGGCGTACCGATGACCAGCAGGATGGCGGTGACGATGAACGCCAGCGTCAGCGTCAGCCCAACGGGCTGGACGATCTCACTGGCGCTCAGCATCCCACATCCCTCAATCTATCGAGCCAACCTCGTAGCCGTATTTCTCGATGATGGCGCGGGCTTCGTCGCCCTTCAAGAACTCGAGGAAGGCGGCCGCCGCCGGATCGGCCTCGCCGGCCTTCAGCAGCACCGCGTCCTGCAGGATCGGCGCGTAATCCTCGGCTGGCACGCGCCAGACCTGCGGCGCCGGCCTCTCGATCACCTGGCTGAGCGCCACGAAGCCAAGCTCGGCATTGGCGGTGTCGATGAACTGCAGCGCCTGGCTGATGTTCTCGCCGGTGACGAACTTCGGCGTCAGTGCTTCGGTCAACCCGAGCTTGTCGAGCGTCTCCATCGCCGCGGCGCCATAGGGCGCGGTCTTGGGATCGGCGACCGACAGGTGCTGGAACGCACTGGCCTTGAGCACGGCCGCCCCATCTGTGAGGTCGAGTGTCGGCGAATAAAGCACCACCTTGCCCACGGCGTAGGTGAACACCGTGCCATCGACAGCAAAGCCCTCGGCCACCGCCTGCTTCGGCCGCTTATTGTCCGCCGAGAAGAACACCTCGAACGGCGCGCCCTGGCTGATCTGGGTGTAGAGCGCCCCGGTGGCGCCGAAGCTGAAGGTCACCGTGTCGCCGGTCTTTGCGGTGAAGGCCGCGCCGAGCTCTTCGGCCGGCTTGGTGAAGTTCGCAGCCACCGCTGCGCTGACGTCGGCGGCAAAGGCCGGAGCGCCGGTGAGCGCAAGCAGGCTGACGCCAAGCAGAACTGTGATCCGACGCATGAAGCCCTCGATATGTCCAAATGGGGATATCGATGGTTGTGCCAACGCGAGAGCCAGCCAGCAAGCGTTATTTTCGCTCGGACATATCGCCTTGCAGCGCAACCAGCGCCTCGACATCACGGGCGATCGCCTTGCGCGTCGCCTCCTGCATGCCGCGATAGCGCTCCAGCACCTCGCGCCCCGCCTCGGTAAGCGACGCCCCCTGAGCATTCCCGCCGCGCGATGCCTCGACCAGCGGCGCCCCGAACCCCTCGTTCAGCGCCTGCACCAGCCCCCAGGCCCGCTTGTACGACATGCCCATGCGCTTCGCCGCCTCGGAGATCGAGCCCGTTTCGGCGATGAACTGCATAAGGTCTGCGCGGCCGGGACCGATGTAGAAGCTCTCGGACAGGGTGATGCGGAGATGGGAGAGGCCGATGGTCGCGTTCTTTGGCACCGCCATCTCCGTGATCGCCTTCTCCCCTTGTGGGAGAAGGTGGCCGACAGGCCGGATGAGGGGTCCGCGACGCTCGCGTCGCGCGATCCGAGTGTAACGAGGAGCGGTCGGGGTGCGTGGAGACAACCCCTCATCCGCCCTTCGGGCACCTTCTCCCACAGGGGGAGAAGGCAAGAGATCTCAGCCCTGCTTCAGCGCCGCGGCTTCGCGCGCCAGCGTCTCGATCCGCTTCCAGTCCTTGTTCGCGATCGCATCCGCCGGCATGATCCAGGAACCGCCAACACAGATGACATTCGGCAGCGCCAGGTATTCCCTCGCCTTCGCCACATCGATACCGCCGGTCGGGCAGAACGTGATGTCGGCGAGCGGGCTCGCATAGGCCTTCAGCACCTTCACCCCGCCCAGCGCCTCGGCCGGGAAGAACTTAAGGAACGAGTAACCATGTTCCGACGCCGTCATAGCCTCGGTTGGCGTGCCGATACCCGGCAGCAGCGGGATGGCGTGCTCCTCGGCCGCCTCGAGCAGGCGCGGCGAAGCGCCCGGCGACACCATGAACTGGCAGCCGGCGTCGACCGAATGTCCCATCTGCAGCGGCGAGCGCACGGTCCCCGAACCGACGACGGCGCCGGGCACCTTGGCCATCTCTTCGATGATCTGCAGCGCGTGCGGAGTGCGAAGCGTCACCTCCAACACCGGCAAACCGCCGGCGACCAGCGCTTCGGCCAGCGGACGTGCCGCCGAGACGTCGTCGAGCACGATGACCGGGATCACCGGCGCAAGTGAAAGCGTCTGGCGAAGGGCGGCGGCATCTTGCGGCATGGTAATCCTCGAGTGCGGAACGTTCGGCGAGAGCGTTAGGCACTTGGCGCATGTCGATCAAGCCAAATCACCACATTGAAAAGAGGCGCGATCGACCTTAAGTCTCCCCCGGTCTGGAGGGACGATCCGGTGCAGCTTATCAATGCTCTCACCCCGCTGGAGGAGGCTCGCGCCATCCTCGCGGAGAGTTTCGACCTCAAGTTCACCAAGGCGGTCGAACGCGTGACCTCCCGCGTCTACAACAAGGTGAAAGACCGTATCCCCGAGATCGAATGGCCCTTCTATGCGCCGCTGATCCTGCAGATCAACCGGCTGAAGAAGGAAAAGGACGCGGTGATCCTGGCGCATAACTACCAGGCGCCGCAGATCTATCACGGCGTCGCCGATATCGTCGGCGACAGCCTGCAGCTCGCCATCGAAGCCACCAAGGTCAAGCAGTCGGTGATCGTGCAGTGCGGTGTGCACTTCATGGCCGAGACCAGCAAGATCCTCAATCCCAAGAAGACAGTGTTGATCCCCGACAGCCGCGCCGGCTGCTCGCTCGCCTCCTCGATCACCCCCGAGGATGTCATCGCCATGCGCGCGCAATATCCAGGCGTGCCGGTCGTCACCTACGTGAACACTTCCGCTGCGGTGAAAGCCGTCACCGACGTCTGCTGCACCTCGTCCAACGCTGTCGACATCGTCAACGGTGTGCCCGGCGACACGGTGATCATGATCCCCGACCAGTATCTGGCGCGGAACACCGCCAAAAAGACTGGCAAGAAGATCATCACCTGGGCCGGCTCGTGCGAGGTGCACGAGACCTTCACCGCCGACGACATCGCCGAACTGCGCCATGCCTATCCGACGGCAAAAATCATCGCCCACCCCGAGTGCCCGCCGGAGGTGATCGACGCGGTGGACTTCTCCGGCTCGACCGCCGCGATGATCGACTACGTGAAGTCGAACAAGCCGCCGCGCGTGGTGATGGTCACCGAGTGCTCGATGTCGGACAACGTCGCATCAGAAGCGACGGGCGTCGATTTCCTCCGCGGCTGCAACATCTGCCCGCACATGAAGCGCATCAACCTCGAGAACATCCTGTGGTCGCTCCACACCATGACCGAAGAGGTCACGGTGGCCCCCGAACTGCTCGAACCGGCCCGCGCCGCCGTGCAGCGGATGATCGATTTCTCGAAGAAGCGCGACTAGTCGCGGTCGAAGATGTTCAGCCGGTGGTAGGCGACGGACTCAGGGTCGGGCCAGAGTGAGGGCTCGCCCGGTAGATCGAGCCGACCAAGCGGCAACAGCCGCTCGTGCAGTTCCGGATCTATCAGTCGCTCCGAAACCTGGAAGCCGAAACTCGGGCCGAGCGTCAGGTGTCCGCTCGTCCACGCGTGCTCGACCTCAGCCACCATCGGCAAGTAGTTCCGGACGTGCAACTGCCCGCCAAGCTCGCGGGGGCGGATCGCCACCACCCGCAGGTGCGGGTGTGGCCGCGTGTCAGCGGGCCTGAACTGTTTTCCGGTAAATACGCAGCGGTGCTTCCAGCGCTGCAGCACCCGGTCGTGCAGCTTGAGATAGGCATCGAGCCCAGCCTGCCGGTCATGCGCGAAAACGGCCTGCGCCTCGGCAAGCGCCGTGACGTCGGCCGTCGCCGCCAGTCGAAGGATTTCGTCGAACCTCGCCTCGTCGAGTGACAGGCTGCGCCGGACTCCCGGGTCTCGCGCCTCGCCCGCGGCGTCGCTGGGCACCGGGGCGGGGAAGGCTCGGTAGTCGCCGAGCCGCAAGCTGTCGAAGCCGGGCGCCTCGAAATCGAGGCCCAGTACGCGCCCGCTCCCCACGAACAGCACGAGATCGGGAGCCCGCTGATAGACGATGATCGTCTCGCCGAAGGCCTTGTGAGCCAGCTGGCCGGCGCGCGAAGTGATGCGAAAGCTCACCCGGTCGGGCCCGAGCCTCTTCGCCTCCTCCACCGCTAGTGCCAGCTTGACCAACCGTCGCCCCCGCGATGGCCGTCACTGTATCGGTGGATATGGACTTTCGTCTACGTAGTTCAACCATCAGTATGGCGACAGCTTTGCCGCAAGCTCAATCAAATCAACTGGGTGCATGACTTTGAGGGTTGCGCGACTCCGACGCCCCGTTAGATTTGCCCAATCGGGCCACGACTTCCCCGGCCCGCGAACCGAGGGGTAAAGCGTCGTGCCACATTCCTTCAAGATCACGTCCGCCAAGGGCGGCCAGTTCGTTGCCAAGTACGTCTACAATGCCGAAACCATCTTCTGTTCCGAGAACTACGCGGGCAAGGACAGCGCCAAGAACGCCATCGCTTCGCTGAAGAAGAACGCCCCCGGCGCATCGGTGGTGGACACAGCCAAAGGCGAAGCCGGCAAGGGCTACCGCTTCGAGCTGGCTGCCTCCAAGGACGGCCAGACCTTCGTGCGCTTCGTCGCGGCGAACGGCGAGACCATGGTCCGGACCGAAACCTACAAGTCGAAGTCGAGCGCCAAAAACGCCATAGAATCGCTTAAGAAGCGCGCTGCAGAAACCCCTGTGGTCGACGAGGCCTGATCCGGGCGTTTCGCCCGGGGGAGACCGATGACCTTTACTGACAACGTCCTAAACGCCGACGGTGCGCTCATCGTCGGCGCTGGTCTTGCAGGCTTGTTCTGCGCGCTGAAGCTGGCGCCCCGCCCAGTTACCGTCATTTCCCCGGTACCGCTCGGCAACGGCGCGTCGTCTGCCTGGGCGCAGGGCGGCGTCGCCGCCGCCGTCGGCCCCGGTGACACCTCGCACGCGCACGCGGTCGACACCGAGATCGCCGGCGCCGGTATCGTTGATGAGGACGAAGCCGAGTCGGTCACCGCCGAAGCGGCCGCTCGCATTGAGGACCTCGCCCGCTGGGGCACTCCCTTCGACCGCGACGAACTCGGTCACTACGTCCTGAGCAAGGAAGCCGCCCACTCCCGCAACCGCGTGGTGCGCGTCGAAGGCGACCGCGCCGGCTATGCCATCATGCAGGCGATCATCGCCGAGGTGCGGAAGACCGCGTCGATCCGCATTGTCGAGGGCCTCACCGTCGTCGACCTCGCCCGCGCCGATGGCCGCATCATCGGCGTCTATGCCCGCAAGCTCGGTGATCGCTATGCCGAGCCGGTCCTCATCCGCGCCCGCGCCACCGTGCTCGCGGCGGGTGGTCTCGGCGGGCTCTACGCCGTCACCACCAATCCGTCCGGCGTGCGTGGCCACGCCATGGGCATGGCGGCTCGCGCCGGCGCGCTGATCGCCGATCCCGAATTCGTGCAGTTCCACCCCACCGCCATTGCCACGGGCGCCGACCCCGCCCCGCTCGCCACCGAGGCGCTGCGCGGCGAAGGCGCCATCCTCGTCAACGATCTCGGCGAGCGCTTCATGCCGGCGATCCACCCGGACGCTGAACTCGCCCCACGCGACATCGTCGCCCGCGCCAACTACCGGCAGATCAAGGCTGGTCGGAAGGTGTTCCTCGATACCCGCGAGGCCATCGGCGCGCGCATCCTCACCGCCTTCCCGACCGTCGCGAAATACTGCACCGATTTCGGCATCGACCCGGTGACTCAGCTGATCCCGGTTACCCCGGCGGCGCACTACCACATGGGCGGCGTCAAGGTGGAGGCCAACGGCCGCTCCTCGCTGCCCGGCCTATGGGCCGCCGGCGAATGCTCGTCAACCGGCCTGCACGGCGCCAACCGCCTCGCCTCGAACTCGCTGCTCGAGGCCGTGGTCTACGGCGCCCGTATCGCCGCCGACATCTCCGGGTTGGAGCCGCTGCGCAACCCGCTCGCCCCCTTCCCTGGCATCGGCTGGGATCCGGTCGAGGGCGAGAAGGTGGAGGAGCGCCTGCGCAACCACATCTCGGTGAAGGAGTTGCGCCGCACCATGACCGACCTCGTCGGCGTCGAGCGCAACGCCGCGGATCTCCGCACTGCGCTGCGTCGTATCGCCGAGATCGAAGCCACGGCCCAGGGCGTCACCCGTTCGTTCCTCAACATGACCACCTCGGCGACGCTGGTCGCTGCCGGCGCGCTGCAGCGCGAGGAGAGCCGCGGCGGCCATTTCCGCACCGATTTCCCCGAGCCGCGAGCGGAATGGGAACACCACACCGAGATGACGCTGGAAGACGCGCTGGCGATCCGCGCCGAGGCGTAAGTTACTCCTCGCCCAGCAGATACGCCGCCACCGCCGCGCGGTCCGCTTCCGTCCAGAACGAGGTGCCGTCGGCGATCACCTCGCCCATCGCACTGCCCAGCACGTTGAACTCCGGGGTGAAGCCGTCACTCAGCGCGCTCGCGATCGAGGCGACATCGTAGCCTTCGCCTTTCAGCCGCTCGGCGGTCAGCGCCGGGGCCTTGCCGCCCGTACCGCCCGCCGGGTTGCCGGTGAGTTCCTTGCCCTTCTCCACGGCGCCAAGCAGGTTCCGCGGCGAGTGGCACATCACGCAGTGGCCGGGCCCCTCAACGAGATAGCGGCCCCGGTTCCAGCGCTCCGAATGCGTGGCATCGGCCTCGTAGCGGCGCGGCGTGAAGAACAGGTTCTTCCAGCCCGCGACCAGCGGGCGGATGTCGAACGGGAACGGGATTTCGTGCGGCTTCGCCGACGTCGCGACCGGCGGCACCTGCTGCAGCGCGGCATAGAGGTCAGCCACGTCCTGGTCGCTCATCAGCGTATAGTTCTCGTACGGAAACGCCGGATAGAGGTGCCCCGCCGGCCCTTCACCATCGCTGATCGCCTTCGAGAACTGCGCCAGCGTCCAGCCGCCGATACCGGCCTTCGGATCCGGGGTAATGTTGGGTGCGTAGAAGGTGCCGAACGGCGTCACCAGTCCCGGCCCACCGCCAAGTTCGGCCACGCCGTTCTTCTTGTCGGTGTGACAGGTGATGCAATCGCCTAGGCGCAGCAGGTACTGTCCGCGCGTGACGTCACCGACCAGCGTCAGGTCGCGGGCAGCGCCCTGCACCGGCCGCAGCATGTAGAGGCTGGCCCCGCCCGCAACGACGACTGCTGCCGCCAGCAGCCACATCCAAGCCCGCATATTGACCTCTCCGCCTAAGTGCGGCGGAGTTGAGCAGCGGTGCCGATGCCACGCAACTGACGAGCGCGTGAACCGCTAGGCCGCCGCCAGCACCGCGTCGACTTCGCCGCGGGTCGGCGGATGGCAGCCGACAAACTGGCAGTTGAGCCCGGCTGCCACCGCGCCGAAGCGCAGCATCGTGCCCAGCGCCGCATCGTCCATCGCACCCAGCTTGCCCGGCTTCAGGTTGCCCTGCTCGTTGAGCAGCGTCAGCACTGCGGCCATCAGCGTGTCGCCCGCGCCGACCGTATCGCCGAACGGCACAGCCTTGTAGATACCCTGCCTGGCGGATCCCGCCTTGGTGAACGCACGGCTCCCCTCGTCGCCAAAAGTGACGATCACCAGCTCGCAATTGGGTCGGCCGAGGAAATCGGCCACGTATTTCGCCACCAACGCTTCGATATCGGCCGGCGTCAGCTCGGTCGCGCGGACCGCACGATTCTGTTCGAGCGAGGCCAAATCCTCGATCGACACCTTCACCAGGTTGACGATGTCAAGGAAGCCCGAGAGCCGCTGCTTGAATGCGGCGAAATCCGAAACCAGCGAGGGCCGCACATTGGGGTCAATGGTCAGCGTTGCGCCGCGCCGCGCCGCTTCCTTGGCGACATCCATCCAGACAACGGCGTCTTCCGGCTCGATCGGGCAGAAGCCGCCGACCTGGAACGCCTCGAGCTTTGACGGCAGCGCCGCGATCAGCCCCTCGCGCGTGAACGCCCGATCGGCCTGGCGGTAGAAGCCGTATTGCGCGCTCTTTTTGGCATCGAAGGTGACGACGGCGAGCGTCGTATAGGCCGCGACGCGCTCGGTGAGCAGTGGCTTAACGCCGGCTTCTGCAAGCGGGGCAAGCAGATACGTGCCGAGGCCATCCGAGCTGATCGGGCAGAGGAAGCCGGTATCGTTGCCCAGCTTCGAGAGTGCGATGGCGCAGTTGTAGGGCGAGCCGCCCTGGTGCGCCACGAGGCGAATGACGCCATCGGCCCCGACCGGCTCCGAGATGAGGTCGATCAGGCTCTCGCCACCCACTACGAACATTGAGCATTCCTCGCGCGCGAAAATCAGGGGCCAAGGGCGAGCAAGCTCGCTCCACGGATGGGCATCGTTACAATGCCGGTGCGCGGAAGTTCAAGCTCACGAGGCGAGGGCCCCCGGGACGAACGCATCGCGTCGGAAATCCGAGGGCGACATGCCCGCGATCTTGCGGAACGACTTGTTGAACGCGCTCAGCGAGCCAAACCCCGACTCCATCGCCACCCGCAGCACATTGGCATCGTCGCGCAGCAGCAGCGCCTGGGCGTAGCTGAGCCGCAACAGGCTCACATACTCGTTGAGC
The DNA here is from genome assembly GCF_056403495.1 of Devosia sp. P2_G7. Taxonomy (NCBI): domain Bacteria; kingdom Pseudomonadati; phylum Pseudomonadota; class Alphaproteobacteria; order Hyphomicrobiales; family Devosiaceae; genus Devosia; species Devosia sp. P2_G7. The sequence goes on from NZ_JBFUFI010000005.1 coordinate 219,961, forward strand.
GTCATGCCGGTGGAGCGCTTGAAGATGCTCATGGCGTATTTGGGGTGGAGGTTCGCGGCCCGGGCGATGTCGATCGAGTCGATCTCGTGCAGGAAATTCTCGGCGATGTAGTCGCACATCTTTCCGACGTTGCGTGACGACTGGACTTCCGCGGTTTCGACGGTCTCGCCCGCGATCTTGCTGGTACCGACCAGTTCGTAGGGTTCGAACCGCATCCGCTCGAGCCTCAGCAGCAGCTCGTCCACCGCATGCTGCGCCTTTACCGGGTCGCCGGACCGGGCATAGCGGTTCCACCGTTCGAAATTATGCGCATCGGAATCGTCGGGAGTGCAGCTGAGCAGCGTCGTTCCCTGCATCAGCCGGTGCGGCACGTCCTCGGGCAGCCTCAGGCGGAAGAAATGCATCAGCGGCAGGTGCGCGCCGGCGTAGATCGCGTCGTCGGAGAGGTCGTACATCTGGTGTGGCAGGCCGCCCCAGAACAGCACCATCTGCCCGGCCGAGAGCGTCAGCTCGTGCGTGTGCATGCGGTAATGCACTGTGCCAGCGACGATAAAGTTCACTTCGACCTGAGCGTGCCAGTGCGGTTTCAGCATCACCCGCGGGTGGTCGTGGAACATCGACAGGATCGTCGGATGGGCCTCGATGGTCGTGGCGTTCGGCTGATAAATCTCCCGCTGATGCACCTTACTTTCCGCCAACTCCACATTCCCTTTGACGCGGACATACACCCTTGGTCGCATATTCTAACCACGCTTGCCCAAGGTGAGCCAAATGAAAACGGGAGGATTACATGACTACCATCGCATCGCGGTGGCGCCACGCGCTCGCCATTGCAGCTGCCGCCGGCGTTTCCATGCTCACGATGACGGCCGCCATGGCCGTCGATGTCACCGTCTGGTGCTGGGATACCAACTTCAACGGCGCCGCCATGAAGGAAGCCGTGGCCCGCTACGCCACGTCGCACCCGGACGTGAACATCAAGATCGACGACAGCATGGCGCAGGACGACATCCGCCAGAAGCTGCAGACCCAGCTGCTCGCCGGCGACACCAGCGGCCTGCCCGACATCGTGCTCGTCCAGGATGACGTGGCGCAGAAATACCTACAGTCGTTCCCGGGCGCCTTCGTGCCGCTCTCGGACTCGATCGATATGACCCAGTTCGCGCCCTACAAGGTGAAGGCCGCGACCTTTGACGGCAAGTCGTACTCGCTGCCCTTCGACTCGGGCGTTACCGGCCTCTTCTACCGCGCCGACTACCTCGAGGAGGCCGGCTACAAGGCCGCCGACATGCAGGACCTGACCTGGGACAAGTTCATCCAGATCGGCAAGGACGTGAAGGCCAAGACCGGTCACAACCTGATCGCGCTCGACCTTAACGGCGGCGGCCTCATCCGCGTCATGATGCAGTCGGCTGGCGCCTGGTTCTTCAACGCCGACGGCAGCCTCAACGTTCTCGACAACAAGCCGCTGAAGGCCGCTCTCGAAAACTACGCCAAGATCTGGCAGGCGGACATCGTCAAGCCGGTTTCCGGCTGGACCGAGTTCACTGGCGCCTTCACCTCGGGTGAAACTGCTGTCGCGCTCAACGGCGTGTGGATGACCGGCACCATCAAGTCGCAGCCCGACCAGGCCGGCAAGTGGGGCGTCGCTCCCATTCCGAAGCTCGAAGGCGTCGACGGCGCCACCGGCTACTCCAACGAAGGCGGCTCGAGCTGGTACGTCCTGTCGTCGGGCCCCGGTAAGGACGCCGCTGTCGACTTCCTGAAGTCGGTCTGGGCCACCGATGTCGACTTCTACCAGAAGATCCTCATCGGCCAGGGCGCGTTCAGCACCTGGCTGCCGGCCTCGGCTGGCGAAGCTTACAAGTCGTCGGATGACTTCTTCGGCGGTCAGCCGGTCTGGGCGAACTTCTCGGACTGGCAGGCCAAGATCCCGGGCGTCGACTACGGCATCTTCACCGCCGAAGTGGACTCCGCCGTGGTCGCGCAGCTGCCGGCCGTTGCAAAGGGCGGCAGCGTCGACGATGCGCTGAAGGCCATCAACGACCAGGCCAGCCAGCTGATGCAGTAACGGGTCCGGAGGCGGGGCCCAAGGCGCCGCCTCCTCCCTTTCGCCGGTCGCACCCTTCGCCGGGGCGCGGCCGACAGCTGTTGTAGTCGCCTGTCGGGGAGTTGGCATGGCAAACGAAAGACTTGGCCGCACCGAGCACATCACCGGCTGGACGTTCATCGCGCCCGCCCTCGTGCTGCTCGGCGTTTTCATGCTCTATCCGATCATCTGGTCGCTCTGGATGAGCTTCCAGGTCGGTAAGGGGATGAACTTCAGTTTCGGCGGCTTCGCCAACATCGTCCGCTTGACCAAGGACCCGATCTTCATCCGCGCGCTGGTCAACACGCTGACCTTCCTCGTCGTGCAGGTGCCGATCATGATCGTGCTGGCGCTGCTCGCGGCAGTCGCGCTCAACGATCCGAAGCTTCGCTTCCGCGGCTTCTTCCGCACGGCGATCTTCCTGCCCTGCGTGACCTCGCTCATTGCCTACTCGACCCTGTTCAAGTCGATGTTCGCCACCGACGGCATCGTCAACAAAATGCTGATGGCGGTCTGGATCATCCAGGAGCCGATCCATTGGCTGCAGGATCCGTTCTGGGCCAAGGTCCTGATCATCATCGCCATCACCTGGCGCTGGACCGGCTACAACATGGTGTTCTACCTGGCGGCGCTGCAGAACGTCGACCGCTCGATCTACGAGGCGGCGCGGATCGACGGCGCCTCGGCCTGGCATCGCTTCCGGTACATCACCGTGCCCATGCTGAAGCCGGTGATCCTCTTTACCACCATCGTTTCCACCATCGGCACGCTGCAGCTGTTCGACGAGGTCAACAACATCACCGTCGGTGGCCCGTCCGATGCGACGCTGACGCTGTCGCTCTACATCTACAACCTGACCTTCAAGTTCATGCCCAGCTTCGGCTACTCCGCCACCGTCTCCTGGGTCATTGTGCTGCTCGTCGCTGTCCTGAGCTTCCTGCAGTTCATCGTTGCACGGGACCGCAGCAAATGACCGATCAAGCTCTTCCCCTCGCCACATCCCGGATCGAGCGCCGCACGCGCTGGTTCAACCTCCCGCACCTCATCGGGCGCACGGCCACCTACCTGTTGCTCGGCCTCGCGGCCTTCGTCTCGATCTTCCCGTTCTTCTGGATGGTCGTGGGCGCAACCAACCGCTCGGTCGATATCGGCATCGGCAAGGCGACGTTCGGCGACCAGCTTCTGGTCAACGCCGCCAGTTTCTTTGCCACCGTCGATGCGCCGCGGGTGTTCTGGAACTCGGCCTTCATCGCGCTCGTCGGCACCGTGCTGACGCTCGCGATCTCGTCGCTCGCCGGCTACGGCTTCGAAATGTTCCGCTCCCGCTTCCGCGAGCGCATCTTCGGCTTCATGCTGCTGCTGCTCTCGATCCCGTTCGCGGCGCTGATGGTGCCGCTGTTCGTAATGATCTCGTCGTTCAAGCTCGTCGGCACGGTCGCGGCGGTCGTCCTGCCCGGCATCGCCTCGATCTTCATCATCTTCTATTTCCGCCAGGCGACGAAGGCGTTCCCCGGCGAGCTGCGCGACGCAGCGCGGGTCGACGGGCTCAACGAGTGGCAGATCTTCCTCTACATCTACCTGCCCACGATGCGCTCGACCTACGCCGCGGCGATCATCATCGTGTTCATGGCCAACTGGAACAACTACCTCTGGCCGCTGATCGTGCTCAACAAGCCCGAGCAGAAGACGGCAACGCTCGTCATCTCGGCGCTGACCTCGGCCTATACGCCCGACTTCGGCATGATCCTGTTCGGCACGATCCTCGCCACGCTTCCCACCCTCATCATCTTCTTCCTGCTCCAGCGCCGCTTCGTCGAAGGCATGCTGGGCGCGGTGAAATAACGACCAACGGCCAATTGCCCCGGCGGCGGGAATCGCCGCCGTTGGGGCCCGATTTCTTGAGGAGAGTATTATGACCATTACAGCCCCAATCCGCTGGGGGATCATCGGCCCTGGCGCGATCGCCAAGGACTTCCGCCGCGGCGTGCTGGACAGCAAGCTGGGCAAGCTCGAGGCCATCGCCACCCGCAACCCAGGCAAGGCGAGCCTCAAGGAAGATTTCCCCGAGGCCCGCATCCTCGATGGCTATGACGCGATCCTCAAAGACCCCAATGTGGACGCGGTCTATATCGCCGTGCCGCACACCGGCCATGCCGAGTGGGCGATCAAGGCGGCCGAGGCGGGCAAGCACGCGCTGATCGAAAAGCCGATGGCGCTCAGCGCCTTCGAGATCGATGCGGTGATCCACGCCCACAAGAAGGCCGGCACCTTCGTTGCCGAAGCCTTCATGTACCGCCTGCACCCGCAGACCCAGAAGATCTGGGACCTGGTCAACTCGGGCGCCATCGGCGAAGTCCGTTTCATCACCGCAAGCTTCGGCTTCCAGATGCCGCGCTTTATGCCCGAGCACCGGCTGTTCGCCTCCGAGCTAGCCGGCGGCGGCATCCTCGACGTCGGCGGTTACCCGGTCTCGTTCGCCCGCTTCGTCGCTGGTGCGGCTGCAGGTAAGCCCTTCCTCGATCCGGTGAAGGTCGTGGGCGCCGCGACGCTCAACGCCGAAGGCACGGATAACACCGCCGCTGCCGTGCTCCTGTTCGAGAACGGCATCACCGCGCAGGTCAGCTGCGCCGTGATGGCCAACCTCGAGAACGTCGCCCGCATCCACGGCACCGAGGGCACCATCGAAGTGCCGAGCTTCTGGTTCGCCAACGGCGACCGCACTGGCGGCGACGGCAAGATCGATATCATCAAGAAGGACGGAAGCCGCGAGACGGTGAGCGTTGGCAAGCAGCGGCACCTCTATTCGTTCGAGGCCGATGCCGCCGCCGAAGCCATCATTGCCGGCCGGCAGGAACTCACCTCCCCCGGCATGACCTGGGCCGACAGCCTCGGCAACGCGCGCGTGCTCGACAAGTGGCGGTCGGATGCCGGCATCGAGTACTCCGCCGAAAAGTCCTCCAAGCGCATCACCACGCTCGCTGGCCGGCCGGTTTCGCATGGGGCCGTGATCCCCAAGCGCACCATTCCGGGCCTCAAGAAGCCGGCCTCGGCCGCCGCCCTCGGCTTCGAGGACTTCCGCACCTTCGCCTCGGGCGCGATCCTGCTCGATGCGTTCTGGGAGAAGGGCGGCAACATTTTCGACACCGCCTACATCTACGCAGGCGGCTACACCGAGAAGCTGTTCGGCGAGTGGCAGAAGTCGCGCGGCGTGCGCGAAGAGGCCGTCGTCATCGGCAAGGGTGCCCACAGCCCGCTGGTCTACCCCGACGTGATTTCGAAGCAGCTGACCCAGTCGCTCGATCGCCTGCAGACCGACTATGTCGATGTGTATTTCATGCACCGCGACAACCTCGACGTGCCGGTCGGGGAGTTCGTCGACGCCATGGATGCCGAGGTGAAGAAGGGCCGCATCCGCGGGCCGTTCGGCGGCTCGAACTGGACCAAGGAGCGCTTCGACGAGGCCATCGCCTATGCCGACAAGCACGGCAAGCAGCGGCCGGGGGCGCTTTCCAACAACTTCGCCCTCGCCGAGATGCTCGACCCGATCTGGGCCGGCTGCGTCACCTCGTCGACCGCTGAATGGAAGCAGTGGCTGAAGGATCGCCAGATCCCGAACTTCTCCTGGTCGAGCCAGGCCCGCGGCTTCTTCACCGACCTCGCTGGCCGCGACAAGCGGGACAACGAGGAGATGGTCCGCGTCTGGTACAACGAGCAGAACTTCGTGCGCCGTGACCGGGCGATCGAACTGGCCGGCAAGCTCGGCAAGAGCCCGATCCATGTGGCCCTAGCCTATGTGCTGGCGCAGGACTTCCCGTCCATCCCGCTCATCGGTCCGCGCAAACTGGGCGAACTCGACGACAGCATGAACGCCTTCGACATCAAGCTGACGCCCGAACAGGTCGCCTGGCTCGAAGGCTGATCGCATCGCCAAGCATTGAAGCCGCCGGCCTCGCGCCGGCGGTTTTTCTTTTGTCGCGATTGGGTGCCAGATTGCCTCCCGCCGACCAAGAGGAGGAACAGATGGCAGAACAAACTGCACAGCCGCTCCAGGGCCTCGTGCCCTATATCAGCCCGTCCGACGCCGTCGCGGCGGCGGAGTTCTACAAGACGGCCTTCGCTGCTACCGATGTCGTCCCTATGCTCGCCGACGACGGCAAGCGCTACATGCACTGCTCGATGACCATCAATGGCAGCCTGCTCTACATGAGCGACTCGTTCCCCGAGTTCGGCGTGCCGTTCGTCACTCCGCAGGGCTTCAACCTGAACCTCAACGTCGATAACGCGCAGTTCTGGTGGGATCGCGCCGTCAAAGCCGGCTGCACCGTCACCATGCCGCTCGAAAAGCAGTTCTGGGGCGACATCTACGGCCAGCTCAAGGACCCCTACGGCATCACCTGGGCCATCGGCTCGACACCGGCCGAGGGCTGATCAAGGCTTTGGAAAGCGCGGTTCCCACCACGCTTTCCACCGTTGCTCCAGCGCCGCGAACGCCTCGTCCGAAAGCCCGAAAGTGGTGAGCACCGCCGTGCCGCCACCACTGAGACCGCCATTTGGCGCGGGCTGGTCTGTAATCACCACGAGGCCGTCGCCCCAATCCACGACGGTCATCCCGACTTGATGCTTCGAGTGGTGCCAGGCGGTGCCGCTGACCCTCTCGCCGAGTGGTAGCTGGAACGCCGCGGCACTCCCGGCCGGCGCCGTCGCCAGCTTCGCGAGCCCAAGCGCCGCGATCGGCAGCGGGCCCGGCGCTTGCGGTTTGCCGGAGAGGAACAGCGTCCGCCGCTTCGCCCCCGGATGCCGCTCGAGATAGTGCCGCAACTGCTGGAAGAAGGTGGTCCAGCCTTCCCAGGTGTCCTCGTACACGGCGGTCCAGTCCCCCGTCACGGCGCTACTGCGGACCACCCTCAGCACCGTGCCACCTGGCGTAGCCCTGAGCTCGATCCGGTCGGCGCTGCCCTCGTATTCCCCGAACGCCAGCACCTTGTTGGCCTCGTCCGCCTCGGCGTGATCGAAGAAAATGTACTGGATCTCGTCGCGCAGCGTATCGCTGTCCCAGCCGAACCAGTTGAGCATCTGGTCGGGATCGCGCAGCGCTTCCCATACCGTCTCGACCGGCGCCGCGATGGTCATCTCGACGATGACGCGATCCTGCTTGTCAGCCATCTGCACCTCCCTCAGTTGATCTTCGCAGGGCTCTTGCCCTTGATCGCCGGATGCCCGCCGATTAGCAGCCGATAGCGCCGCCCCTCGGTCTTCGGCGCGAATTCCTCGGCCAATCCCGCCACCATCGCGCCCAGCCGCTCGGCGAACGCCTCGATGTCCTGTGGCGCGGCAAAGCCGATATCCGCCTCGATGGTGAAGGTGAGGAGCCGCGTGCCCTCGGCGGCAGCCGCTGCCTGCATCCGCGTCACCTCGCGCACCGTCTCCGCCGACCGCGCCACCAGATGCTCGGCAGCAAAGCGATCCTGTTTCTCGGCGCTTGTCGGCGGCACGCCGAAGATCGACGGGTCGACGACGAACGCCCCCGCCCCGGCGACGAACAGCCGCTCGGTGAACCCACGCCGCTGCCGCTCGCCCGCCGACGCCACCAGCCCAGCCTTCTCCAGCGCATGCAGGTGATAGCCGACCCGCTGGCGCGGCAACTCGAGCGCCGCAGCCAGCGTCGCGGCCGACCCCGGCTCGCGCAGCAGCGCCAGCATCCGCAGCCGCAATGGCGTCAGCCCCTGCCGGGCCTTCTCGACATCCTCGATCAATGCCGGCGCGGTGTTGTCCATGTGCCTTGCTACAATAGACAATTTTTGTTGTCAAATGTGCAGTTTCACAACAATCCGTTGGCGCGCGGTTGACGCGCCCCACCGACGCATGTTGCCTTGACCATCGGACTTCGCCAGCAGAGCGGGCCAACAGAATACCAACGGCCCCGGGGGAACAGCCGCCAATGGCGCTGGCTTTGCGCTTCACGCGCATCATCGACGAATTGAGCCGGCGCGTGGGCCTCGCAGCCATCTGGCTGGTGCTGTTTTCGGCGCTGGTGTCGGCGTTCAACGCCATCTTCCGCTATTCGATCAGCGGCATGATCTGGCTGGAACGCAGCTATGGCGGCGGTGTGTTCGGCGGGCTGGTGTCGTTCTACACCCAGTACTCGAACGTCCTCAGCGAGGCCGTCTGGTACATGTTCGGCGGCATGGTGATGCTGGGCGGCGCCTGGACGCTGAAGCTCAACGAACACGTGCGTGTCGACCTGCTCTACGGCGCGATTTCCGAGCGCGCCCGCACCTGGATTGACCTCTTGGGCGGGCTGTTCTTCCTGATGCCGCTCTGCATCCTGTTGATCTACTTCACCTGGCCCTGGTTCCTGCAGGCCTGGACGCAGAACATCATGTCCAACGCTGCCGGCGGCCTGCCGCGCTGGCCGGTGCGGCTGATGCTGCCCCTGGGCTTCAGCGTGTTGATGCTGCAGGGCATCGCCGAGATCATCAAGTGCATCGCGGCGCTCACCACGAACTACGTCCGCGAGTTCGCCTACGAAAAGCCGCTGCAATGATCGACCTGATCCGGGAAAACATGGCGCCGATCATGTTCGGCGGGCTCGTCGTGTTTCTCATCATCGGTTATCCGGCCGCCTTCTCGCTGGCGGCGATCGGCCTGTTCTCCGGGCTCGTTGCCATCGAGCTGGGGCTGATCGCGCCGAACTTCCTCGGCAACCTCACCTACCAGCTCTACGGCGTCATCTCGAACGACCTGCTACTGGCGATCCCGTTCTTCACCTTCATGGGCGTGATCCTCGAGAAGTCCGGTCTCGCCGAAGACCTGCTCGATGGCTTCGGGCAGCTGTTCGGCGGCGTGAGGGGCGGCCTGAGCTACGCGGTGATCATCGTCGGCGCCATCCTCGGCGCCATCACCGGAACGGTCGCTGCCTCGGTCATCGCCATGGGGCTGATCTCGCTGCCGGTCATGATGCGCTACGGCTACAACGTGCGCCACGCCACCGGCGTCATCGCAGCTTCCGGCACCATCACCCAGTTGATCCCGCCCTCGCTGGTGCTGATCGTCCTCGCCGATCAGCTGCAGAAATCGCCGGGCGAAATGTATATCGGCGCCACCGGCGCCTCGATCGTGCAGGTCCTGCTGTTCATGGCCTGGGTGTTCATCCTCTCCATCATCCGCCCGCAGGATGTCCCCGCCCTGCCGCCGGAGGCCCGCACGCTGCGTGGCTGGGCGCTGGCCAACAAGGTGCTGCGCGGCATGGTGCCGAGCCTGGCGCTGATCTTCGTCGTCTTGGGCACCATCGTCCTCGGCCTCGTCACTCCCACCGAAGCCGGCGCCATGGGCGTCGTCGGTGCCATTCTCCTCGCCTGGTTCAACCGCCGCCTGAGCTGGGGCCTGATGTGGGAGGGCATGAACTCGACCATGCGGCTCACCGCCATGGTGGTGTTCATCCTTTTGGGCGCCCGCGTCTTCAGCCTCGTCTTCCAGGGCGTCGGCGGCGGCCACTGGATCGAGCACCTGCTCTCTCACCTGCCGGGTGGCGTGGTCGGCTTCCTGATCTTCGTCAACATCTTCATCTTTGTGCTGGCGTTCTTCCTCGATTTCTTCGAGATCGCCTTCATCGTCATTCCGCTTCTCGCGCCGGTGGCGCAGTCGCTGGGCATCGACCTGGTATGGTTCGGCGTGATGATCTGCGCCAACATGCAGACGAGCTTCATGCACCCGCCCTTTGGCTTCGCGCTGTTCTACCTGCGTGGCATCGTGCCCCGCGAGCAGGTGAAGACGCGCGACATCTACCTCGGCGCCATCCCGTGGCTCGTGCTGCAGGTGATCCTCGTCGCCATCCTCATCGCCTTCCCGGAACTGGTGACGTTCTTCCTCGACAAGGCGCCCGAGGTCGATCTCGACACGGTGAAGATCGTGTTGCCCACGGGCGGGGGCGCTGCTCCGGCGCCCGGCTTCGAGGCACAGCCGCCGCCCTCGTTCGGCGCCCCAGCGCCAACATACCAGACCCCACCGCCGCCGAGCTTCAACTAGGCTCAGTCTTGGCTATCCACACCGGGGCATTCCGCGAAAGCGGGAACCTCCGTTTGCCATGCCAGCCCCAAAAACAAAGATCCCCGCTTTCGCGGGGATGACACCGAGTATTCTGCAAAGAAAAGGGCCCGGCGCACCGGGCCCCTCCACCGACTGTCAGCTCTAGAGTCCCGAGCCTTCCAGCGCCCCGGCCCGCTGCTGCGCCTGGAGGAACGCGTCGAAGTTCAGCTCGGCCACCTGGTTCCACAGGTAGTGGTCCTTGCGGAACCCCTTGATCGAGTCCCAGATCTTCTTGAACGCGGGGCTTTGCTTGTCGAACTCGGCATAGGCCTCGTTCGACGCCTTGAACGCCGCCTCCATGATCTCCGGGCTGAACGGCTTCAGCTGCGCTCCGGCCGCCACCAGCTTCTTGAGCGCTGTGGGGTTCACGTAGTCGTACTTGGCCAGCATGTCGTTGCTCGTCGCCTGGCAGGCGGTCTTCAGTAGCGACTGGTAGGCCGGCGGCAGCTCCTTGAACTTGGCCTTGCCGATGAGGGCGTGCACCGTCGGCCCGCCTTCCCACCAGCCGGGGTAGTAGTAGTAGGGCGCGACCTTGTTGAAGCCGAGCTTCTCGTCGTCATACGGCCCCACCCACTCGGCCGCATCGAGCGTACCTTTTTCGAGCGCGTTGTAGATCTCGCCGCCCGGCATCGGCGTCGGGATGACACCGAGCTTGCTCATGATCGCGCCGGCGAAGCCGATTCGCATCTTGAGCCCCTGGAGGTCCGCGACGCTGTTGATTTCCTTGCGGAACCAGCCGCCCATCTGTGCGGCAGTGTTGCCGCATGGGAAGCCGACAATGTTGTAGTTGGCAAAGAACTCGTTCGAGAGGTCAAGCCCGCCACCGTGATAGTACCAGGCGCTCATGCCGCGGGCGTTGAGCGAGAACGGAATCGCGGCCAGCGCCGCCCAGGCCACGTCCTTGCCGGAGAAGTAATACCCCACCGTATGGGCCATTTCGACCGTCCCCGCCGAAACGGCATCCACTACCTCGAAGGGCGGCACGATCTCGCCCGCGGCGAAAACATCGATCGTGAAATTGCCGTCAGTGGCCTCGCTCACATACCTCGCCAGCGTCTCGCCGCCGCCATAGATGGTGTCGAGTCCCTTGGGAAAGGACGACGCCAGCCGCCAGCTCACCTTCGGGTTGCTTTGTGCCAGTGCCGGCGCGGCAAGCGTGGTTACGGCAGCACCGGCGGTCACCGCAGTCGCCGACTTGAAGAAGTCACGTCTCTTCATGCGTAGTCCTCCCATTGGCCTCCTGGCCGGCGCCTGTTCCGGCCTTGCTCCTAACTGAACAGGCACCGGCGCGGCTGTCCACCCGGTTTGCGAGCACCATCAACCGCTTGCCCGATCACTTTCTCGGAAGATTCTGCGGCATGTTGGGAATAAACTGGCCGTTGCGGTGTTGTCAGCTCGAGGGCCGGTTGATCGACCGTGCCTCGCACCCAACGGAGGGACATCATGAAACTCGCAATCGCACTGGGCGTAGCCACGCTCGCCCTGTTCTCGGCCGCAGCCTTCGCCGAGGACTATGTCGGCGGCGCCATCAAGACCATGGAGATCGGCGGCAAGGAAGTGCTCGTCGGTGCCAACGACATGACGCTCTACACCTTCGACAAGGACACTGCCGGCGTCTCCAACTGCTACGACAAGTGCGCCGAGAACTGGCCGCCGCTTTTTGCCGATGCCGGGGCCGCCGCTGACGGCGACTTCACCATCGTCGACCGCACTGACGGCACCAAGATGTGGGCCTACAAGGGCAAGCCGCTGTACTTCTGGGTCAAGGACGAGAAGCCTGGCGACACCACCGGCGATATGGTCGGCGAAGTCTGGCACACTGCATACGAAGAGTAAGCAGTAGCCAATGGACTTCCTGGATGAGATCGAGGCGACGGTTCCGGCGTTGCGGCGTTACGCCCGCTCGCTGACGCGCAACGCCGATCGCGCCGACGATCTCGTCCAGGATTGTCTCGAACGCGCTATCCGCAAGCGCAACCTGTTCTCGCCCACCGGGCCGCTGCAGGCGTGGCTGTTCCGCATCCTCATCAACCTGTGGCGCAACGACCTCCGCTTCGAGCGCCGCCGTGGAGACCACGTTCCCATCGACAGCCTTGTTTCCGAGCCTTCGGTTGCCCCGCCGCAGCCAGGCCGTATCGCCCTCGCCGAAATGTCTCGCGCCATCGACCGGCTGCCCGACGACCAGCGCGAAGCGCTATTGCTCGTGGTACTCGAAGGCATGAGCTACCATGACGCCGCCGGCATCCTCGGCATTCCCGCCGGTACGCTGATGTCCCGCCTCGGCCGCGCCCGTGCGGCGCTTCGCACGTTGACCGGCAGCGGTGACGAACCCAGATTGAGGTCGGTCAAATGACGAACCTCGTTCCCATCTCCGAAACGGACCTGCATGCTTACGTCGACAGCAGGCTGACGCTCGAACGCCGCGCTAAGGTGGAGGCCTGGCTGGCTGCCCATCCGGGCAAGGCCGCCGAAATCGCCACCTGGCAGCGCCAGAACGAGGCGCTGTCGGCGCTGTTCGGCGGCGCCGCCGACGAAACCGTGCCGTCGCGGCTCGATCCGCACAGGATCGCCCGTTCGTCTGCCAACAACCGCCGTGGCCGCTGGTCCCAATTCGCTGCAGCCGCGGTGATCACCCTGGCGCTCGGTGGCGCTCTCGGCTGGGCCGGGCGCGATTTCTTCAGGCCGCCGGATCGGCAGGAGCTGATTGCTTCGGCGGTCGCCGCGCATGCGCTGTTCGTCAAGGAGAACCGCCACGCCGTGGAGGTCGCCGGCACCGACAAGGCTCACCTCGTCTCGTGGCTCTCCAATCGGGTCGAACGCCCGATCAACCCGCCCGACCTGACGCCCGATGGCTTCACCCTGGTCGGCGGCCGCCTGCTGCCCGGCTATGACGAAGAGACCGTCGGGCCGGCCGCGCAGTTGATGTACGAGAATGCCGCCAAGGAGCGGGTGACCGTCTACATCACCGCCGCCCTGCCCGACCGCCGCACCGAAAAGGAATTCACCACCCGCGCGAACCTCGATGCGTTCTACTGGGCCAACGACAAGATCACCTGCACCGTAGTCGGCGACCTGCCTGAGGCGCAGATGCAGACGGTGTCGAAGAAGGTCTACCAGCAACTGACCTGGCGTCCTGATAATGGCTCGGGCGAGAGCTGGGGCACCTAGCCTTACTCAGCCGACTTGCCTCACCCGTGCCGGTGGAAAGCCAAACTGCGCCTTGAAGGCGCGGCTGAAGGCAGCGTCGGAGTCGTAGCCGATGCGCCGGGCCACGTCGCTGACGCGCGTATCGATCCGCTTCAGCATCTCGTTCGCCAGCAGTAGCCGCCAGCGCGTCTGGTAGTGTAGCGGTGCCGCGCCGATCAGCGAAGCAAAGCGCTCGGCGAAACTCGAACGCGACATGCCGGCAATCCCAGCGAGTTCCGCCACCGTCCAGCGGCGAAACGGAGCGTCGTGGATGGCGCTGAGGGCGCGACTGATCCGCGCGTCGGCCAGCGCACCCAACCAGCCCTTGCTCTCGGGCGGCGCGGTGCGGACCCAGATGCGCATCGCCCGGATGATCAGCACGTCGATCAGCCGCGAGATCATCAGCGAGGAACCCGGATGCGGCGTCCTGGCCTCGGCAAGCAGGTACTGCGCGATCCCCTCCAGCCATCCGGCGTCCTCGGTACGCACTGCGCTCGGGATGTGGATCACCGACGGCAGCACCGCCAGCATCGAGGGCATGTTGTCACCCTCGAAACGGAAAGCGCCGGTGACAAGCCGCGTCTGGGCCCCATCGCCGCCATAACGGATGGCGAGGTTGTCGCCGCGCAATTGCGCCCTCAGCACCTCGCCCGCCGCCACCGGCTCTGCCCCCGGCGTACCGATAAGGTGTCCCCGCCCCTGCGGCAGCACCAGCAGGTCGCCTGCCACCGCATGAACCACCTTGCCGTCGCTGGCCTCGAACCGCATCTCGCCATCCGACACGACGTGGAAATACGCCGAGCCCGGATCGAACCGCAGCGCCCACGGCGCCGCGAGGTCCGCCGAGAAGATCAGCTCGCCACGCAACCGGATCAGCGTAAGCACCTGCGACAGCAGGTCCACCCGCGACGCCATCATCGGAAAGGCGGCTTCGGATTCCAGGGCATGAGGTTCAGAGGCCGGATCATGGCTGTTCATCGAGGCATACCCTATCTCATCACCATCACTTGGCGAGGAACTTCAACAATCCTCGGCCGAAACGCAAGATCCGGTTCCACCAGCTAGCCACGTTCTAGCGGCAAATCGACTTTGCCGATCGTCCAACCTCGCCTGCAAAATTGGAGATGAAGATGAAGTCCATGCTCTCAGCCCTGCTGCTCACCACCGCCGCGATCGGCACCGCTGCCCCCGCTTTCGCCCAGGACGCTGCCAAGAATATCGTGCTCGTCCACGGCGCCTTCGCCGACGAATCCAGCTGGGACAAGGTCGCCGCTATCCTCTCGGCCAAGGGCTACCACGTCACCCAGGTCGCCAACCCGCTGACCTCGCTGGCGGACGACGTTGCTGCCACCAAGGCCGCTATCGATGCCCAGGACGGTCCCACGGTGCTGGTCGGCCACTCCTGGGGCGGCGTGGTGATCGGCGAGGCCGGCAATGACGAGAAGGTCAAGGCGCTGGTCTATGTCTCGGCATTTGCGCCGGACAAGGGCGAGACGCTGAATGCACTGCTCGCCGGCGGCCAGCCCAGCGAGGGCGTCAAGACGATCCGGCCCAACGCCCAGGGCGGCCTGATCCTCGATCCCGCCACCTTCCCGAAGTACTTCGCTGGTGACGTGCCGCAGGCCGAAGCCGAAGCCATGGCGGCCGATCAGCTGCCCTCCAACCCCGCCAACTTCGACGCCGTGGCGGAAGTCGCGGCCTGGCACGACAAGCCGGATTTCTACGTCGTGACCACCGAGGACCTGATGATCCCCGCAGATGCGCAGCGCTTCTTCGCCGGTCGCATCAAGGCGACGGTCACCGAACTCGCCGCCAGCCACTCGGGCCTCGTCTCGAAGGCCGAAGATGTCGCCAAGGTCATCGAAGACGCGGCGCGCTGAAGCTCGCTGAACCAGAACGCTGGCGGCCTTAGGCTGCCGGCGTTCGCGCCGGTCAGTAACCCTGCCGCTTCAGCAGGTCGTTCGAGTAGATGTTGTGGAGCCCGACATTCTTGACGTCGCGCTCGCCCATCAGGGCCATCGTGACGTCCATCTCCTTGTTGATGATCTGCAGCGCCCGGGTGACACCCGCCTCGCCGCCTGCACCAAGCCCGAACGCCATGGCGCGGCCGACGAAGGTGCCCTTGGCGCCGAGCGCCAGCGCCTTCAGCACGTCCTGGCCCGAGCGGATGCCCGAGTCCATCAGCACCTCGGTCTTGTCGCCCACCGCATCGACAATCTCGGGCAGCACCCGGATCGACGAGGGGGCGCCATCGAGCTGCCGGCCACCGTGATTGGAGACGATGATGCCGTCGGCGCCATTCTCCACCGCGAGCCGCGCATCCTCGGCATCGAGGATTCCCTTGACGATCACCGGGCCGCCAAAGCGCTTCTTGATCCAGCCGATGTCCTTCCAGTTCAGCGTCAGGTCGAACTGGGTCGCGGTCCAGGTCGACAGCGAGGCGAGGTTTACCGCCTCCGTCACATGGCCGGCGATATTGCGGAAGGTGCGGCGGTTGGTGCCGAGCATGCCCAAGGCCCAGGCGGGCTTGGTGGCGATCTCGAACAGGAATTTCGGCGTGATCGGCGGCGGCGCCTTCAATCCGTTCCGGATGTCCTTGTGGCGCTGTCCGAGGATCTGCAGGTCCATCGTCAGCACCAGCACCGGGCACTTCGCCGCCTTGGCGCGATCGATCAGCCGCTCGATGAAGGCCTTGTCGCGCATCACGTAGAGCTGGAACCAGAACGGCTTGGTGGTGTTCTCGGCCACGTCCTCGATCGAGCAGATCGCCATGGTCGAGAGCGTGAACGGAATGCCGAACTTCTCAGCCGCCCGCGCCGCCTTGATCTCGCCGTCCGCCGACTGCATGCCGGTCGAACCGACCGGCGCGATCGCCACCGGCATCGAAACCGGCTGGCCCATCATCGTGGTCGCCAGGTTCCGGTTCTCGAGATTGACCGCGACGCGCTGGCGCAACTTGATCTTCTCGAAGTCCGAGCTGTTCTCGCGATAGGTGCTCTCGGTCCACGAACCGGAATCCGCATAATCGAAGAACATCTTGGGCACGCGACGCTTCGCGGCCTTCATCAGGTCTTCGATGGTGAGATACTTGTCGAGATTGGCCATGTGCGCCCCGGAGCAACGTTGGCGCTTTCTAGTTCTCTGACATGTCAGTGGTCAATGAGACGTTGGCGGAAGACTGGCACCGGCATCGCATCCATCATAGCGTCAGGCCAACCGGCAACCTCGTGCCACTGGATCCGGAGGCCACATGCGCTCGATTCTTATTCCCGCCGCTGCGATCGCCTTTGCTACGCCTGCCCATGCTGATTGTGTCACCGAATTCGAGGCCGTGCTGAGAGGCGCGCTAGCAGCTGGGCCATACGTGATGGAAATGACTGCCGACCAGTTGGCGATAAGGGCCGAATACGTCCCTCCACTCGCGCTGCACGTCGTAAAAACGGATCGTGGCACCACAACAGAGCTGACTGTTATCGATGGCAAGGCGTGGATGAAGATGGGCAGCAACTGGAGGCCGATGGCTGACGAAGTCGCCACGCAGATGACATCCGCAATCGGTGGCGCCGTAGGAATGATCTACCAGACTGACGCGCCAAAATGCCTCGGCATCCAAGACTTTGAAGGCAAGGACTACCTTGCCTTCAAGTATGGCTCCGTCCACACAGGCATAGCGACTGGCTCGACGCTGTATGTCGATCCGGAGACCAACCTCCCGGTCATCGCGGTTAGCTCGTCGACCACTGACGATGACAAGACCACCCACACGCGCTCAACTTTTCGCTACGATTCTTCTTTGAGTGTTGCCGCGCCGATGTGAAGCCCTACAGCTTCACCGTGTTCAGCCGCAGCGCATTGGCGATGACGCTCACCGAGCTCAGCGCCATTGCCGCCGCGGCGATCATCGGCGACAGCAGCCAGCCGGTCAGCGGATAGAGCACGCCCGCAGCGATCGGGATCCCGAGCGCGTTGTAGCCAAACGCGAACAGCAGGTTCAGCTTGATATTGCTGAGCGTCGCCTTCGACAGCTTCCGCGCCTTGACGATCCCCGCAAGCTCGCCCTTCAGCAGCGTGATGCCGGCGCTCTCGATTGCGACATCCGCACCGGTGCCCATCGCCACCCCGACATCCGCCGCGGCCAGCGCCGGTGCATCGTTGACCCCGTCGCCAGCGAACGCCACCGACTTGCCCTTGGCCTTCAGGTCTTCGATCAGCGTGTGCTTGTCCTCGGGCGCCATGCCCGCCTGCACCTCGCTGAGGCCGAGCTCACGCCCGACCGCTTCGGCGGTGCCCCTGGCGTCGCCGGTCGCCATCACCACGGCTACGCCATCGGCGCGCAACGCCGCGATCGCTTCCTTCGCACCGGCCTTGATCGGGTCCGACACCGTGACCACGCCGATCGCCGCCCCATCATGCGCAACGAGGATGGCCGTCTTGCCCGACGCCGCCTGCTGCTCGAGCAGTGCCACGAGCTTCTCGTCGACGGCGATCCCCTGCTCCTTGAACAGCTTTGCATTGCCGAGCAGCGCCGGCTTGCCGCCGACATTGCCCTTGATGCCGCGCCCGGTGAGCGAGGTGAAGCCTTCGGCCTCATAGACCCGCGCTCCGCGCTCCTCGGCGCCCTTCACCACGGCGGTGCCGATCGGATGCTCCGAGTGCTTCTCCAGCGCCGCAGCGACGGCGAGCACAAAACCTTCGTCGACGCCCTTCACCGGGATCACCTGATCGAGCGTCGGCTTGCCCTCGGTGAGCGTGCCGGTCTTGTCGACGATCAGCGTATCGACGCGAGCGAAGCCTTCGAGCGCCTTGGCGTCCTTCACCAGCACGCCGGCATGCGCACCGCGCCCGGTCGCCACCATGATCGAGATCGGCGTCGCCAGCCCGAGCGCACAGGGACAGGCGATGATCAGCACCGAGATCGCCGCAACGATCGCCTCGGCGAGGCCGGGGCCCCAGATCATCCAGGCGGCAAACGCGGCGATGGCGATCACCACCACCAGTGGCACGAACCAGTTCGCCACCCGGTCGGCCAGCGCCTGGATCGGCGCGCGGCTGCGCTGCGCCTTGCCGACCAGCTCGACGATCTGGCTGAGCCGCGTCTCCGAGCCGACGCGCAGCGCCTGCATCACGAAGCTGCCTTCGCCATTGAGCGTCCCGCCGGTCACCGGCTCGCCCTTCACCTTCTCAACCGGCACCGGCTCACCGGTCAGCATCGATTCATCGACGAACGACTGCCCTTCGAGCACCGCGCCATCGACCGGCACCGCCTCGCCCGGCCGCACCCGCAGCCAGTCGCCGGCCCGCACCTCTTCGACCGGCACCTCGATGTCCTTGCCCTGCCACACCTTGCGCGCCGTCTTCGGCGCAAGGTTGAGCAGCGCGCGGATCGCCTTGCCGGTGGCGTCGCGGGCGCGCAGTTCGAGCACCTGGCCGACGAACACCAGCGCCACGATCACCGCAGCCGCCTCGAAATACACCGGCGGCACGCCGTTCATGTGCGTCATGCTCATCGGGAAGAGCTGCGGGAACAGCACCGCGACCACCGAGAACAGGTAGGCCGCACCGACCCCGAGCCCGATCAGCGTCCACATGTTGGGCGAACGATTGACGAGCGAATTCCAGAAGCGGCGGAAGAACGGCCAGGCCGCCCACAGCACCACCGGCGTCGCCAGCGCCATCTCGATCCAGGTCGCCAGCGGCTCGCCGAGCCACTCGCGCACCGGCAGCCCGATCATGCCGCCCATGGCGATGATGAGGATCGGGATCGACAGCCCAGCACTCACCCACAGCCGGCGGGTGAAATCCACCAACTCCGGGTTCGGCCCATCATCGAGCGAAGCCACCATCGGCTCCAGCGCCATGCCGCAGATCGGACAATCCCCCGGCCCATCCCTGACGATCTCCGGGTGCATCGGGCACGTCCACTTGGTGCCCTCAGCGACGGTCGACGGATCGACCGGCGGGGCGTCGTGCGAGGGGCCATGGTGACTGTGATCGTGGCCCGAGTGGTCGTGCCCGCCCTCCTTTGCTGGCGCGGCATGATCGTGGCCATGCTCGTGGCCGCAGCCGCACGAGTCGGCTTCCGGCGCCTCGAGGTATTTCTGCGGGTCGGCTTCAAAACTCCTGAGGCAACCGGCGCTGCAGAAATAGTAGCGCGTGCCCTCGTGCTTCAGCATGTGCTTCGCCGTCGCCCGATCCACCTGCATGCCGCAGACCGGATCGGTCGCCGTGAGATACTTCGTCGGTTCCGCCTCGAACTTCGCCTTGCAGCCGCCGCTGCAGAAGCCGATCTCCCGGCCCTCATGCACGGTGCGGTGCGGCGTCTTCGCCATGTCGACGGTCATGCCGCAAACCGGGTCGCGGGTCACCGCGCCCCCTGCCCCGGCATGTGAATGGTTATGTTCAGCGTGGGTATCCATACGCGACTCCTATCGTCATAGGGTCTGTTCTGCACCTTCCCATCATGGTAAGGTCAAGCACATTGTTCAGATAGGTGTTCCCATGCAGATCGGCGAGGCCTCCCGGCTGACCGGCGTATCCGCCAAGATGATCCGTCACTACGAGTCCATTGGACTAATCCCCGGCGCGGACCGTCGTTCCTCCAACTATCGCGACTACGGCCACCATGACATCCACCGCCTCGGCTTCATCCGCCGCGCCCGCGACCTCGGCTTCTCGATGGACGAGATCCGCGACCTGTTGCGCCTCTGGGGCGATACCCAGCGGTCGAGCGCCGACGTGAAGGCCCTGACCCAGAGCCACATCGCTGAACTCGACCAGAAGATCAAACTGCTCGGCGAGATGCGCCACACCCTCGCCGCCCTCGCCGACGCCTGCGACGGCGATCACCGGCCCGATTGCCCGATCATCGAAGGCCTCGCCGGAAGCACGCCGCATGCCGGACACTGACATCGCCTACCGGCTCGACCCGTTCCCGAGCGAAGAGGAACTGGCCCCGCTGTGGCGCGCTGCCTGGGGCGATGGCTGGAGCGGCGACCTCGCCTTCATCCTCACCCGCAGCCTCACTCATGCCTGCGCCTATTCCGGCACCCGCATGGTCGGCTACGTCAACGTCGCCTGGGATGGCGGGGTGCATGCTTTCCTGCTCGATACCACGGTCGACCCGGAGTTCCAGCGGCGGGGGATCGCCAAAGAACTGGTGCGGCAAGTGGCCGAGGCGGCGCGTGAGCGGGGCGCACACTGGCTGCATGTAGACTGCGAGCCGCACTTGGAGGCGTTCTACGCAGCGTGCGGGTTCCAGCCGACGGCGGCGGGGTTGATCAGGCTCTGAGGCCGGTGGGGGTCAACAGCCACCAGCCCATCGACCTCAAACGCTCAAGCACAGATACTTGATATCGAGATAGTCCTCGATCCCGTACTTGCTCCCCTCGCGCCCGTGCCCGGACTGCTTCACCCCGCCGAACGGCGCAACCTCGGTGGAGATCAGCCCCGTATTGATCCCCACCATCCCGTAGTCGAGCGCCTCGGCGACCTCGAACACCCGGCTCAGGTCGCGCGCATAGAAGTATGACGCGAGCCCGAACTCCGTCGCGTTCGCCAGCCGGATCACCTCCTCGACCGTCTCGAACTTGAACAGCGGCGCCAGCGGCCCGAATGTCTCCTCGCGCGCCAGCACCATCTCGGCCGTTGCGCCGGCCAGCACCGTCGGCTCGAAGAACAGGCCCTCCTTGCGCTTGCCGCCGGTCAGCACGCGGCCGCCCTTGCGCAGCGCGTCGGTCAGGTGCCGCTCCACCTTCTCCACCGCCTTCTCGTCGATCAGCGGCCCGGTGGTGATCCCCACGCCAAAGCCGTCGCCGACCCGCAGCTTCTCCACCGCCGCGGTGAGCTTCGCCGCGAACGCGTCGTAGACATCCGCCTGCACGTAGATGCGGTTGGCGCAGACGCAGGTCTGCCCATTATTGCGGTATTTCGAGATCATCGCCCCATCGACCGCCGCATCGAGATCGGCGTCATCGAACACGATGAACGGCGCATTGCCGCCAAGCTCGAGACTCAGCCGCTTGATCTGGTCCGCCCCCTGCCGCATCAGGATGCGGCCGACCTCGGTCGAGCCGGTAAAGCTCAGTTTCTTCACCACCTCGTTGGAGCAGAACTCCTTGCCGAGATCCGACGAATGCGTCGACGGCAACAGGTTGAACAGCCCCGCCGGCAACCCGGCCCGCTCCGCCAGCACCGCCATCGCGATCGCCGATAGTGGCGTTTCCGCCGCCGGCTTCGATACAACGGCGCACCCCGCCGCCAGCGCCGGCGCCACCTTCCGCGCCAGCATGGCGTTGGGGAAGTTCCACGGCGTGATCGTCGCGACGACCCCCACCGGCTGCTTGATCACGATGATCCGCTTGTCTTCCTGGTGCCCAGGAATGGTGTCGCCGTAGACCCGCTTCGCCTCCTCGCCGAACCACTCGACATAGGCCGCGCCATACAGCACCTCGCCCTTCGCTTCCGGTACGGGCTTGCCCTGCTCCGCGGTCATGACCGCCGCGAGATCATCGGCATTCTCGACCATCAAATCGTGCAGCTTCCGCAGCACCGCAGCGCGCGCCTTGCCGGTCTTCTTCGCCCAGGCCACCTGCGCTCCATCTGCAGCGTGGATCGCCAGCTTGGCCTCGGCCACGCCACAGTTTGGCAGCACCGCCAGCACTTCGCCGGTCGATGGATTGGTCACCTCGAATGTCGTGGCGTTTTCAGCCGTCTCGAGCCAGCGTCCGCCGATGAAGGCGGCCGCGCGGAGCAGCGATGTGTCCTTGAGGCGGGTGTTGAGCGCGTCAGTGATGGGCATCGGAATTCTCCTTGAGGCGGAAAGCTCTGCGCCTCGCCTGCAATGAACGCAAGTAGCCTTGCCGGGCTCCAAAACTTCCGATTGGATGCGCCGCGAAGTTAAGCGAGGGGGACCAAATGGCCGGCATCTATCAGCATCACGAGAAGGAATTCGGGCACCTGATCCAGGGCAGCGCCAAGCTCGAAACGCTCTATTCCGATTGCCGCTGGGCCGAAGGCCCGTGCTGGTTCGGCGATGCCAACCAACTGGTCTGGTCCGACATCCCCAACAACCGCCTGATGCGCTGGACCCCAGATGGCGGCGCCTCGGTGTTCCGCCACAACTCCAACTACATCAACGGCAATACCCGAGACCGCGAAGGCCGCCTGGTCTCCTGCTCGCACGGCGGCCGCAACGTGGTGCGCACCGAGCTTGACGGCACCATCACCGTCCTAGCCGACAGCTATCGCGGCAAGAAGCTCAACGCCCCCAACGACGTGGTGGTGAAGTCCGACGGCACCATCTGGTTCACCGACCCGGGCTACGGCATCCTCTCGGACTACGAGGGCTACAAGGGCGAGTTCGAGCAGGACGGCTGCTACGTCTTCTGCCTCGACCCCGCGACCGGGGAGCTGAAGGTCGCCATCGACGATTTCATCCGCCCCAACGGCATCGCCTTCTCGCCCGACGAGAAGCTCCTCTACGTCGCCGACAGCGCCTATAGCCACGGCGCCGACCTACCCCGCCACATCCGCGTCTTCGACGTCAACGCCGACAACACCGTCAGCAACTCGCGCGTCTTCTGCGTCACCGACACCGGCCTGCCCGACGGCTTCCGCCTCGACGACCGCGGCAATGTCTGGACCTCCGCCGGCGACAGCGTCCACTGCTTCAACTCATCGGGCGTGCTGCTCGGCAAGCTCCTGACGCCGGACGGCGTCGCCAACGTCGAATTCGGCGGCCCCCGCCGCAACCGCCTGTTCATCTGCGCCACGCAGAGCCTGCACAGCATCTACCTGGCAGTGAACGGCGCAACGCGGCCCTAGCTGCCACACCCACCGGCCTGCCTTCTCCCCTTGTGGGAGAAGGTGCGCGTAGCGCCGGATGAGGGGTCCGCAACACGTTGGTGTTGCCCGATCGGAGCGAAGCGACGAGCGATCCTTCTCCCACAAGGGGGGAAGGCGATCACCGCCGCCGCGGCACCAGCCGGACGACTGTGTTACCGAGCCGCTGGCGCACCACGGCGCGGGGCGGCACGCTGGTCGTGCGCACGGCGTCGGCGAACCAGTCGTCCTCGACAAAGGCGATGGTGTTCGATTGCAGGTCGTAGCGGATCGCCAGGGCCTGACCGGTGGTCGAGCGCATACCGGTCATCGCGATGGGCTGGTGGGCACGTTGCTGGGCCATGGGAGCCTCCGAAGTGCGGGGCGGCCAGTTCGGCCGCAACACTTCATTAACCATGACTGATGCTAGCGCCATGACGGTTGGGCCGCACAATTGTGACAGTCCAACCATCTGATGTTTCAAGCGAATTAAGTGCCACGGAGGCGACGAGCCAACCCCCGCTCACGAATCACGCCTGTTGTTCGACCGCCAGCACGGTCAGCACATGCTTGTTGCCGTCCCGCGCCTCCCAGGTGATCGACTGCCCGATATCGAGCCCGATCAGCGCAGTGCCGACCGGCGTCAGCACGGAAATCTTGCCCTGGGCGATGTCGGCGTCGGCCGGATAGACCAGCTGCACGGTCCGCTCGGAGCCATTGTCGGGCCGATAGGTCACGGTCGAGCCCATCCGCACCACGCTCGAGCCGAGCTTGGGGGTGGGGACGACGCGGGCCCGTTCGATCTCATAGAGCAGGTCGTCGGCGGCATCGGAGCCGTGTCCGCTGCCGGCGAGCGCCAGGGCGATAAGTTTGCGGTGGTCATCCTCGCTGAGGACGATGCGCGGTTGTAGGTCGTAGCGACGCAAGGATTGCATCTTGGGTATTCCTTTCGATGCGCGAACGTCTGCAGTCTCTGCCGCGACGGTTCACGCTGGTGTCTTTGGATTGGCGCCTTGTTGGCGAGCCCGAACGGAAATGTCCGTGTGGGTCTCGGGATGCCCCAGACCCGGCGGCGCCTAGGCGCGGATCATGGGGCTAAATGCCTGCGACCGGGGTTTCCCGGTGCGGTGCCATAACAATGATGGTCGCAAAGCAAGACATGGGTCGTATGTAGGCGGTCTTGTCGCAAAGTCAAATCCAGCCGCGCTTCGTGTCTCTGGCTGAATCTCGGGATCGGGCAGATTCAGACCCTTCCACCCTGTGCCTCGACTCAGCAAATCTCGGCGCCCGCCCTCGCGCAAACCTCACCGCACCCCCGGGGAAAACGGATGGCCATCGACGATCGCACCAAGATCATTCCGAGGCGGACGCCGGAATCAGCGGCGATGGTCGCCAGCGTCAAGCGGGCGATGGCGATCACCCCGGCCATCAACCGCCTGGCCTACGACGATGCAGACGCGATCCGGGCCCTGTTCAGCGAGCTGATCGGCCACCAGGTGGACGACAGCTTCTCGCTGATCCCGCCGTTCTACGCCACCGGCGGCGACAACACCCGGGTCGGGCGCAACGTCTTCATCAACCAGAACTGCACCATGTACGACTTGGGCGGCATCGACATTGGCGACGACGTCATGATCGGGCCCAATGTCAGCCTCATCACCTCGGGCCATCCCATCGAGCCCTCCCAACGCCGTGCCGCCGTGATCGCCAAGCCGATCGTGATCGAGCGCAACGTCTGGATCGCGGCCGGAGCAACCATCATCGGCGGGGTGACGGTAGGTGAGAACTCGGTAGTCGCTGCGGGTTCGGTCGTCACCAGGGACGTTCCTCCGAACACCCTGGTCGGCGGAAATCCTGCGCGGGTCATTCGGTCGGTCGGCGAGTAAGCCGCGACCCCACCCGGCCGTTACGCCGTCGGCAGCGAACTGAACCCATCCGGTATGGGCCCCTCGTAAGGGCCCGTCCGCACATCGGTCACCGCCGCGGCAGGCGGGCCGGCGTTGAGTTCCATCAGGATGTGCTGGATTTCACCTTCATTGCCGGCGAACACCGCCTCGACCGTGCCGTCGCGCCGGTTGCGGACCCAGCCATCCAGCTTCAGCACCTCGGCCTCGCGCTCGACAAAAGCGCGAAAGCCCACTCCCTGCACCCGTCCAGTGATCACCACATGGACGGCGCGCCGCATCAGAACGTCGCCCCAATCTGCCAGGGGACGAACTCGTTGTCGCCATACCCCAGGAGTTCCGATTTGCTCTTCTCGCCCGAAGCGACCGCGAGGATCTTGTCGAAGATCTCCTGCCCCTTTTCTTCCAGGGAGCCGCCCTCGACCACTTCGCCGCCGTTGATGTCCATGTCATCGATCATCTTGTGATAGATGTCCGAGTTGGTGGCGATCTTGATCGACGGCGTCGGCTTGCAGCCATAGGCCGAGCCGCGGCCGGTGGTGAAGCATAGTATATTTGCACCACCAGCAACCTGTCCCGTCGCCGAAACCGGATCGTATCCGGGCGTATCCATGAACACGAACCCCTTTTCGGTCACCGGATCGGCATAGTGATACACTGCATTGAGCGGAGTTGTACCGCCTTTTGCAGTTGCACCCAGAGATTTCTCCAGAATAGTGGTAAGTCCGCCAAGTTTGTTGCCCGGAGACGGATTGTTGTTCATCTCCATGTTGTTGCGTTCGGCGTAATCTTCCCACCAGTGGATGATATCGATGAGCTTCTCGCCGACCTCGCGGTTCTTCGCACGCCGGGTGAGGAGGTGCTCCGCGCCGTAAACCTCCGGCGTCTCGGAGAGAATCGCCGTGCCGCCGTGCCGCACCAGGATGTCCGCCGCGACGCCCAGCGCCGGGTTGGCAGTGATGCCCGAATAGCCGTCCGAGCCGCCGCATTGCAGCGCCAGCATCAGTTCCGACGCCGGCACCGTCTCGCGCTTCGCCTTGTTGACGATCGGCAGCATGGCCTTCACCGCTTCGACGCCGGCTTCCACCGTCTTCCGCGTGCCGCCCACTTCCTGGATGGTCATGGTACGGAACGTTTCATTCTCGGTGACCCCATAGGCTTCCTTGAGCCGCGGGATCTGGAAGCCCTCGCAGCCGAGCCCCACCATGATCACCCCACCCATGTTCGGGTTGGTGGCATAGCCCCACGTGGTCTTCTTGAGGATATCGAAGATCACCCCTCGATAGTCGATGACGCAGCCATTGGCCTGCTTCAGCGCCA
The DNA here is from genome assembly GCF_056403495.1 of Devosia sp. P2_G7. Classification (NCBI taxonomy): domain Bacteria; kingdom Pseudomonadati; phylum Pseudomonadota; class Alphaproteobacteria; order Hyphomicrobiales; family Devosiaceae; genus Devosia; species Devosia sp. P2_G7. The sequence goes on from NZ_JBFUFI010000005.1 coordinate 246,364, forward strand.
CGATGCCGTCGACATTGGGATACTGCTCGAGAATGCCCGAGCGCTCGACCTCTCGCGCGATAAACCCGGCGACCGTGGTCGAGCAGTTCACCGAGGTCAGGATGCCGATATAGTTGCGCGTCCCCACCGTGCCATTGGAGCGGCGGAAGCCCTGGAACGTCGCCCGCTGCGCCTCCGGCACGAAATCCACCGGCACGATGCCCTCGCCGAACGCGTAGTCGCGCTGGAACGCGCCGTGCTCCTCGCCGATCGTCACATTGTGCTCGTGCACCCACTCGCCCGGCGGGATCGCGTCCTTGGCAAAGCCGATGATCTGCCCGAACTTGACGATCGGCTCGCCCGCTGCAACCTGCCGCACGGTGAACTTGTGCCCCTTGGGCACGCGCTTGGTGGTGCGCACGCCCTGTGGCGTATCGGTGCCGACATCGAGATTGCTCAGCGCCACCGCGACATTGTCTTGGGCGTTGAGCAGCAGCGTCTTGGCGGCGGCGGGGCGGGACATGACATCGGACATCGGGAGCGGCTCTTCTGATCCTGGATACGGGCGGGAACTGTCGAAACTGCTGTACGCCCGACGCTGCCCGCTTGCGGCGGAAAACCTGTCGGGCGACAAGCAGGTGCAATTGAAATGCTCCGGCAGTCCAACTAACATGTTAGCATGAAGACTGACGCAAGTCCCTACTCATTTCTGTCTACGCCCGCGACACCGACACGCGGCAACGTCACCGTGTTCGTCACCGACACGCTGCGCCAGGCCATCGTCCAGCTGGACCTGAAGCCCGGCGAAGTGATCGACAAGGGTGCCATCTGCGAGCGGCTGGGCGTCTCGCGCTTCCCCGTCTCCGAGGCGCTGGCCCGGTTGCAGGCCGAGGGTCTGGTCGACATCCTGCCGCAACGCGGCAGCACCGTGTCACTGGTCCGCATCGCCGACGTGCTCGAATACATGCTGATCCGCAAAGCGCTCGAGGCCGAAGCGGTCCGCGTCGTCACCGGCAACCACAGCCCGGAGCTGATCGACACGCTGCAGCGCAACATGAGCTACCAGCGCGCCGCGGTGGAGATCGACGACCAGAACGGCTTCCACGAGCGCGATCTCGAGTTCCACGACATCATCTTCGGCGACATGCGCTTCACCAAGGTGAAGGGCGTCATCGAGAACACGCGCGCCAATCTCGACCGCGCCCGCCGCCTGATCCTCACCCCGCGGCGGCTGAGCACCACGCTCAACGAGCACCAGAAGATCCTCGACGGCATCATCGCCAGCGACACGATGATCGCCTCCGCCGCCATGCGCGCCCACATCGACTCGGTGATGGCCGAACTCATCGCCTTCGCCGCCGATCACGCCGAGCTGTTCGCCGACGGCGAAATGCTCCGCGACGACCCCGCCTACTCCGCCTTCCCGTTCGGCTGAACGGCAACAAACAAAAGGAACCACCATGCTCAAGGGCATTTCGCCGATCCTCGGCCCCGACCTGCTCTACATCCTGCGCGCCATGGGCCACGGTGATGAGATCGCTATCGTCGACGCCAACTACCCCGGCGACAGTGCAGGCCCGCAACTGGTACGCCTCGATGGCATCAGCGCCAACGACGTGCTCGATGCGGTGCTCTCGGTGATGCCGCTCGATACCTTCGTCGACGAACAGGCCTTCGGCATGGAAGTGGTCGGCGACGCCAAGAAGCGCGAGCAGACCCACAAGGATTTCGACAAGCTGATCAGGAAGCACGAGCCGGAGATGAAGCTGAGTCTCCTCGAGCGCTTCGCCTTCTACGAGCGTGTCCACGGCGCCTATGCCGTCATCCAGACCGGCGAGCGCCGCCTCTACGGCAATGTGTTGCTGAAGAAGGGCATCGTCCGCCCGGAGTAAGCCACATGACGCGGGACGGTGATCAGCCGTTTATCCCCACCCGGGAGCTCGCCCTGATCGGCGACTTCCTGAGCGCGGAGACTACGGTCGCCACCGATCTCAGCGGCATCGCCAGCGCCACGCCGCTTGGCCGGCGGCGGCGCAAATGCCTCGTCATCGACAACGAGGGACTGTTCGCGCAATTCGCCTGGCTCGATCTCGATGCGGCCACGCTCGAGCCCGGCACCGTGGTGCCGCTGCTCCCCGCCGATCGCATCAAGCTCGAGGCCGTCGGCGCCGCGCCGGATGACGGCTACCCCGGCCCCGACCGCTACATCCTCGACGGCGAAGGCGTCGTCTGGCTCGGCCCGCACTACTACGTCACCGGCTCCCACAGCATCCATGACTGGCTCACCCCGCAGGGCAAGAAGCGCGCCGACTACCGCCGCTCCGCCCACCTCGTCGCCCGGGTCGGCCGCGATGGCCGGCACCCCGAACTGAGTTTCCGCCTCAACGAGCTGCTGCGCGGGCGAAAGACCTTCGCGCCCTATTTCCTCAAGTCGCCCAACAAGCGCGACGGCATCAACATCGAGGGCCTCGCCGCCTGGCGCCGCCGCCTCTATTTCGGCTTCCGTACCCCGACCATCAACGGCGACGCCCTGCTGCTCAGCGTGCGTGCCGCCGCATTGTTCACGGCGGGCGCCGACCTCGCCGCGAAAGTCATCCGCGTGCCGCTGGGGCGCGGCGTCGGTATCCGCGATCTCGCTACGCTCCCGGATGGCCGGTTCCTCATTCTCGGCGGCCCGTCCTCCGATGCGGCCGAAGGCTTCACCGTCAACCTGTTCAACCGCAAGCGCGATGCTGTGACGAGGCTCGGCATGCTCGAACCGATCGGCCGCGACAAGGTCGAGGCACTGCTGCTTGCCGACTACACGCTACGCGCTGATGGCAGTGCCATCGCCGAGCTGCTGGTCCTCTCCGACCACCCCGCCAACGGCCGCCCGCGGCTATTCACCCTAGAGATTCCGGCCGGCTGAGCCCGCCGAACGGATTCGACCATCGTCGCCCTCGACTCAGCGCGACCAGCGCCCTATCCCTTCGCACCAAATTTGAGGAGCACTCCATGAAACTTCTGCGCGTCGGCCCCAAGGGCGCCGAAAAGCCCGCGATCCTGCACACCGACGGCACCTATCGCGACCTGTCTTCCGTGGTTTCCGATATCGCCGGCGCCGCCATCGGCGCCGAGGGCCTCGCCAAGATCAAGGCCGCCGACCACGGCAGCCTTCCCGTGCTCGACAAGGGTTCGCGCATCGGCCCCTGCGTCGGCAGCGTCGGCAAGTTCATCTGCATCGGCCTCAACTATGCCGACCACGCCGCCGAAACCGGCGCCGCCATCCCGGCCGAGCCGATCATCTTCATGAAGGCGACCAGCGCCATCATCGGGCCGAACGACGACGTGATCCTGCCCAAGAACACCCTGAAGCCCGACTGGGAAGTCGAGCTCGGCGTCATCATCGGCAAGGAAGCCCGCTACATCGAAGAGAAGGACGCGCTGGACTACGTCGCCGGCTACTGCGTCGTGAACGACCTGAGCGAGCGCCACTTCCAGACCGAGCGCGGCGGCCAGTGGACCAAGGGCAAGTCGGCCGACACTTTCGGCCCTATCGGCCCGTGGCTGGTCACCAAGGACGAAGTCAAGGACGTGCAGAACCTCGGCATGTGGCTCGACGTCGACGGCCACCGCTACCAGGACGGCTCCACCAAGACGATGATCTTCGGCGTCGCCCACGTCGTTGCCTATCTCAGCCAGTTCATGAGCCTGCAGCCGGGTGACGTGATCACCACCGGCACCCCGCCGGGTGTCGGCATGGGCCAGAAGCCGGAGCCGATCTGGCTGAAGCCGGGCCAGACCATGAAGCTCGGCATCGACGGCCTGGGCGAACAGCAGCAGACGACCAAGGCCTACGCGGCCTGAGGTCTTCGCACTGAAGTTTCGAGGGCGTCGGTCGCAAGGCCGACGCCCTTTGTGCTTCTGGGCGCCTCTCCCACCCGTCGCCGTCACCGACCTCTGCTACATCACTTAAGCCGTAACTTAATCATTGACGTTCCCTGCTCCCGCACGTTAGTTAAGCCACACCTTAACCGACGAGGGGCGCCCATGCGCAAGCTCAAGATGCATCTCCACGTATCGCTGGACGGCTATGCCTCCGATGCTGATGGCGGCTTCTACTGGGTCACCTACAACGACGTGATCGCCGCCCGGGCAAAACAGCTGACCACCAATGCCGATACCGTGGTCTTCGGTCCCAAGACCTACAAGGGGATGCAGGGCTACTGGCCGACCGTCCCCGGCAACCCCGACGCGACGCCGGGCGAACGCGAGCACGCCGACTGGCTCGCCCGCTCGACCAAGATCGTCGTCTCGACCACCCTGCCCGAAGCCGAGGCCAACTGGGAGAAGTCGCTGCTACTGCGCGATCCCATGGAACTGAACGCGCTGAAGCAGCAGCCCGGCGGCGACATCGTCAGCTTCGGCAGCCCGATCCTCGTCCGCAGCTGCCTCGAGCGCGGCCTGATCGACGAGCTGCATTTGTTCCTCAACCCGATCCTTCTCGGCGGCGGTCAACTGGTATTCGGCCCCGGCGCGCAGAAGAAGCTGCTGTTGGTCGAAGCGCTGCCGCTGCCCGACGGCGTCGTGGCGCTGACCTACGCTCCCGGTTGAAGAACGGGGGCGGCTAGCCCCTTGCGTCCCACCACCGGCCTGCCTTCTCGAGAAGGCACTCCCTCGATCGCCGCCGTACCATAGCAGCGACAGGGGGTGTTTTTCACAGCCTCCGGCAGCCGGCTGTGACGTCATTTCGTGTCGTCGCGAGCCACCCAGCTGTCATCCACAACGCCTCCGGCTAACATGTTAGTATCCAATGTTTTTCCGCCACGTACCCGCTCTCCGCAGTCTCCCGCAGATCAATTCCAAATAGTATTTGTCATACCAGTTGTCGTCACAATCTACTCCAAGCATCCATTGCAGAGCTATTGACAGGCAAAAACACTGAAACTAACGTCCCGCTGGTCCTACAAATGTAGGACTGAGGGAACTATTCACATTTGGCGTCGGGGCAATCCGGTCATGTCGGCCAGGAGCAATGTCGTTCGGCTGAAGCAGGGGAGCGTGCGCAAAAAGCACGGCGCCGTGCACCTCTATGACTCGGCTGTCGAGACCCTGGTCGGCCAGATCAAGGCACTGATCGACGCCCGCAACCTCGGGGTCGGCGACCCGCTGCCATCGGAGCGCGAGCTGGGCGAGATGTTCAGCTCGAGCCGCACGACGGTGCGCGAGGCGATGCGCATCCTCAAGGCCTATGGCGTGGTCGACGTGCGCCCCAAGGTCGGCGCTGTCATCATCGATCGACGCATGGACGCGGTGTTCGAGCTCTATTCGTTCAACACGCTGGAACTCAGCCGCCAGACCTTCCTCGACACGCAAGGCTTCCGCCAGCTGATCGAGGTCGGCTCGGTTGACCAGCTGTTCGATCGCGCCACTTCCGAGGACATCGTCGAGCTCCGCACTATCAACGACGCGATGCGCGAGGAAGATCAGATCCACGCCGCCGCGCAGCACGATTTCCGCTTCCATTCGACCCTGGTCGGCATCCTCGGCAACAAGCAGGTCACCGAGATCTACCGGATCATGAAGCCGGTGATGCTGAAAATCATGGAGAGCGGCGTCAACCGGATGAAGACCCACGGCGTCAGTTTCGACGAGCACGGCGGCATTGCCGACGCCCTCGAGACCCGCAACCGCTTCGCCTATCAGTACCGCATGAGCCAGCACCTCGAAGCCGGGTTGGCCCTGTTCAAGGAGTAGACACGGAGCGTGCTCAGGAAAAGTCGCTCGCGCTTTTCCGGTTCGAACGCGCGACCAACCGAAGGATTTGGCGACGCCAAGGGAGGCGCGCCGGATCGGGCTATCTCGCCCGACGACATGGTGGACGGACACGAGAACACCCGGCCACCGTTTGACCACCGACTCGACGGCCTAGTTGTTTCAGATTGTTCTCTGGGAGGAGAAACCTATGAACGCACTACGCATCGCTTCGGCCGCTCTCGCCGGCCTTCTCGTCTCGACCAGCCTCAGCTTCGCCGGACCGAACGTCGTCTCCGGCCCCGGCGCCGACCCTACCTGCTTCGCGCCGTGGAACGCCGAGACCAAGTACTTTCAGTGGGAAGCCAAGCCCGGCCCATACCGCATCGCGGTGGTCAACGGCTATGTCGGCAACACCTGGCGCATCCAGATGATCAAGACCGCCAAGGCCTTCGCCGAAGACCCGGCGATCAAGGACAAGATCAAGGAGTTCAAGGTCGTCTCGACCGGCACCGACGCGCCGGCCCAGCTCGGCGCCATCGAGGACTTCATTAATCAGGGTTTTGACGCCATCGTCACCATCGCGGTGTCGCCGGAGGGTTTTGACCGCGTCATCCGCCTCGCCGATCGCGAGAACGTCGTCATCGTGCCGTTCGACAACATCCTCGATACCGACGCCGTCATGATGGTCAACGAAGACCAGCTGCAGATGGGTCGCGACTGGGCCAACTTCGTAGTCAAGGAACTGGCTGCCAAGGGCAAGACCTCGGGCAAGATCCTCGAAGTCCGTGGCCTCGCCGGCAACTCGGTCGATCGTGACCGCTCGATCGGCATCCACGAGGTGTTCGACGGCACCCCCGGGCCCTGGGAAATCGTCCAGGTGGTCGGCAACTGGGATGACGGAACCGCGCAGAAGGTGACCGCCGACGCGCTCGCCGTGCACGGCACCTTCGACGCCGTGATCACCCAGGGCGGCTCGACCGGCACCGTGCAGGCGCTGCTCGATGCCAAGCACCCGTTCGTGCCGGTGGGCGGCGAAGCCGAGAACGGGTTCCGCAAGCTCGTCGCTGCGCACTCCGGCGAGGGCCTCGTTGGCCTCTCGATCGGCCAGTCCCCGGGTCTCGTCGCCATCTCGATGAAGGCGGCGATCTCGGCGCTCGAAGGCAACGTCATGCCCCAGCTCATCTCGGTGCCGCTGCCTTCGGTCGACTACACCGCGCTCAAGGACGGCACCAATTTCTGGACCGACCTGCCGGACAACTTCTTCACCGTGAACGAATTCCCGCCATGCGGGGTGAACATCTCGGGCCCGGCCATCATGGCCCAGACCGAGGAGAACGTGCAGTAGACCTCCGCATGTAAAAGGCGGTGCCGGCCCCATCGCCGGCACCGCTGCTCCCCATTCATTCGACGGCTGAGGATCTACGATGCTGGACGGCAAGCCCGCGCGGCCATTCGCCGAACTGAGCGGCGTATCGAAGTACTTCTCGGGCGCCCGGGCGCTCGAAGGTGTCGACTTTTCCTGCTGGCAAGGCTCCATCCACGCCATCCTGGGCGAGAACGGCGCCGGCAAATCCACTCTGATCAAGATCATGGCCGGCGTAGTGCAGCCAGATACCGGCACGCTGACTGTCGAAGGTACGCCGCACCGCTTCTCGCGCCCCTCCGATGCAGGGAAAGCTGGCGTCGTCTGCGTGTTCCAGGAACTGTCGCTGATGCCCGACCTGTCGGTCGCCGACAACATCTCGATTTCCGACCCGCCGCGCCGCTTCGGCCTCATCGACAAGCGCGCCCAGCGCGATCGCGCCGAAATGCTGCTCGCCCGCATCCACTGCGAGGACGTCGACCCCCGCGCGCTGATCCGCGACCTGTCGCTGAGCCGCCGGCAGATGGTCGAAATCGCCAAGGCGCTCGGCAAGAACCCCAAGCTCTTGATCCTCGACGAGGCAACCTCCGCGCTCACCAGCCGAGACGTCGAAACCGTCTACAACGTGCTCGCCGAGCTGAAGGCCGAGGGCACCGGCATGCTGTTCATCTCGCACCGGATGCACGAGGTCGAGGCGCTCTGCGACACCCTCTCGGTATTCCGCAACGGCCGCCACATCGAAACCTTCGACAAGGGCGCCCGCAGCCAGGACGAGATCGTCAAGCTGATGATCGGCCGCGACATCACCCACCAGTTCCCGACCAAGCCCCCCGCCCTCGCCCGCAAGCCACACCTCGCCGTCACCAACCTCAAATGGGAGAACCGCCTCAATGGCGTCTCGCTGTCGGTCGGCAAGGGCGAGATCGTCGGGCTCGGCGGCCTCGACGGCCAGGGCCAAAAGGAACTGTTGCTCGCCCTGTTCGGCGTGCTCCGCGGCGTCGAGGGTAAGGTCACGGTCGGTGGCGAGGGCGGCATTCCCGCCTCCCCAGCCGATGCCAAGAGCGGCCGCAGCCGCATCGCACTGGTGCCCGAGGACCGTAAGACCGAAGGGCTGATGCTCCCCATGTCGATCACCGACAACCTGCTGGTCGCGAGCTTCGACAAGGTTCGTCAGGGTCCGTTCATCGACCGGGCAAAGTCGCGGCAAGCTGTGGCCGATGCCATCGCCCAGTTGCAGATCAAGCTCAACAAGCCGGACGACCCGGTCGCCAGTCTCTCCGGCGGCAACCAGCAGAAAGTGGTCATCGCCAAGTGGCTGATGACCGATCCCGAGGTGATGCTGCTCAACGACCCGACCCGCGGCATCGACGTCGGCACCAAGCAGGAGCTCTACCGGCTGATGCGCGAGCTCGCCTACAAGGACACCGCGATCCTCTTCTACTCCACTGATTATGCTGAGCTAATCGGCTGCTGCGATCGCGTCGCGGTAATGTACGACGGCCGCATCGTCACCGAGTTCTCAGGCGACGCCATCACCGAGGAAGCCCTCGTCGCCGCCGCGCTCAACATCACCAGGCCGGTCGACGCGCCGGCCCGAGAGGCGGTGCCCGCATGAGCGCCGTTACCGCCAACACCCCACCCCGCGCCTCGGCGCTCGCCATGTCGATCCGCCAGAACCGCGGCTTCTACGGCGCCCTGCTGCTGCTCGCCGCGCTCTACATCACCTACAACTTCATCCACCCGCGCGGCTTTTCCACCAACGTCTTCATCGCCAACACCAATGAATCCGTGGCGCTCGCCTTCGTCGCCATGGCGCAGGCGATGACCGTGATCCTCGGCGGCCTCGACCTCTCGGTCGGCGCGGTGATGACCCTCACCAGCTGCATCGCCAGCGAACTGGTCCGCGGCGAACCATGGCAGATCATCCTCGGCTGCGTCTTCTCCGTCGCCGCAGGCACCGGTTTCGGCCTCGTCAACGGCCTCGTCATCGTCTACGGCCGCCTGCAGCCGATCATCGCCACATTGGCCACAGGCGCCGTCGCCATCGGCCTCGCGCTGCTGATCCGCCCGGAACCGGGCGGCGAGGTCGATCTCGATCTCAACTGGGCCGCCACCAACTCGCTGCGCGACCTGGCCGAGACCTACCACCTGTTCGACGATGGCGAGGCCGCCTGGTTCCAGCCCATCGCCTGGTTCCCGGTGCCGCTGATCATCCTCGTCGTGGTCGCGGCCGCCGTGTGGATCCCGTTCCGCCGCACCGTCACCGGCCGGGCGCTCTACGCCATCGGCTCGTCTGAGGGCGCCGCCTACATGTCGGGCCTGCCGATCAACCGCGCCAAGCTCTGGGCCTTCACGCTGGCCGGCTTCTTCGCCGGTTGCGCCGGGCTCTACCTCGCCGTCCAGACCGGCTCCGGCAGCGCCGATATCCCGCAGGCCGGCGCCTACACGCTCAACTCCATCGCCGCCGTGGTGCTGGGCGGCATCTCGTTGCTCGGCGGCGTCGGCACGGTGATCGGGGCGCTGGTCGGCGCGCTGATCCTCCGCGCCATCTCGTTCTACTTCCGCATTCTCTCCATCGACCCACTGCTGCAACCGCTGGTCGAGGGCGTCGTGCTGCTCGCCGCCGTCAGCCTCGGCGCCATCCGCACGCTGCGGGTGAAGAACCGCCTCGAACTGTTCAGGTAGGACCGGACCCATGGCCAACGACCTCACCCTGCCCCGCCTGAAACCCGACGATCTGCCGATCGTCATCTCCGCCGGCTTCGTGCTGGTGATCCTGGCGCTCGGCTCGATCTACACCATGGCAACGCTCGGCTCGATGCCGCTGCTGAGCCCCAATTACCTGCTCACCCAGCTGCAGACCGGCGCCTTCCTCGGCATCGTCGCCGCCGGCATGATGATGGTGATCCTTCTCGGCCACATCGACCTGAGCGTGCCGTGGACGATGACCGCCGCCGCCATGATGGCGACCACGGTCGGCGGCCCCGCCGCCATCCCGACCGGCCTCGCCATCGGCCTCCTGGTCGGCCTCTTCAACGGCTTCGGCGTCGCCTATCTCCGCATCCCCTCGATGATCTTCACCCTCGGCGTCGACTCGGTGATGCGCGGCCTGATGGTCGCCCATACCGGCGGCTTCTCGCCGGTCACCGAATCCACCCCGCTGATGCGGTACCTCGCCGCCGACAAGATCCTCGGCATCCCCGTCGCGATCTTCGTCTGGGCCGCGGTGTCCGTCGTCATCGCCGCCATCCTCAGCCGCACCGCCTTCGGCAAATCCATCTATGCCACCGGCAACCGCGAGGCCGCGTCCTACCTCAGCGGCATCCGAACCCGCTGGGTCATCGTCGGCGCCTTCGTCATCTCAGGGCTCTGCGCGGCGCTCGCCGGCGTGCTGCTCGCCGGCTATTCCGCCAAGGCCTACCAGGGCATGGGCAATGCCTACCTGCTGCCGGCCATCGCCGCGGTGGTGATCGGCGGCACCCACATCCTCGGCGGCCGCGGCCGCTTCATCGGCACCGTCGTCGGCGTGATCCTGATCGTGCTGCTCAACTCGGTGCTCTCGATCATGCAGATGCCGGAAGCCGGCCGCCAGATCATCTACGGCCTGGTGATCATCGTCATGCTGCTGGTCTATGGACGGACGGCGAAGGTGACGAGCTAGACCGGGGATCCATCGGCTTGGCGCTTCTCCCCCTTGTGGGAGAAGGTGGGTCAGGGCCGTCGAGCGATCAGGTCGATCTCCACGAGCGAGCCCACCGCCAGCGCCGTCACACCCACCGTGGTCCGCGCCGGCAACTTCCCGGCCTCGAAGAAGCTCGGCCACAACGTATTGAGCTCCACGTAGTCGCGATGAAACTCGGTGAGGTAAATGCGCGCCATGGTGACGTGTTCGAGCCCCAGGCCCAGGCCGGCGAGGATCAGTTTCAGGTTCTCGATCACCCGCCGCGTCTGTGCCTCGATGCCCTCCGGCAGGGGGGCGTCCGGCGCGTTGGGGTCGGTCGGCATCTGACCGGTGACAAACACGAAGCCGTCGGCCTCGACCGCATGGCTGAAAGGCGCCACCGGCTGCGGTCCGCCGGAGATCATGTGGTGGATAGGCAGCGACATCGACAACTCCGTTCAGCCCGCTGCCTCATCGCCCCCACGGCTGAGTGCAGCGTCGACGCGACCATAGCGCGTTCACGCACAGTTCATGCACGTCTCGTCAAATAGCCGCAATGGGCGCGCCACTACCGACTGGCGGTGCCATGCCAATCGTGACACGTTACAGCACGAGGCAATGCCTCGCGCCTAGGGGGCACAGGGGAGCAGCCGTAGCCTATGATCGAGTTCTTCCATTCAATTTCGACTTGGCTCGAACTGTTCCTGCAAGGCATTTCCGACAATTTCTGGCTCTCGCTGCTTTTCATCTTCCTGGTCTGCATCGGTGAAGCGGTCTTCATCGTCGGCCTGCTGGTGCCCTCGCTTCCGATCCTGCTACTGACCGGTGGCCTTATCGCTCAGGGCAGCCTGCCGTTCTGGCCGATCTACTTCGCAGCCGTGCTCGGCGCGATCATCGGCGACGCCATCTCCTACACCGTCGGCTGGGCACTGAAGGACCGCATCCGGACGGTCTGGCCGTTCAAGAACCACCTCAAGCTCATCGAGCAGGGCGAGGTGTTCTTCGCCCGCCACGGCGGCAAGGCCATCTTCATCGGCCGCTTCATCACCGGCGTGAAAGCCGTGATCCCCGGCGTCGCCGGCATGATGGGCATGTCGTACCGCCACTTCTCGGTCATCAATGTCGTCTCGGCTTTCGTCTGGGCCGCAGTGCACATCCTGCCCGGCGTGCTGCTCACCGGCTGGCTGAAGTCGATTGGACTGAGCCTCGAGCTGGTCATCATCGTCGGCGCCATCGTGCTCACCGTCCTCTTCCTCATCGTCCACTTCTGGAAGCGTATCCTCCTGTCCCTGGCCCCGTTCATGGGCGAGTTCGGTCGCTCGCTGCAGGCGCGCTGGCAGAAGCCCGAGACCGGCCACTAAGGAGCGCGTGCAGGAAAAGTTGCAGACTTTTCCCGTTCGAACGCGCGACAAACGAAGACCCGCGGCTCCTGTCACGCAATCCTCATTTCGGCCCGCTAGGCTGGGCCGATGCTCGAGGTTTTCAACGCACTCACCGGCTGGCTGGAAATGCTGCTCGAGGCCATCTCGGGCAATTTCTGGCTCAGTCTCTGGTTCATCTTCCTGATCGCTGCCACAGAGGCCGTATTCATCCTCGGGCTGTTCATCCCGTCGACGCCGGTACTGCTGCTCGCCGGCGGCCTGATCGCTGACGGCAAGCTCCCGTTCTGGGAGATCTATCTCGCGGCGGTGGTCGGCGCGGTGGTCGGCGACGCCATCTCCTACACCGTGGGCTTCTGGCTGAAGGACCGGATCAAGACCATCTGGCCGTTCCGCAACCACCTGCCGCTGATCGCCCGCGGCGAGGCGTTCTTCGCCAAGCACGGCGGCAAGTCGGTGTTCATCGGCCGCTTCATCCCAGGGGTGAAGGCCGTGGTGCCCGGCATCGCCGGCATGTTCGGCATGGACTATCGGCGCTTCTCGATCATCAACGTCACCTCCGCCTTCGTCTGGGCCGCCGCTCATATCCTCCCCGGCATGCTGCTCTCGGCCTGGCTGAAGTCGATGGGCCTCAGCCTCGAGTTGGTGATCATCGTCGGCGCGTTGATCCTCGTGGTGCTGTTCCTCTTGCTCCATTACTGGCGAGCGATCCTCCTCGCCGCAGCGCCATTTCTCGGCAATTTCGGTCGCTCGCTCCAGGCTCGCTGGCAGAAGCGCGAGGCGGGGCACTAGGCGGCGCCGATCACCAACTGATCACTTGCGCCGCCGCGGCCCGGGGTCGAATATTGGGGCCATGCGCAACCTGGCTCGTCTTGCCTCGATCCTTCCGCGCCTCCTCCTGGGGCTGCTGTTGCTGTTGGCGCTGAGCCCGGCCCTGGCCGACGACGCGGCGGACCGTCTGGCCCTCGACAAGCTGTTCGCCCAGTTGCGCGTCGCCCCCGACGCCGAGACCGCACACGCCATCGACCAGAAGATCTGGATCTACTGGACCACCCCATCCGACCCGATCCTCGCCGGCCGCATGCGCGAGGCGCTGACCGCCCGCAACATGGGCGACGTGCCGGGAGCGATCCGCCTGCTCGACAAGCTGATTGCCGATTACCCCGACTACGCCGAGGGTTGGAACCAGCGCGCCACCATGTATTACGCGATCGGCAACTTTGATGCCTCGATCGCCGATTGCGAGAAGGTGCTGGCCCTCGAGCCCCGCCATTTCGGCGCCCTTTCCGGGCGCTCGCTGATGTACCTGCAACTGGGCAAGCGCGCCCTGGCCCTGAGAGACATGGCCGCCGCCCTCGCCATTCACCCGTTCCTCAACGAGCGACGGCTGTTTCCCGAACTTGGTGAGCCGATGACGCAGATCTGACCCGCGCCCACCGCTCTTCCGCCTGCCCGCTTCCACCCCATATGTGCATCATGCCCGGCGCCAAAGCTGACGCCGTTCCGACTGTGAAAGGTTTTGCGATGTCTGACGAACTTCCCGTCGAGCACGAAGAGGCCGACGGCCGCGGCCGCTACGTGGTCTATCTCCCCGACGGCAGCGAAGCTGAAATGACCTACCAGCGCCGCGATGCCAAGACCATCATCGTCGACCACACGGGCGTGCCGCCACAGCACCGCAACCTCGGCCTTGCGCTGAAGCTGGTCGAGCGCGGAATCGCCGATGCTCGCGCCACCGGCAGCAAGATCGTGCCGGTCTGCTCCTACGTCGTGGCGCAGTTCCGCCGCCATCCGGAATGGGCCGACCTGCAAGCCTGATCCGCGGCATTTTGGCCAAATGCTAACCATGCCGATGCTGCGCACGACAGATTGAGGCAACCCGTGAGCCGCCGGCGTTGTTTCCTCTTCCCCAAAGGAACTGGAAACCATGCGCCTCGCGCTCGCTACCCTCGCTTTCGCCCTCGCCACCGTTCTTGCCAATGCGCAGGAGGTGGCGACGCTGCCGGCTGTGCCGCTCACCGCTGAGGCAGTGAACGCCGCCGACCTCTCGACCATCCCGGTGCAATACGCTCCGCCGGCTGAAGGAGCCACCAAAGTCGAGCGCCAGCCCGATCCCGCCATCATCCGCCTGCAGGTGCTGCTCGATCGCGCCGGCGCCTCGCCGGGGGTCATCGACGGCTTCGACGGCGACAATGTGCGCAAGGCCGTGTTCGCCTTCGAGCTGATGCGCGACCTGCCTCCCGACGGCGCGCTCGATCCCGACATGCTCACAGCGCTCGAAACCGGCGACCCGGTGATCGGCGACTACAAGATCATCGCCGACGACCTCAACGCCATCGGCGAGCCGATTCCCAAGGACTATGCCGAGCAGGCCAAGCGCAAGTTCCTCGGCTACACCTCGATCGCGGAAGAACTGGGCGAGCGCTTCCACATGGATGTGGACCTGCTGAAGGCGCTCAACCCCGGTGCCAGCTTCACCACCGGCGAAACGATCCAGGTCGCCGCATACGGCCCGGACCTCAAGGGCGAGGTGCTGCGCATCGAGGCCGACAAGTCGCTGCGCCAAGTGCGCGCCTATGGCGAGGGCGACCGGCTGATCGCTGCCTATCCGGCCACCATCGGTTCCGAGGAAAACCCGTCGCCCACCGGCACCCATGTGGTCGAAGGCGTCGCCCCCATGCCCGAATACACCTACAACCCCAAGGTCAATTTCCAGCAGGGCAAGAACACCGAAGTGCTCACCATCCCGCCCGGTCCCAATGGCCCGGTTGGCTCGATGTGGATCGACCTGAGCGAACCGACCTTCGGCATCCACGGCACCCCCGAACCGTCGCTGATCGACAAGACCGCCTCGCATGGCTGCGTGCGCCTGACCAACTGGGACGCGAATGAACTCGCCAAAATGGTGAAGCCCGGCGTGCCGGTGGCGTTCGTTGGCTGACATGAAAAGGCCGCCCCGAGAGGCGGCCTTCGTACTTACTCGGCGAGGAAGTCCCGCACCGCGAGCAGTTCCTCGCGGCGGATTTCGTGCCCGCCTTCGTGCCAGAACAGCGTCACCTCGGCGCCCTGCTCCTTGAAATAGGTCGAGAGCAGCTCCGCCGAATGCACCGGCGCGATCGGATCGCGGCGGCCCGCGGTGATGATGATCCGCTTGCCCTTCAACCCCGGCTGCGGCTTGGGCGTGAAGGGGATCAGCGGGTGCATCAGCACCGCCACGTCGAACTGCTCCGGCGCCTCGAACAACACCGAGGCGAGGATGTTCGCCCCGTTCGAGTAGCCAAGCCCCAGCACCTCTTTGGCACTGCCTTTGCTCGCCCCGACGAAGCCCGCGAGCTTCTTGGTCGCCCGGGCTAGGTCCGCCATGTCATAGCGGCCCTCGCCAACGCGCTTGAAGTAGCGCAGCGCCCCGCCTTCGGAGACGTCGCCCCGCACACCGATCCGCCGCGCCCCGGGCTTCAGCTCCGCGGCGAGGTCGGTGAACTGATGCTCGTCGCCGCCGGTGCCGTGCAACAGGTAGAAGGCCGGCGCATCCTGGGATGCGCCGGGGATATCCACGTTGACGTAGCTGTCGAGTACTTCGGCCATCATGCCAGTTCCTTGTCCTCGAGCGGCTGCAGCGTCTGCTCCAGCTGGCTCCTCAGGTGTTCATGCTGCGTCGGCAGCTTCAGCGACTCGCCGAGGTGCGCAGTGTCCTCGTCCCGATCGAACCCGGGCTCGTTCGTCGCGATCTCGAACAACACGCCGCCCGGCGTCCGGAAATAGATCGCCCAGAAATAGTCCCGGTCGATCACCGGCGTCACCTGGTAGCCCGTGTCGAGCAGGGCCTTCCGGACTTCGAGCTGCGCCGCCCGGTTCTCCACTGCGAACGCGATGTGATGCACCGAACCCGCGCCGAGATCGGCCCGGTTGGCATCGGGCAGCACCTCGATATCGATGGTGTTGGCAGGGTTGCCATCCGGCCGGATCAGCCGGTGGGTGTTCCCCGAGCTCTCGGCGTTCTGGTAGCCCATGAACTTCAGCAGCTCCTCCGTGGCGCCACCGTCGCGGAGCCGCATCGAAGCCGAATGGAAGCCCCGGATCGCATGCTCGGCGTCGACGCCGCTGCCGGTCCACGGCAGCCGGGCGTCGGCCGCGTTCTCGACCAGCGCCAACGCATCGCCTTCCGGAGCCCGGAAGCTCAGGCGCTTGTCGCCAAAGCTTTCGGAGAGCGCGAGGTCACCGACGCGGTCCTGTGCCAGCCGCTCCTGCCAGTAGCCGAGCGAGCCCTCGGGCACCGAGAAGACCGTGGTGCCGACTTCGCCGACGCCAGGCCGGCCGCGAGCAATGTGCGGGAACGGGAAGTGCGTCATGACCGTGCCGGGCGTACCGACCTCGTCACCGTAGTAGAGGTGATAGACGTCGGGCGCGTCGAAATTGACGGTCTGCTTCACCCGGCGCAGGCCGAGCGTCTTGGAGAAGAAATGGTTGTTCTCGGCCGCATCGCGCGCCATCGACGTAACGTGGTGCAGGCCCTTGATCTGGGTGATCATCGCTAACCTCCATGCGTCGGCCCCTGCCGATCGCTGTCTTTGTGCCGGCCCTTGCCGGTCGCTTCGGCACTAGAAATAGGCGACCGGCATTCCCTCGAATAGCGCACCGCCTACGCAAGGGATTGTTTGATCCGATCGAACAATCCCACCTTGCACCGAGTTAACTTGACCGCTGCTGCCTCGCCCAGCTAAATCTTGACTATGAACGTCATAAATAGATCGCTCGAACGCATCCGGCTCGAAACTCGCATCCGCATCCTCGACGTCGCCTCGGTCGTCGACATCACCCCGCACATGCGCCGTATCCGGCTCACCGGACCCGAACTGGAAGGTTTCCAGTCCCCGGGTCACGCCGACCACGTCAAGGTGTTCCTGCCCTCGGACGGCAAGCCGCTGCCGCGCCCTGAGCGCCATCCCAACGGGCTCGCCTGGCCTGACGAGGTGTCGAAGCCGTTCCTCCGCGATTACACCCCGCGCTACTTCGATCCGGTGGCCCTCACCCTCGACCTCGATTTCGTGCTGCACGGCGACGGACCCGCCTCCGAGTGGGCCGCGCAGGCGAAACCCGGCGACCAATTGATGATCGGCGGCCCGCGCGGCACCATTCGCGTGCCCGAAGCCTTCGACTGGTACTTCATCGCCGGCGACGAAACGGCGCTCCCCGCCATCGGCCGCCGCATCGAGGAACTGCCGACGGATAAGCCGGCGATCGCCATCATCGAGGTCCCGGAAGCCGCCGACGAACAGCGCTTCGAAACCAGTTCACCGGTCCAAATCCACTGGATCCACCGCAATGGCCGCGAGGCCGGCGCCGAAAACCTGATCCTGCCTGCGGTCACCGAGATCGGCTTCCCCGCGGGCGAAGGCTTCGCCTTCGTCGCCGGCGAAGCGCAGATGGCCAAGTCGCTCCGCCACCACCTCGTCGCCCGCGGCTTCAACAACGACTACATCCGCGCCGCAGGCTATTGGCTAAGGGGCGAAGCCGGGGACTGACTGGCTACTGCTTGATGGTCAGCCTGCCGGGGTTTCGCAGTTGCGGCCGGGTGCTTGATGACGGCGTGTCGAGCACGCAGTTGGCCATCGCCGTCTGGTAGGCGCGCATCACGCGAACCTTGCACTCGCCATAGAGCACCGATGTGAGTGGGTAGATCGCACAACCCGCATCATCGATGTTGAACTGTACCAGCGCCTTTTGCAGGCAATCGGACTTTGCTGCGTCGTCCTTGGGAGCGGCAAGAGAGGTGCCGACGACAAGCGCGCCGACGAAAAATGCAAGGCTACGGACAAGATGGAGTCGAGTGGGAGAGCGCATCTGGACCTCCTCCTGGATCGGCCTCGACGCTGCCACACGCGAGCTTAACTCAGGCTGAGCCCGCTGTCTCCGTTCCGTTCATCTCCCGCCGCTACGCCAGCTCGCGAAACTTCAGCGTCTCCACCGTCGGCCCGCTCGGCTTGTACTCGAGCCCGATCAGCCCGTCATAGCCCTGCGCCGCCAGCCACTCGAGCCGCTCGGCATAATCCATGCGGCCGCTGCCCGGCTCGCCGCGACCCGGCGTATCGGCGAGATGCACGTGCACCACCCGGTCGAGGCGCCCGCTGAGCACTTCGATCTCTTCGCCCATCACCGCCGCGTGGTAGATATCGTAGAGCAGCTTGATCTCGGGCCGCGCCACCTCATCGACGATATCGAGCCCCTCCTCGGTCGAGGTGAGGTAGTAGCCCGGATGGTCCACCCGGTCGTTGAGCGGCTCCAGCGCCAGCACCACGCCCGAACCTTCGAGCAGCTTCGCCGCTTCCTTGAGCACCTTGACGATCGCCGCATGCTGCGCCGCGCGCGCCACGCCCGGCTGGTTGTCACCGGCCTGCGCAATGATCACCCTGGCCCCAAGTTGCAGCGCCGCCGCCAGCGAAGTGCGCACCCCTTCGAGGAACCACTGGTGCGATTCCGGATTGGTCAGCGGCGCGATCGGCTCGCACAGAATTCCCGCCAGCGTCAGTCCGGTTTCGTCGAGCGCCAACTTGATGGCATCGCAGTCCTTGTTGGAGAAACGCCAGAACTCGACGGCGTCGAGCCCCGCGGCCTTGGCCGCACGGACCCGGTTGGCAACGTCAGGCTCTTCGGTGGCGAACAGCCACTCGATGCAGGCGGAATAACGCATGAGACCTCAGAAAATAGTTCGTCGGCTAGACGGTAACTTTGTGGGAGACCCGGCCCTTGTCGCCGAAGATCCTGATGTAGCGGCGAATCTCCGCCGCGTCGCCGGTGGCCTTCTCGGGATTGTCCGAGAGCTTCACGGCTGGATGGCCATCGGCCTCGCTGACCTTGCACACCAGCGAGATCGGCTCAAGCTGCGGATTAGGCCACGGCGAGCAACCTGAGAAATCGTTGGTGAGGTTGGTGCCCCAGCCAAAGGCCATGCGCACCCGTCCATGGAAGTGACGATAGGCCTCTTCGATCATGTCGACATCGAGCCCATCGGAGAAGATCAGCAGCTTGTCGCGAGGGTCGCGCCCACGCGCCTTCCACCACTCGATGATCTTCTCGCCGCCCTCGATCGCGGGAGCGCTGTCCGGCCGGAAGCCGGTCCAGTCGGCCACCCAGTCGGGCGCATCGCGGAGGAACGCGTCGGTGCCGAACGCATCGGGCAGGACGATCTTGAGATTGCCGCCGTAATAGCTCTCCCAGTCCTGCAGCACCTGGTACGGCGCCTCTTTCAGCGCCTCTTCGTTCGGCGCGATCGCCGCCAGCACCATCGGCAGCTCATGCGCATTGGTGCCCAGCGCTTCGAGATCGTTGTCCATCGCCAGCAGCACGTTCGAGGTGCCGGTGAACACCTCGAGCCCCAGCCCTTCCTTCAGCGCCTCGACGCACCAGCGCTGCCACAGGAACGAATGCCGACGCCGGGTGCCGAAATCCGAGATGCGAAGCTCCGGCAGCTTCTTCAGCCGCTCCACCTTCTCCCACATCTTGGCCTTGGCTCGCGCATAGACCACGTCGAGCGCGAACGGCCCGTAAGCCTTCAGCGCCGATCGGCTGCGCAGCTCGTTGATGATCGCCAGCGCCGGGATCTCCCACATCGTGGTCTCCACCCACTTGCCGTGGAAGGTCAGCTCATACTGCCCATCGCGCTTTTCGAGGTGGTAGTCCGGCAGCCGGAACCCGGCCAGCCAGCGCAGGAACTCCGGCGAGAAAATCTGCTTGGAGCCATAAAAACTGTTACCCGCCAGCCAGATCATCTCCTTCTTGCCGAAGCGGAGCGTCCGCGCATGGTCGAGCTGCGCCCGCAGCTCGCCCTCGTCGATATCGTCGGCGAGGCGGACCGAGGTCTTGCGGTTGATCAGCGAGAAAGTGGCGTCGACCTTGGGGTAAAGCCCCCAGATCATCTGCAGCATCAATAGCTTATAGAAGTCCGTATCGAGCAGGCTGCGCACGATCGGATCGAGCTTCCAGGTATGATTGTAGACCCGCCGGGCAATATCCGTCTTCGGCATCAGGCTTCCCTTCACTCGTCCGACACCTCTAGGCGGATCGGGCGAAAAAGAAAAGAGCGCTATATCGCCAAGTGACGATGGACGCGCCAAAACGCTTCCTTCACCACCGGCGCGGTACTGAGAGTGGATGGCGGCTGCGCGCCAGGCTAGGTGGATTGCCGGTAACCGAATGAGCGCAACGGGGGCAGCAGAGCTTCACGAGCCGGCGCGCCTGCGCCCGGCGAACGTCGCTGCGAGCCTCGAAACGCCGGCCATCGTCCCCGCCATCCTCATCGGCATCATCGCGTTCGTCATCGTGCGCGGCATCGCCCCGCTCGATCCCACCAACATCCTCTGGCTCGATGAGCGTGATCGCGCCATGCACACGCTCGGCTGGTGGTGGTTCTCCATGGCGCCTTGGGGCTGGCCACCCGGCGCCAGTCCGCTCAATGGGCTCGAACTCGCCAACAGCGTCGGACTGTCCGATTCCCTGCCGCTATTTGCCTTCCCGTTCAAGCTGATCGCCAACTGGCTACCTATGCGCTTCCAGTACTGGGGCTATTGGGAGCTGCTCTGCTTCGTCCTGCAGTCGCTGTTCGCCGTGTTGATCGCCCATCAGCTGAAGCTCAGCCGGCCGATGGCATTGATCGCCGCTATGTTCTGCGTGTTCCAGCCGGCCTTCCTGATGCGGCTCGACGTGCATATGGCGCTGGCCGGTCACTGGACCATCCTCGCCGCCGTCTGGCTCTATCTCCGTCGCCCGATGCCGCTCTGGGCCTGGCCGTTGCTGCTGGCGACCGTGTCGGCCATTCACGGCTACCTGCTGGTGATGGTGTTCGCCATCTGGGGCGCTTCGCTCGCGGCACGGCTGTGGCGCGGCGAGTTGCGTCCGCTGGTCACCGTTGCCGAGCTGTCGTTCGCCGGCCTCGGCATCGCCCTCGTGCTCTGGGCCGCCGGCATCTTCACCGTCGGCTCGATGGAGAGTTACGGTTTCGGCCTCTTCCGCATGAACCTGCTTGGCCCGGTCAACCCCGCCTTCTTCCAGTTCATCGTCCCCGGCGTGCCCATCAACCGCTTCGAATGGGAGGGCGTGAACTATGTCGGGCTCGGCATTTTCGCCCTCATCGCCGTGGTCGCCGTCACCTTCCGCCCCGCCAATCTCGCGCCGCTGTTCGGGCCGCGCTTCCTGCCGCTGGTGTTGGTCGCGGTCGGCCTCGCGATCTTCTCGCTGAGCCACCGCGTCGCCTTCGGCAGCATCGAGCTGTTCGAGTTGCCGCTGCCGGCGCAGCTCGAAAAGTTCCTCACCACCTTCCGCAGTTCTGGCCGCATGTTCTGGCCGCTCGGCTACCTGCTGGTCTTCGCGCTCCTGACCCTGCTGTCGCGCCAGCTGCGCAGCACTCCAGCCCTGATCGTCGCCTGCCTTGCACTCGCGCTGCAACTGACTGACCTGCAACTGGGTATCCGGGCGCTCAAAGTCGGGCCCGATCGCACCGGCACAACCTGGCGCACCATGCTCACCTCGCCCGCCTGGGAGGCGCTCGCGCCGCACTACCAGCGTGTCCGCGCCATCCCGGTGGAGAACGAGGGCACCAACTGGCGCGAGCTCAGCTGGTTCGCCGTGACTCACAAGCTGCCCACCGACGCAGTCTATCTCGGGCGCGTCGACCCCACAGCGCTGGCCAATGCTGCAGCGGTCGGCGAAGCGGCGCTGCGCGATGGCAGCTTCGATCGCGGGGCGATCTATGGCCTCAACAGCCGTGCCGCCCGCCGCGTGCTCCTGCATCTCGGACCGGACGATGTCCTCGCCCCCATCGACGGCCTGATCCTCTTCGCCCCCGGGGGCAAGCCGATCCTCGACGCCGCCGGCATCAAGCTTTCGCCTTTCGTCGCAGTGCGCCGCTAAAGCCGAACAATCCCCTTGCGGGCAAAAGCCCATTGCGTGAGTATCCGCCCGTTTCGGACAGGATTTTCCGGCCATGGCGCCACGACAGGACACTTCGGGCAACCGGCTCGACGACGCTGCCCGCGCCGGCTGGCTCTACTACGTTGCCGGCAACAACCAGGAAGAGATCGCCAAGAAGCTCGGTGTGTCGCGCCAGACCGCCCAGCGCCTCGTTTCGCTGTCGATCTCGGAAGGCCTGATCAAGGTTCGCCTCGATCACCCGATCGGCCGCTGCATGGAGCTCGCCGAAAAGCTCCGCACCCGCTACGCACTGGATCTCGTCGAAGTCGTCCCCTCCGATCCGGGTTCCACCTCCACCGTGCTCGGCCTCGCCCAGGCGGCCGCCGCCGAAATCGAGCGCCGGCTGAAGGGTGACAAGCCGATCGTCCTCGGGCTCGGCACCGGCCGCACGCTGAAGGCCGCGATCGACCAGCTGTCGCCCATCGAGGCGCCGCAGCACAAGATCGTCTCGCTTACCGGCAACATCGCGCCTGATGGCTCGGCCGCCTTCTACAACGTCATCTTCTCGATGGCCGACGCGGTGAAGGCCCGCAGCTTCCCCATGCCGCTGCCGGTCATCGCCTCGTCGGCGGCGGAGCGCGAGGCGCTGCATAGCCAGCCCATGGTCCGCGATACCCTGTCATTGGCCGCTCAGGCCGACGTGACCTTTCTCGGGCTGGGCGACCTCGGCCCGGACGCGCCGCTCTATCTCGATGGCTTCATCTCCGAGCCGGAGCTGAAGGCGTTGCAGAAGGCGGGCGCCATCGCTGAGATTCTTGGCTGGGCCTTCGACGCCAACGGCAAGCTGATCGATGGGCTGACCAATGACCGGGTGGCCAGCGCCCCCCTGCCTTCGCGAGAGTCGTCGCTAGTCGTGGCAATCGCCATGGGCAAGCAAAAATTGCCCGGCATCCGCGCCGCGCTCAACCGCCGGTTGGTAAACGGTTTGCTTACAGACGAAGCCACGGCTGAAGGCCTGCTGGCCTAACCCTAACCCCCTGAATTCATAGCGATACCGCCAAAGCACCCTCACAGGACGCGCTGTCGCGCCGCCCTGTGGATAAATCAACCGCTTGACTTTATCGACCGAAGTATGAGTATTTGCCCATCACCGATACAAATGCTCGTATCGGAAAAGGGAGGATATCGATGAAACTGCTACCGCTTCTCGCGGGCGCCATGCTTGTTGCGCTTGCCGGCTCGGCTTCCGCCGAAACCATCACCATCGCCACGGTGAACAATGGCGACATGATCCGCATGCAGAAGCTGACGGACGATTTCACGGCCAAGAACCCGGACATCCAGCTCGAGTGGGTTACCCTCGAGGAGAACGCGCTGCGCCAGAAGGTCACCACCGACATCGCCACCAAGGGCGGCCAGTACGACGTCGTGACCATTGGCACCTACGAAGTTCCGATCTGGGCCAAGCAGGGCTGGCTGGTACCGCTGGACAATCTCGGCACCGACTACGACGTCGATGACCTGCTCCCCGCCATCCGTGGCGGCCTGTCGCTGGACGGCAAGCTTTATGCCGCGCCGTTCTACGGCGAGAGCTCGATGGTCATGTATCGCAAGGACCTGATGGAGAAGGCCGGGCTCACCATGCCCGACGCCCCGACCTGGGACTTCATCAAGGAAGCCGCAGACAAGATGACCGACCGCGCCGCCGGCATCAACGGCATCTGCCTCCGCGGCAAGGCCGGCTGGGGCGAGAACATGGCGTTCCTCACCGCTATGTCGAACTCCTTCGGCGCCCGCTGGTTCGATGAGAACTGGAAGCCGCAGTTCGACCAGCCCGAGTGGAAGGACACGCTGCAGTTCTACGTCGACCTGATGAAGGCCGATGGCCCGCAGGGCGCTTCGTCCAACGGCTTCAACGAGAACCTGGCGCTGTTCCAGCAGGGCAAGTGCGGCATGTGGATCGACGCCACCGTCGCCGCCTCGTTCGTTACCGGCAAGGACTCGACCGTCGCCGACAAGGTCGGCTTCGCGCTCGCTCCCGACAAGGGCCTCGGCAAGCGCGGCAACTGGCTCTGGGCTTGGTCGCTCGGCATTCCCGCCGGCACCCAGAAGGCGGAAGCCGCCCAGAAGTTCGTCGCCTGGGCAACCTCGAAGGGCTATCTCGATCTGGTTGCCAGCAAGGAAGGCTGGGCCAACGTGCCGCCGGGCACGCGCAGCTCGCTCTACGCCAACCCCGAGTACCAGGCGGCCGCCCCCTTCGCCAAGATGACGCTCGACTCGATCAATGCCGCCGATCCGACCAAGCCGACCGTCAAGCCGGTCCCCTATGTCGGCGTGCAGTTCGTCGCCATCCCCGAGTTCCAGGGCATCGGCACCACCGTCGGCCAGCTGTTCTCGGCAGCGCTCGCCGGCCAGTCCAGCGTCGACGATGCGCTGAAGCAGGCCCAGGACGTTACGACCCGCGAAATGACCAAGGGCGGGTACATCAAGTAGCCTCCCGAGGCGACTTGGGGCCGCCGGCCAGTCCTCTAGCTGCCGGCGGTCCACTTTCTACCTCACTCACCGGCGTCATCCCCGCGAAGGCGGGACCCAGCGGGATGTAACAGCCTCCACTCGTGTTGCAGCATCCCACCAGGTTCCCGCCTTCGCGGGAATGACACCAGTTGAAGAGCATTCGAACCACAACGGCCCGGGCATCCCGGGCCTGATATTGAACCGGCGTTAAGGGGAGAGAACGCCAATGGCCACGCGACAGTCGCGCACGCTCGCGCGCATCATGATGGCGCCTTCGGTCCTCGTCCTGCTTGTCTGGATGATCGTGCCGCTGGTGCTCACGCTCTGGTTCAGTTTCCAGAACTACAACCTGCTGAACCCGGTCACGAGCTTTGCCGGCTGGACCAACTACTATTACTTCCTCACCGATCCGGCGTTCCTGCAGGCCATCGGCAACACCCTGATCCTGGTGATCGGCGTGCTCGCCATCACCGTCATCGGCGGCATCTTCCTGGCGCTGCTGCTCGATCAGCCGATGTTCGGCCAGGGGATCGTCCGCATCCTCGTCATCTCGCCGTTCTTCGTCATGCCGCCAGTCGCCGCGCTGGTCTGGAAGAACATGCTGATGAACCCGGAATACGGCCTCTTCGCCGATATCGCCCGGGCCTTCGGCCAGCAGCCGGTCGATTGGTTCGCCCAGTTCCCGCTGTTCGCCATCACCATCATCGTCGCCTGGCAGTGGCTGCCCTTCGCGACGCTGATCCTGCTCACCGCGCTGCAATCGCTCAGCGAGGAGCAGAAGGAAGCCGCCGAGATGGACGGCGCCAACGCTGTCCGGCGCTTCATCTACATCATCCTGCCGCACATGGCCCGGGCGATCACCGTGGTGATCCTGATCCAGACCATCTTCCTCCTCGCGGTGTTCGCCGAAGTGCTGGTCACCACCAATGGCGGGCCCGGCTACAACTCGACCAACCTCGCCTTCCTCGTCTACCGCACCGCGCTCCTCAGCTTCGATGTGGGCGGCGCCTCCGCCGGCGGCGTCATCGCCGTCATCCTCGCCAACATCGTCGCCATCTTCCTGATGCGCGCCGTCGGCAAGAACCTGGACGCTTGAGGAGCTCGAGATGGCACGCGAAGTTACCATGCAACGGAAGCTCACCTTCACCGCCCTCGCCTGGCTGGTGGCCTTCCTCCTGTTCTTTCCGATCCTGTGGACCATCCTCACCAGCTTCAAGACCGAGGCCGAGGCCATCGCCTCGCCGCCGACCATCATCCCCACCTGGACGCTGGAGAATTATTTCGAGGTGCAGTCGCGCTCGGACTACTTCCGGCACTTCTTCAACTCGGTCTGGATCTCGGTCGGCTCCACCCTGATCGCGTTGCTCATCGCCATCCCCGCCGCCTGGGCCATGGCCTTCACTCCCACGCCCAAGACCAAGGACGTGCTGATGTGGATGCTGTCGACCAAGATGATGCCGGCGGTCGGCGTGCTGGTGCCGATGTACCTGATCTTCCGCGATCTCGGCCTGCTCGACACGGTCTGGGGGCTGACCACGGTGCTGACCCTGATCAACCTGCCGATCGTCATCTGGATGCTCTACACCTACTTCAAGGAAATCCCGGTCGATATCCTCGAGGCCGCCCGGATGGACGGCGCCATCCTCTGGAAAGAGCTGGTCTACATCCTCGTGCCGATGGCCGTTCCCGGCATCGCCTCGACCCTGTTGCTCAACATCATTCTCGCCTGGAACGAAGCGTTCTGGACCATCAACCTGACGGCGTCCAAGGCCGCGCCCTTGACCGCCTTCATCTCGTCCTTCTCGAGCCCCGAGGGGCTGTTCTGGGCCAAGCTGAGTGCAGCTTCGACCCTCGCCATCGCGCCGATCCTGGTTCTGGGCTGGATCAGCCAGAAGCAGCTGGTGCGCGGTCTCACCTTCGGCGCCGTGAAATAGGGGATTTCAAATGGGCTCCATCACTCTCGAACACGTCAACAAGACCTTCGGTGGCCACCAGGTGATCCCCGATGTCTCGCTGGAGATTGAAGACGGCGCCTTCGTCGTCTTCGTCGGGCCCTCGGGGTGCGGCAAATCTACTCTCCTCAGATTGATTGCCGGCCTCGAGGACACGACCGGCGGCCTGATCAAGCTCGATGGCGTCGACGTCACCGACAAGGGTCCGGCGCATCGCGGCCTCGCCATGGTGTTCCAGTCCTATGCGCTCTACCCGCATATGACGGTGCGCCAGAACATCAACTTCCCCCTGAAGATGGCCAACATCGACAGGGCCGTCGCCGACAAGAAAGTCGATGACGCGGCGCGCGTCCTCAACCTCACCGACTACCTCGACCGCAAGCCCCGCGCCCTCTCCGGCGGCCAGCGCCAGCGCGTCGCCATCGGCCGCGCCATCGTGCGTGAGCCCAAGGCGTTCCTGTTCGACGAGCCGCTTTCGAACCTCGACGCGGCCCTGCGCGTCAACATGCGGCTCGAGATCACCGAGCTGCACCAGCAGCTGAAGACCACCATGGTCTACGTCACCCACGACCAGGTCGAAGCCATGACCATGGCCGACAAGATCGTGGTGCTGAACGCCGGCCGGGTCGAGCAGTACGGCACGCCGATGGACCTCTACAAGCGCCCGGCCAACAAGTTCGTCGCCGGCTTCATCGGCTCGCCCAAGATGAACTTCTTCGATGGCGCCGCCGCCGAAAAGTACGGCGCCGCTTCGATCGGCGTCCGCCCCGAGCACCTGCGGATTTCCAAGGAGTCCGGCGATTGGGCCGGCCATGTGGGGGTTGCCGAACACCTGGGCTCGGATACCTTCCTCCACGTGCATGTGGATGGCGCCGGCCTCCAGACCGTTCGCACCGAGGGCGACACCAGCTTCTCGCACGGCGATCCGGTCTGGCTCACCCCCGACCCCGAACGCATCTATCGCTTCGACCACTCCGGTCTGGCGCTGCGCTGAATACTGTCCGGGCCGCATCTCAAAGGGGTGCGGCCTCATCTTGACGAGGTTGCCATGCCGATCGAACTCGCCGCCGACCAGTTGCCCGAGATTTCCGAGCTCGCCGCAGTTCCGCATTACCGGCAGTCCGACCTCAAGGCGGGGATCCTGCATTTTGGCGTCGGCAATTTCCACCGCGCCCACCAGGCGGTCTATCTCGATGCACTGTTCAACCTCGGCCTCGACCACGACTGGGCCCTCGTCGGCGCTGGTGTGCGTGACGCCGACGCGGCGATGCGCTCGACCCTCGAAGCGCAGAACTGGCTGACCAGCGTCGTCGAGCAGGAGGCGCATGAAAGCCACGTACGCGTCACCGCCCCGATGGTGGATTTCCTGAAGCCCGGCGACACCAATACCATCATCGCCAGGCTCACCGACCCGGCGATCCGCATCGTCTCGCTCACCATCACCGAGGGCGGTTACTACATCGATCCGGCGAGCCAGCGCTTCGACCCAACGCACCCCGATATCCGCAACGACGCCGAGCATTTCGACACCCCGCGCACCGTCTTCGGCCTGATCCTCGCCGGCCTGAAGCGCCGCCGCGACGCTGGCGTTGCCCCGTTCACCGTGATGAGCTGCGACAACATCCCGGGCAACGGTCACGTCGCGCAGAACGCCGTCGTCGGGCTGGCAAGGCTGGTCGACTCCGAGCTGGCGCAATGGGTCGAGAAGGCAGTCGCCTTCCCCAACGGTATGGTCGATCGAATCACCCCCGCCACCGGCGCCCGCGAGAAGAAGCTGATCGCCGACGAGTTCGGCATAGCGGATCGCTGGCCGGTGTTCTGCGAAGCGTTCAAGCAATGGGTGCTGGAGGACAACTTCCCGCTCGGCCGCCCGGCGCTCGAAAAAGTCGGCGTACAGTTCGTCAAGGATGTCGCGCCGTTCGAGCTGATGAAGATCCGCATCCTCAATGGCGGCCACGCCACCATCGCCTATCCGGGCGGCCTGATGGACATCCACTTCGTCCACGAGGCGATGGAAGAGCCGCTGATCCGCGAGTTCCTCGAAAAGGTCGAGCGTGACGAGATCATCCCCATCGTCCCCCCCGTCCCTGACACCAATCTCAACGACTACTACAAGCTGATCGACCGGCGCTTCTCCAACCCCAAGATCGGCGACACCATCCAGCGCCTCTGCCTCGATGGCTCCAATCGCCAGCCCAAATTCATCCTCCCTTCGGTCACCGATCGTCTCGCCCAAGGCAAATCCATCACCGGCCTCGCCCTCGTCTCGGCCCTCTGGGCCCGCTACTGCTACGGCGAAACCGACAGCGGCAAGCCAATCCCGCCCAACGACCCCAACTGGGACCGCCTCACCGCCCTTGCCAAACAAGCGAAGACCGACCCCAAGGCCTGGCTGTCGATGACCGATATCTTCGGCGACCTCGCCACCGACCCGGTCTACGTCGCCGCCTTCACCCACGCGCTGTCGACACTATGGAAGGTGGGAACGCGGGAGACGCTGAAGCACTACCTGGCGGGGACGCTGTAGCCGCAGGAGCGCCCCAACCCACCGGCCGTCATCCCGGCGAAAGCCGCGACCCACTGCTCAGGCAGTCGGTCTGGGCACCGGCCGTGCCGGTCCATCACGGCAAGGTCGGAGGGCTAAGAGCGAGTGCATGACCCAGTGCACTGGGTCCCGGCTTTCGCCGGGATGACGGCTTGTGCGAGTGGAAAGAGCGAACAAAGCGAAAGAACTTATCCCCCCACTCTGCACCCCGAGTATCCTCCCCCCGTCACCCACACGGGCGCGGTCGCGTACGGACGGTCGGTGGGGCGACTTCGGTGCTGGGGGAGCCGTCCCCTGGCGGCCGCGGCTATGGGCACCCGTCCACCGTTTCCGTGCTTGGCACGGCGTGCGAACGCTTCCTCATGGTCCCCGCAAAAACCCCGAACAGTTCCGGCGTGGCGACGGCCTTCATATTGCGGACTACCCGCGTGGTCGAAGCCGCGCCGGAACCGCCCGACTTATTGAACGCCCGGAGCCGCGAGGCTGCCGGTTTATCCGCTCGTCCAATTGACTCCGCCTGATCAATCAGGGCCCCCTCACCACCAACCGAGCGGGACAACCCCGCCGCCGAGGAGCGCATCGAATTGAAGATCACCGCCATCAAGCCCTACGCCGTCTGGGTGGGCATCCGTAACCAGCTCGTCGTCAAGATCGAGACCGACGAGGGCATTTTCGGCTGGGGCGAAAGCGGGCTGTCGGGGCGCGAGAAGGCCGTGGTCGGCGCGCTCGAGCACTACACCGAAATCCTCATCGGCATGGACCCGTTCCAGATCGGCCACATCTGGCAGCTGCTTTATCGCAGCCAGTATTTCGAGGGGGGCCGCGTGCTGCAGGCGGCGATCTCGGCCATCGACATCGCGCTCTACGACATCAAGGGCAAGGCGCTGGGCGTGCCGGTGCACCAGTTGCTCGGCGGCAAGCAGCGCGACAGGATTCCGACCTTCGCCAGCACTTCGGGCGAGCCCGGTCCCGAAATGATCGAGCAGGCCAAGATGCTGATCGAGCACGGCTGGAACGCCATGCGCCTCTCGCCCTCGGGCCATGGCGAAACCATCTACGAACCGCGCGAGCACATCGGCAAGACCGCCAAGTGGATGACCAAGGCGCGCGAGGAGCTCGGCGAGGACGTTATCCTCGGCATCGATTTCCACCACCGCCTGTCGGTCGCCGAAGCCGCGAGCTTCTGCCAGAAGATGCCGTCGGGCACGCTCGACTTCCTCGAGGAGCCGATCCGCGACGAGACCCCCGAAGCCTACGAGTCGCTCCGCACCCTCACTGACATCCCCTTCGCCATCGGCGAGGAATTCGCGTCGAAGTGGCAGTTCCTGCCCTACATCGAACGCGGCATCCACCAGTTCAACCGCCTCGACGTCTGCAATGTCGGCGGCCTCACCGAGTCGATGAAGATCGCCGGCTGGAGCGAGGCCCATTACGTGGACATGATGCCGCACAATCCGCTCGGGCCGATCTGCACTGCGGCCACTATTCATTTCTCCGCGGCCGTCGCTAACTTTTCCTGGCTCGAGACCCGCTCTAGTCCCGCCGAGAATCTCGGCTTCGATAACTCGGAGTTTTTCCCGGTGCAGCCGCGCCTCGAAGGCGCGCATTATCCGGTCAGCGACGCGCCCGGCCTCGGCATTGAGGTCAACGAGGAACTGATCAAAAAG
Source organism: Devosia sp. P2_G7 (assembly GCF_056403495.1). Taxonomy (NCBI): domain Bacteria; kingdom Pseudomonadati; phylum Pseudomonadota; class Alphaproteobacteria; order Hyphomicrobiales; family Devosiaceae; genus Devosia; species Devosia sp. P2_G7. The sequence continues at coordinate 277,063 of NZ_JBFUFI010000005.1, forward strand.
CAGAGTTTCAAATTCTGGCAGGCGCCCATGCTGCACCGCCGCGATGGTTCTGTGACCAATTGGTAGTGTTATGCCGGGTTGACGCCTCGCCCCGCGATCCCACTTAGTACTTGTGGACGCAGGAATCGAACCTCAGCCCATACTTGGGCTGGGGATCGTTGCTTCGGCGTCAATTTGAGTCGCGGCGGGGTGGTGGAATTGGCGGACTTTTTTGAACCTGCGGAGCGGGGTGTGCAGCACGCCAGCCTGCGCGCCGCCAATCGTCGCGCCGTGCTGACCGCCATTGCGTTCAACCCCGGCCTCTCCAATGCCGAGGTCTCCCGCCGCACCGGCCTGGCGCCGCAGACCGCCTCGGCCATCGTCAGCGAGCTCGAGGACGATGGGCTGATAACCCGCGGCGAAGTGCTGCGTGGCCGTCGGGGCCAGCCGGCCACACCGCTCCATCTCGATTATTCCGGCGCCTACAGCATCGGCTGCGAAATATCCTGGCAGCACATCGACGTCGCGCTCATCAACGTGGGCAGCGAGGAGCTGGGGCGCTACCGGCGCGATTTCGCTTATCCCGATGCGCAGACCATCGTCGAGGAAGCGGCCCGCGCAATTGCCGCGCTCGTCGCCAAGCTCAGCCCCGAAAAGCAGCAGCGTCTCGCCGGCATCGGGCTGGCGACCCCGAGCAATATGGGCAGGCTGATCCGGCTGATCGATCCACCAGAGCACCAGCTGTCGCTATGGGCGGAACTCGACCTGCGCAGCGCCATCGAGACTGCTACGGGCCTGCCGACCACCTGGTTCAACGACGGCAACTGCGCCTGCTTCGCCGAAATGGTGATGTCGCCGCCGCCCCGCCCACCCAACCTCGTGCACCTGTTCGTGTCGACCTATCTGGGCGCCGGCATCACGGCCGAACACACGCTGTGGGAAGGCCCGACCGGCAACTCCGCCAATCTCGGTTCCATGCTGGTCAACGGCCATGATGGCCATCCCCGGTTCGGGCACGACCTTGCCTCCACCACTGCCCTCAGCCGCCGCCTCGCCGAGAGCGGCATCCGTATCCCCGTCGACGCTCCCGCCGCGTGGCCGTGGCAGGATTGGAAGGAACAGGTGGAGCCCTGGATCGAGGAAGCCGGCATCGCCATGGCCGAGATCATCTTCAACACTGCCGCTGTGCTCGAGATCGACCAGGCGATCATTGATAGCGCGGTCCCGCAGGAGATCGTCGAGCGGCTCGTCGATGCTACCCAGCGAGCACTGTCCGATCTCGACGCGGCCGGCTTCAAGCGCCCGCGGCTGGTTGCCGGCAAGCTCGGCGCCTTCGCCGCACCGCTCGGCGCCGCGCAATTGACGCTTTTCCGCCGGCACTTCTCGCGCAACCTCGGCGATATGCTCGCCGAAGCCTAGCCCCGCGCCAGCTCGCGCAGCATCGCCGTCGCCCGGTCGAACGCCCGCGCCTGCCGTGCGATCCGCTCGGCCCGGTCGGCCCGCGGCCGGTACACCCGGCCTTGCGCCGCTGCCCGCGAAGTCAGCCCCAGCGCCTTGGCCGCGATCCGGTACGCCCCGAGGCTCGCCGCCAGCACCGGATGCGCCGGCACCGTCACCTCGCGCCCCAGCACATCGGCCATGACCTGCGGCCAGACCGCACTCTGCGCGCCGCCGCCCACCAGGTAGACCGGCCCCGCCGCCCCCATTGCCCGCACATTGGCGGCAATGGCGAACGCCACACCCTCCAGCGCCGCGTAATAAAGTGCCCCCGCGCCGTCGGTGGCTGATACATTGGCAAACCCGGCCCTCAGGTCCAGATCAACGAAGGGAGTGCGCTCGCCATTGAGATACGGCAGGAACAGCGCCCCACCGGGCGACGCATCTGCTTCCCCGGCCATGCGCTCGGCCTCCGGCAGCGTCAGCCCTAGCGTCTCGCGCGCCCAAGCCGCCGCCGCACCCGCCGAGAGGATCGGGGCGACCTCGATCAACCCGCCATGCAGCGGATGCGCCAGCCGATAGTACGGTCGTGGCGTCCGTTCGGTCACCGCAGTGACACCCGCCACCCAGCCGCTGGTGCCAAGATAGACGCTCACCTCGTCCGCCTGCTCCGCCCCGCTCCCGATGGTCGTCGCAGCGGCATCCCCGCAGCCATTGATCACCGGGGTACCCGCAGGCAACCCCAGCGCCTCCGCCGCCCTGGCGGTGAGCCCACCCAGCACAGTCTCCGCCGCGAGGATCGGCGGCAGCAGGCCCCGATCGACATCGAGCAGTTCGACCAGTTCCCCGGACCAGTCCCGCGTCGCGATGTCCATCAGCCCGCTCGTGCTGGCACAGCTCGGATCAGTCGCTGCCACGCCGGTGAGCCGCAGCGCCAGAAAATCCTTCGAACCCGGCAGCACCCACTCGGCCCCCTTGGGCCCGAGCGCCAGCAGCTTGAACGCCGTCATCAGCGGCCGCGGTGCATTACCGAGAATTGCCGTCGCGTCCGCCGCCTCGAGCCGCCCCGCCACCGCCTCGAACGCCCCGGTGCCGATCGGGTCCGAGTAGAGCGCCGCCTCCCGCACCGGCACCCCGGTGGCATCGACCGCGATCAGGTTCTCCATCATCCCGGTGAGCGAGATCGCCGTCACCCCATCGAGGGGCAGCTTCCACACCGCCTCGACCGCCGCCCGCCACCAATCCTCCGGCGCCCGCCGATGTGGCGCGATCGCCGCGGGATAACCCGCATCGGTCGTCGCGATCACCGCCCCATCATCGGCAAACACCGTCGCCTTCAGCGCCGAACTGCCGCAATCGAGAACCAGCACGCTCATCGCCCGCGCCCCACGCGCCGCAGCAGCACCGCAACGATGATGATCACTCCGGTGAGAATGCGCTGCACGAACGGCTCCACGCCCACGATCGTCATGCCATTGACCATCACCCCGGTGATCGCCACGCCCAGCAGCGTCCCCGCCACCGTCGGCGCACCGGTCGGCGAGGCCGTGGTGCCGATGAACACCGCCGCATAGGCCGGCAGTAGCAGCGGCTCGCCCATCGTGTGCTGCACGCTGCCTAGCCGCGACGCCAGCAACAACCCGGCCAGCGCCGACAGCCCGCCGGCAATCGCAAACGTCACGATCACGTCGCGCACGATCGGCAACCCGGCCAACCGCGCCGCCTGCGCATTGCCGCCGATCGCCTTGAGCCGCCGCCCGAACTCGGTCTGCGTCAGGACGAACGCCGCGATGCCCAGCACGCCGACGATCCAGAACCCCAGCACCGGAATGCCGAAGATGTCGCCCCTGCCCAACGCCTTGAACCCCTCCGGCACCGACTGGAACAGGCTCTGCCCGCCGCTCAGCCCAAACGCAAAACCCGAGAGGATCGTCCCGAGCGCCAGCGTCGCGACGAACGACGGAATGCCGAAGCGCGCCACCAGTACGCCATTGGCCGCCCCGCCGACGATCCCCACCAGCAGCGCCGCCGGCACCGCCAGCCACACGTCATAGCCCTGCCCGAACAGCACAAAACAGATCACCGCCGCGAGCGAGGCCGAGAACCCTACCGACAGGTCGAATTCCGAGATCGTCATCACCAGCGTCGCTGCCGTCGCGACGATCGCCAGCGTCGCCATCTGCTGCACCAGGTTGAACACATTGGCCGGCGAGGCGAACGCCGCCGGCGCCGCGATCGAGAAGCCGATACACAGCAACACGAACGCGATCAGTGTGCCGAAACGATTGAGATTGGTGCGGGTCACGCCGCCTCCCGGGACTGCGCGGCCGCCGACAGCGCCTCCGCGCTCGCCTCCGCGCGGGTGAAAATCCTGACGATGCCGCCCTGCCGGAACACCGCGATGCGATCGCCCAGCTCCAGCGCCTCGTCGCGGTCCGAGGTCGAGACGAGCACTGCGTTGCCATCGGCGGCGATCGCCCGGATGATGTCCTTGATGGTGGCCTTCGCCATCACATCGACGCCCTCGGTGGGCTCGTCGAGCAGCATCACCCGCGAGTGCCGGTTGGCCCAGCGCGAGAAGATGAGCTTCTGCTGGTTGCCGCCCGAAAGCGTCCGCGCCAGCTGCTTCGGGTCGCGATAGCTGAGCGACACCCGCTCGGCCGCAACGAGAAACTCCGCCCGCTCCGCCTTGGTGTCGGGCACCGGCAACCCCCGCATGCGGCGATAGCCGGAGAGTAGCGGCAGCGTCTTGTTGAAGATGAGGTCCTCTGCAAGGAACAGCCCGCTGCGATGCCGGTCTGCCGGCACACAGGAGACGCCACGTCCGATAGCCTGTCGCGGAGAACGCGGCGCAAAGGCCTCGCCTTCGAGCCGCATTGCGCCGCTCCACGGGATCGCCCCCCAGATCGCATTGAGCAGGCTCGAGCGCCCCGACCCAGCCAGTCCGTACAGCGCCAAAACCTCGCCCGCGTGCACATCGAGCTGGGCCGGCCGCGTCAGGTCGCCTGCCGTCACACCGTCGATCTCGATGATCTTGGGCGCCGTCGTATCAGTCGTCCTTGTCGAACGCTCCGAGGCGCTGCCGCCCATCGCCGCGATCATCGCCTCGGGCTTCACTTCGCCTGCACCGAACCGCGCGACGATCCGCCCATCGCGGATCACCACTGCGCTGCCGCAGAAGTCCGCAATCTCATCGAGCCGGTGGCTGACGAGAATGATCGAGGTCCCCCGCTCCCGCGTCCGCCGCAACACCTCGTAGAACCGCTCGGCATCCTCCGCCGGCAGCGCCGCGGTCGGCTCATCGAGGATCAGCAACCGCCCCTTGTCGGCAATGGCGCGCAACAGCCGCACGAACTGCCGTTCCGCCGGCGGCAGGAACATCACCGGCACATCGAGGTCGAGTTCCGGGGCAATGGCCCGCGCAACCTCGGCAATCGCCGCCCGCATCGCCTTGCGGTCGATCCGCCCGAAGCGCCGCGGATACGCCCGCCCGAGATAACAGTTCTCGACCGTATCGAACCCCGGCACCAGCGGCGCGTCTTGATGGATCACCCGGATCCCAGCCGCATAGGCGTCATGCGCCGAGTGGAAATCCACCGGCACGCCGTCGATGCGGATCTCGCCCGCATCCGGGCGGTCAGCACCGGCTATGATCTTGATCAGCGTCGATTTGCCGGCGCCGTTTGGCCCCACAAGCCCGAGCACCTCGCCCTCGGAAAGGGCGAGGCTCACATCCTCGAGCGCATGGGTCGCGCCGAAGCGCCGGCTGATCCCTCGGAGGTCCAGCAACGTCAGGGACAGGTAACGCCGAGGCTCTCGCGGGTGATCAGTTCCACCGGCGCGTAGAGCTCGTCCGCACTGGCGGGACCACCGGCGAGGATGGTGTTGAGCTCCGTGGCCGCGATGTTCGCCATCTCGCCGAAGCCCTGCCGCACTGTGCCGACATAGGCCGTGCAGCCCTTGATCAGCTCGATCGCCTGCGGGTTGCCGTCGATGCCGGCAATCACGATCCCCTTGCGGCCCGAAGCTTCCACCGCGAGCTGCGCGCCGATGCCCGGCTCGTCCCAGCCGGCCCACACCGCGTTGATCGCGCCGTCGCCCGGGTTCGCCAACAGCATCGCATCCATCGCGGCACGGCTGTCATCCACCTGGCCCGGCACCGCCACGTAGTGGTCAGCCACCTGCTTCACATCCGGGTTCGCCTTCAGCGCCGCATCGAGCGCCAGCTCACGCTGGTGCACGCCCGGGTGCGCCGAATAGAAGAAGCGCACGATGTTGCCCTTGTTGCCGATCTGGTCGAACAGGAACTTGGTCATCGTCTCGCCGAGCACATAGTTGTCGGAGGTGACGTTGAGCACGCTCGAGGCGTTCTTGGCGCCATCGATGGTGATCACCGGCACGCCCGCGGCCTTGGCCTTGTCGACCTGGTCCTGGATCTGCGCAGGATCGACAGACACCAGGACGATCGCGTTGGCGCCGCTGGTCGTCGCATCCTCGACGCGGCTGGCGAACGCCGCCATGTCGCCGGCCGTATCGACCACGTCGACGGTCCACTGATACTCGGCCGCCTTGGCCTTGAACGCCTCGATCATCTCGCCCGTCGCTATCGCCGCGAGGAACGGGGTGATCACCGACACCTTCTCGCCGGCAGCCAGCGCCGCAGGGGACACGCCGAGTGAAAGGGTTGCCGCGAGCCCGAGGGCTGCGATGACTTTATGCATGGGATTATCCTCCAGAATTTCCGGCAACATTATCGGCGCGGTGGCAACCCGCAAAGCCCTCCCAACGTGGAATTCGTCCGGTCCGGACGTCAGAACTGCCGCGGCGAACCGCCGCTCGTCACCTGTGCGTCAGCCGACCTCGAACCCCTTGAGCCCAACATCGCGCGCTGCCGCTTCCAGCTGATCGAGCGTAGCCGTGTCGACTGGAATGCCTTCAGCGCTCCGCTTCGTCTTCGTTTCCAGCTCCGGCATCCCCGGCAGCTTCACCGAGCCACCAGCCTCGTTCTCCGAGAGCACCCAGCCGAGCACCGACTCCATCTCCGCCGCGAACGGCCCTGCCGTCCCCAGCCGCTCCGGCGAGACGATCACCGAGAACATCGAGTTGATCACCGCGCCACTGCCGTCCTTCTCGTGCTGCGTTGGCGCACCCACCATTGCCGCGCCCAGCAGTTCACAGGCCAGCATCAGCCCCCATCCCTTGTGCTCGCCGAACGTCGTCAGCGAGCCCTGCGGCGTTTCGAACAGCGCACCGGGGTTGATCGTCGGCTTGCCCTGGTTGTCGAGCAGCGCCCCGGGCGGCAACTCCACGCCCTTGTTGTGCGCCACGCGCACCTTGCCGGCCGCCAGCTTCGATGTGGCGAAATCCACCACCACGGGCGGGGCATCGGCCCTCGGGAACCCCGCAGCAAACGGATTGGTCCCGAGCCGCGACTGCGTCCCGCCGAACGGTGCGACGATGGCCCCTGCAACCACGTTGACGAAGTGGATGGACACCATCCCCGCCGCCGCGCACTGCTCGGCCCAGTGGCCGATACGGCCGATGTGATGGCTGTTGCGCAGGCTGACGATGGCGCTGCCCTCATCCCTGGCGCGGGCAATCCCCAGCGCCATTGCATCATGCGCCATCACCTGGCCGGCGCCCTGGCCCGCATCGCAGATCAGCATCGCGCCGGTGTCGACGTCGACCTTGAGGCTCTGGTTCAACACCATGCCGCCCGAACGCACGCCCTTGATGTACATCGGCACCACGCCGACCCCGTGAGAGTCGTGGCCGCGCAGGTTCGCCTCCACCAGATGCTCGGCGATCAGTTGCGCTTCCCGCAGCTCCGACCCCGCGGCGCGGAAGACACTTATGGTGCTCGCCTGCAGCCGTTCCCACGGCACGAGGTGTGTTTTGGTCTCGGTCAAAATGCGGTTCCTTGCGCGGCTAGATGTGTGGAGATCCGTCTGGCCGCGCCCTTTAGCGCATCTGCCGCGACGATGGTAAGTTCGGGCTTCATCCGCCGCTCGGGCGCCGACAGGCTCATCGCTGCCACCGGATAGCCAGTCCGGTCGAGGATCGGCACGCCAATGCACATCACTCCATCCTCGTTCTCGCCCACCTCGATCGCGTAGCCGCGCCGCCGCACGTCATCCACCTGCCGGCGCAGCTTGTCGGCATCGGTCAGCGTGTTGATGGTCCGCTGCGGCAGGCCACGCTCGCGTAGCGCCGACGCGGCTGCATCCGGCAGGAATGCCATCATGGCCTTGCCCAGCGAAGTCGAATGCGCCGGGTGCCGGCGCCCGATCCGAGCCTCCGCCTTCAGCGGCCGAACTGTCGGCTCCAGCATGTCGATATAGACCACCTCATTCTCCGACAGCACGGCGAGGTTCACCGTCTCGTGGAACGTCTCCATCAGCGTCCGCATCTCGGGCTGGGCGATATCGCGCAGCCCCTGCAACTCTTGGTCGACCCGCGCCAGCGAGCGGAACTTGCTGCCCACGCCATAGCGGTCGCGCTTCAGGTCGTGCTCAAGGAACTGCGCCGCCGACAGCGTCTGCAGGTATCGGAACACTGTGGTCTTGGGCAGCTTCAGCTCGTGCACCGTCTCGGTCAGCGTCACGTGGTGCCCCTGCCGCGCCACGTAATCCAGCACCTGCAGGGCCTTCATGACAGGGAGAACGACATAGTCGTCGCCAGACTTGCTCATCGCTTCACCACTTCGAATTGATCCCGGCTGGTCGGAAGAACGGGCCGCCGCCTGCCGCTCGTCGTCCTACATAATGGAACGACATCGAACCTCCCGCCTAGAATGTAGTGGCAATCCAGTCCCCCCTTTTTTCCGCCTCGCGAAACGGGCGGCCATTTACAACATTCGGGGCGTCGGGCCAGTTGGACCGCAAGAACTGAGGAGACCTGCGTTGACCGTTACATCACCCACCGCTGCGTCGCGTCCGCTCAACTTCGACAAATCCATCGAGGCGATCCGCACCAATTCGCAGTGGATCTCCGGTGGCGTGAACAGCAACTTTCGTCTCAACATCTCGCCCACTCCGCTGGTGTTCGAACGCGGCGAAGGCGCCTACCTCTACGACATCGATGGCAACAAGCTGATCGACTACTACCTCGGCATGGGCCCGATGATCCTTGGCCATAAGCCGCAGGCGCTGGTCGATGCGGTGAAGTCGCAGATCGACAACGGGATCCTGTTCGCCGGGCAAACCGCCATCGAGGCTGAGGCCGCCCGCCTTGTCTGCGAGATGGTGCCGTCGGCCGAGCGCATGCGCTTCGGCTCCTCCGGCTCCGAGGTCGACCAGGCCGCGATACGCCTCGCCCGTGCCGCGACCGGCCGGACCAAGATCCTGAAGTTCGAAGGCCACTATCACGGCTGGTTCGACAACGTGCTGTGGTCGACCGCCCCGGCCATCGACGCCGCTGGCCCCGCTGATGCGCCGGTCCCGGTCGCTGGCAGTAAGGGCCAGCTCAAGGATACCGCCGACACCCTGGTCGTCCTCCCCTGGAACAACCTCGAGCTGCTGACGGCCCGGCTTGCGCAGGGCGATATCGCCGCCGTCATCATGGAAGCCGCGATGTGCAACCAGGGCTCCATCCACCCCGCCGCCGGCTATCTTGAAGGCGCGCGGGAGGCCTGCACCAGGACCGGCACCGTCCTGATCTTCGACGAAGTCATCACCGGCTTCCGCCTCGCCGCCGGCGGCGCGCAGGAACTGTTCGGCGTCACACCCGACCTCTCGACCTTCGGCAAGGCCATCGCCAACGGCTTCCCGGTGGCGGCAGTCGCCGGCCGCGCCGACCTGATGGACATGTTCACCTCGGGTGGCGTCGTCCATGGCGGCACCTATAACGCCCAGCCCATCGCCATGGCGGCAACTGCCGCGACGCTTAAGTCGCTGACCCCGGCGCTCTACAAGAAGATCGGCGCCGCCGGCACCGCCCTGCAGGAAGGCTTCAAGGAGATCTTCGCCTCGGCCGGCGTCACCGCATCTGTCGTCGGCTTCCCGCAGGTCTTCCACGTGGCGCTCGGTCTCGACCAGCCCGCCCGCGACTACCGCGATCTCGCCAAAATGAACCGCCCCGCCTACATCGCGCTGACCACTGCCCTGATGTATCGCGGCGTGCGCGCCCTCGAACGCGGCGCCTGGTTTCTCTCCAGCGAGCACGATGCCGGCGTCGTCAACGACACCCTCGTCGCGATGAAGGACGCCGTGCGCGAGCTCAAGGCCAAGGGAACCCTGTAGCCGGGCCGTTCCTGAAATCAGCAATGGCAACATGGAGCGGGAGTCTGCTACCGGAACGAACCGCCACATGCTCGAACCGGATCAACGATGGCGCCTGACGGCGGAACTGCCCCTTACGCACCGATCTCGACCCTGAGACTGCCCGTCGGCGACGGCCACGAACTCTATGTCGAGACCGTTGGCGCGGCCGATGGCATCCCCGCGGTCTACCTCCATGGCGGCCCCGGCAGCGGCTGCCAGCCGGCCCATCGCCAGCTGTTCGACCCCACCCGCTTCCGCGCCATACTGTTCGATCAGCGCGGCGCCGGCCGTTCCACCCCGACCCGCTCGCGCGACGCCAACACCACCGCCCATCTCGTCGCCGACATGGAACGCATCCGCGCGCATCTCGGCATCGAGCGCTGGCTGGTCGTCGGCGGCTCCTGGGGCGCCACCCCCGCCCTCGCCTACGCCGAAACCCACCCCGAGCGCGTCCTCGGTATCGTGCTGCGCGCCACCTTCCTCGGCACCCGCGCCGAGCTCGAATGGGCCTTCGGCACCGGCCTCTCGACCTTCTATCCGGCGCTTCACGAGGACTTCCTCAGCCTGCTCACGCCCATGGAGCGCCTGTCCCCTGTCGACAGCTACTTCAAGCGCATCCTCGATCCCGATCCGGCGATCCACGCCCCGGCCGCCCGCGCCTATGGCGATACCGAGCGCGTCCTCTCCGAGGTCCGCCCCGTCACCACCCGGCTGGACTTCTCCCCGTCAAACCGCATCCCGGCGACCGCCCTGATGGAAGCGCACTACTTCAGCAACAACAGCTTCATGGCGCCCGACCAGCTGATGGCCAACGCCCACCATCTTGCGGGCATCCGCGGCGTCATCGTGCAGGGCCGCTACGACCTGCTCTGCCCGCCCCGCACCGCACACGCGCTCGCCGCAATCTGGACCGATGCCGAGGTGCAGGTCGTCGACAACGCCGGCCATTCCCTCAGCGACCCCGGCATCACCGAAGCCGTTACCGCCGCCATCCGCAGCTTCGCGGGCTAAAGGCCGAACTTCTCCATCACAGCCTCGACGTCATCGCGCACGTCCTGCGCATCGCGCCCCGACCGCCACAGGTCGTCGATCTGCTTCTTCACCGTGCCGTCGAGCGCCGCCCAGTTGCGTTCCCACTCCGCCAACTTGTCGGTCCAGTAGCCGGTAATCGAGTACCTGGTCGCGGGCCACTTCAGCTCATGGCGCAGATACCTGCGGATCGGCCGCACTGCCCTGGCCTCGGACGCCACCCACACATAGACCTCGCGATCCGTCGGCAGGTTCATCGACCGCACCGCGTCCTCGAGCTTGCTCGGCGCCACGCCGTTGCCCGAACCATGCAGCCACACCAGCTTCAGCCTCGCCCTCGTCTCGAACACCTGCTCATGGCTGGCGTCCGGCACCTCGACGATGACCCGTGCCTCGACATCCGCATCGAGCCCCTCGAGCAACCGCCCCAGCGCCGGCAACCCGGTCGCATCGCAGACGAACAGCTGCCACTTGGCATCCGCTGGCGCTTCGTAAATTCCGCAGGGTTCGCGCATGGCGATGGTGTCGCCCGGCGCGCAGGCCTGTGCCCACTCGCTGGCCCGGCCGTGCTCATGCACCACGAAATCGAGGTCCACCTCATCCGGCCGCGCATGGCGGATGGTGTAGCATTCGCAATGCGCCGGCTTCTTGCCCTCGGGGTATTTCCAGAACCCCTGCCCGTCCTCTTGCGGCAGCACCAGCTCGCCGGTTTCGGGATCAGGAAAGAACAGCCGCACATACTCGTCGCCGACGCCGGTGGTCCTGAGGTCCTTGAGTCCCTCGCCGCCCAGCGTCACCCGCACCATACCCGGAGTGACCATGCGGCGGCCCAGCACCGTGCCCGTCAGCAGCTTCAGCGGCTTCATATGCTCAACCCATCACGCTCTAATCAATGGGCTACTAATTTTGATAATGCCAGTCAACTTTGATTCGACCGTAGCCGTTAGAGCTTCAGCTCGATCCAGACGGGCGCATGGTCGCTCGCCCCATCCTGACCGCGCACCTCGCGATCGATCCCGGCGGCCCCAAGCTTCCGTACCAGCTGCTTGCTCAGCAGCATGTGGTCGAGCCGCAATCCGGCATCGCGCGGCCAGCGGTTCCGCATGTAGTCCCAGAAGGTGTAGAGCGTCTCGTTCGGAAATTTCTTCCGCAACGCATCGGTCCAGCCCTGCTCCAGTAGCCGCCGGAACTGCTCGCGCGGCTCCGCCTGCACCAGCGCATTGTCCCGATACGACGTCGTGACATAGATGTCGCGCGGCTCCGGCACGATGTTGTAGTCACCCGCCAGCACCACTGGCACGCCACTCTCGAACAACTCTGCCGCGTGCGCGATCAGCCGCTCGCCCCACGCCAGCTTGTAGTCGAATTTCGGTCCCGGCTGCGGGTTGCCGTTCGGCGCGTAGAGCGAGGCGATCACCACCCCGTTCACCGCTGCCTCGATATAGCGCGCCTGCTCATCGTCCGGATCACCCGGCAGCGACTCCTGCGTCAGCACCGGCTCGACCCCCTTGGCGAGGATGGCAACGCCGTTCCAACTCGCCTCGCCGCGCCACACCGCCCCGTAGCCGGCATTGGCCAGCGCCGTCGCGGGGAACTGGATATCGCGCGCCTTCAGCTCCTGCAGGCAGACGACATCCGGTTCGGCCTCATCCAGCCAGGCCAGCAGGTTGTCCAGCCGCCGGTTGACGTTGTTGATGTTGAACGTCGCGATCTTCAAAGCTGGTGCTCTACGGCGCGATGCGCCCGACCCAGGCCGTGAAGCTGTCTGCCACCGTCTTCAGGTGATCGGCCGTCGAAAACCCCGAAATCGCCTTCCGCGGCTTCAGGTCATGGTCGCCGTCCTCGAGCCACTTCACCTCGATCTGCGGCGACAGCCCATAGGTCGAGACTTCGTCCGGCACGCCGAACTCGTCGCGCGTACCCTGGCAGATCAGAGCGGGCGTCTTGAGCCCAATCAGGTGCTTGGTCCTCAGTTGCGCCGGCCGCCCAGGCGGATGGAACGGATAGCCGATACACAGCAACCCCGCGATCCGCCCTGCCTCGAACTCGGCATCCGCAATCATGCTCGCGACCCGCCCGCCCATCGATTTGCCGCCGATGATCAGTGGTCCGTTAGTCGGACCCAGGTCGTCGACCGCCGCCACATACTCCGGCATCACCGTCTCGGCCTTCGGTGGCGGCTTCTTGCCCGCTTCCGTCCGACGGCCCGCCATGTAGCCGAACTCGAACCGCGCCACGCGGAACCCGACCGCCGCCAGCGCCTTGGTCGTGGCGTTCATCGACGCCGAGTCCATCGGCGCGCCAGCGCCGTGCGCCAGCATGATCGTGACCCGCGCGTCTTCGGGCCCATCGAAGAGGAAGTCGGTCGCCATCAGCCCGCTGATTTCCGTGTGTGGAGGTCCGCATAAGCGATGCCGCGCGAGGCGGTCCTCGCCCATTCCGAGTCCTGGTCGAGTTCGAGGTACCGCGCCCACCAGCGCCGCGCTTCGCTCAGATTCCCGGCGTCATACTCAAGCGTCGCAAGGTTGTAGATCGCGTCGGCATAGTCGGGGTCGATCTCGATCGCCGTCACGAGATGCTGGCGCGCGATAGCGATCTTGCCCTCCTCGCGCAGCAACCCGGCATAGTTGAACCACGCCTCGACGAAATCCGGATCGCGCTTGATCGCCTGCATATAGGCATTCGCCGCCTCGGAGTTGTCGTTCGCCGCCTTGAGGCAATTGGCCCGGTTATAGGCCGCCACCGAGTCATTGGGATCGATCGACAGGCAGTGCCCGTAAAGCACCGCGGCCTCGGCAAACAGCCCAGCCGCCTCGGCCGCTTCGGCCAGCGAGAAATACTCCTCGGACTCGTCCTCGATCGGCGCCAGCGGCAGCAGCCGCTGCCCATCGAGTTCCGCCCGATCATCGCCAAACAGCGCATGGATCCGCTTCGGCCCGCCCGGATGTAGCGACATCGCCGTCAGCGACGCCACCGGCCCCGACCGATGCACCGAGCGCGCAATCGCCCCCCAGGTGGCTCCGCCAGCCAGGAGTCCCGCATACTTGCGCGACAGGATCAGGTCGCGGAACGAGAACGGCTCGGCGTCATGCTCGAATGCGTCGAACAGCGCCAGCAGGTCGAACATCCGCCCGTCGAGCTTCGATTGCTCGAGCAGCGATTGCCGCGTGAGGTTGGATTGGTCCGGCGCGCTCATCAGCCCGAGCCAGCGCAAGAACCCGTTCTCGCTGATCAGTGTCGCGCCGCTCTCGCGCAGCGCCGCGACACGCTGCTCGATCTCGGCGTCGGTGAACTTGTCGAGCAGCGTGCGGCCCAGCACCATGCGCGATGTGTGGCGCGTGACGCCGCGGCGCAGTCGTCCGCCCTTGCCGGAGACCGCCTTGGCCGCCAGCCTGCGCGGGAAGGCGCTGAGCCCGCCCACGATGCCGATGGTGCTGTCAGGTTTCCGCATTGGCCGATTCTACAGGCTTCCAGGGCTGATCCGCCAGCCCTGCCCTAAGCGTCCCCTCGCCCCTTTGGGGAGAGGGTCAGGGTGAGGGGCAGCCAAGGGCACCGGATCAGGCCTTCTTCTTTGTCGCCGCAGGTTTTGCTGCCGCCGCCTTCGATGCCGCCACCGCTTCCTTCAGCGTCGGCTTCTTCGCCGCGGGCTTCTCGGCCGGTTCGGCCTTCGCCTTGCTCGGGGCCGCCGGCTTTGCCTGTCCCAGGCTCGCCTTCAGCGCATCCATCAGGTTGATGACATTGCCGCGTTCCGGCGCCGCCGCGATGATCGGCTTGTGACCCTTGAGCTTCTCGCGGATCATCGCCATCAGCGCAACCTCGTAGCGATCCTCATAATCCTTGGGGTCGAACTTCTTGACCTTCTGCTCGATCAGCTTTTCAGCCAGTTCCAGCATCTCGGCCTCGGGCTTCACCGCCGGGATGTTGCCGAAATACTCGGCCGTGCCGCGCACCTCGTTGGGGTTGCGCAGCACCGTGACGAACATGCCGTTCTCGCGCGCCCCGATCGTCACCACCCGCTCGCGATTGGTCAGCACCAGCCGCGCGATGGCGAGCTTGCCTGATTGCCGCATCGCCTCGCGGAGCACCGCGAACGTCTCCTCCGCCATCGCTCCGTCCGGCGCCAGGTAATACGGCGCATCCTGGTAGATGACGTCAACCTCGTCCTCGTCGACGAAGGCCTCGATGTTCAGGGTGTGGTTGGATTCGATCCGCACCGCGTCGAGATCGCTCTCGTCGATGATGATGTACTGCTTGTCCTCGTACTCGTAGCCTTTGACGAGGTCCGAACGCTCCACCAGACCCAGTTCAGGGTCCACCGGCTTCATGTTGATCCGGTTGTGGGTGTCCTTGTGCAATTGGTTGAAGGTGATCCGCTCCGACGCGCTCGTCGCCGGAAACATCTTCACCGGACAGCTGACCAAACTCAGCTTGATATAGCCCTTCCAGCTTGCCCTGGGTGCCACCTTCGCCTCCTAAACGCGCGTACTACGTCCAGCCTTTGATAATGCAGGTAAATCCCGGGCGAACTCGTTAATCTCCGCCCACGGATCACCGGACGTGGTTAATAATCCCGGAAGCGTAGAGTAGTTCAAATCGACCGGAGCGTCGATGGATTCGAGGTCTCGCCAGTCGAGCGGAGTAGAGGCCGGCATATTGGTTCGAGCCCGCAGCGAATAAGCGGATACTGCCGTCGCACTGCGCGCATTTCGATGGATGTCGATAAGGATCCGCCGCTTGCGGTTCTTCTCGCCGATCACCGTGACGAAGGTGTCCGGCGCCGTCTTCGCGAGCGCAGCCGCCATCTCGCCGGTCACTGCATGCACCTGCTTCCAGGTCTGCTTGGGGTTGATCGGTAGCACCACGTGCAGCCCCTTGCCGCCCGAGGTCTTGACGAACGGCACGAGCCCCAGTGCCTCCAGTTCGCCCCGGATATGCACCGCCGCCTCCACCACCTCGCGGAACTCGATCCCCTCGCCGGGGTCGAGGTCGAAAGTCACCCGGTCCGGCTTGTCGAGATGCGTCAGGTGGCTGCCCCAGGCATGGAACTCGACCACCCCGAACTGCGCCAGCGCCAGATACCCCTTGGCGTCCTCGATGGTGAGGTACGTCCGGTCCTCCTCGTCCGAGTTCTGCGTCTCGAACACTTTGATGCTCGGAGGCATCCCCTTGAAGGCATGGCGCTGGAAGAAGCAGTCCTTCGGCAGCCCGGTCGGGCAGCGGAACAGCGACACCGGCCGGTTGAACAGGTGCGGCAGCATGAAGTCGCCCACCGCCGCATAGTAGACCGCGATATCCAGCTTGGTCGGCCCGCTCTTGCCGAACAGCCGCCGCGTCGGGTTGGTGATCGAGATCGAGGCGAGATCTGCATCGGTGATCAGCCGCTGTCGCGGCGCCTCGGATGCCGTCAGCTCGGCCTCGATCAGGCCCTTGAACACCGAGTGCCGCAGCAGGTTTTCGGTAGTGCGGTTGGCATAGTGCACCCGGCACCGGAAAACCGGCTGCACCCAGATGATGTCCTTGGGTGCGCCCTCCAGCTTCAGCGCCGGATCCTGCAGCGGCTCCAACCGGCGCAACAGCTGCGCCAGCATCGGCGCATCGAATCCGGTACCGCATTTGCCGCGATATTCGAGTTCCCCATCGACGAACTCGGCGAGCGCCAGCGAGGCCAGCCCGCCGGTCGCGGCCGACAAGGTATAACCTGCTATGACGAAATCGCCGATCGGCTTCGACTTCACCTTTACCCAGGTCGAGGTGCGACCCGACTGGTACTTCGCATCGGCCCGCTTCGACACGATCCCCTCAAGACCAAGCTCAGACGCCCGCTCGTACAGCGCATCGCCGTTGCTCTCGACATGGTCGCTGACCTGGATCGCGGAACGCCCACTGATGTGTCCGCCGAGCAGCTGGCCGAGCAGCTGTTTGCGATCGACCAGCGCCGCTCCGCGCAGGTCGTAGCCGTCTAGGTACAGCAGGTCGAACGCGTAGAAATGCAGCTTGCTGCCGGCACCTTCCGACAGCGCGTCCTGCAACGCCGAAAACCGCGAAATCCCCTTCTCGTCCAACACCACGATCTCGCCGTCGATGATCGCCTGCTTGACCGGGAGCTTGGCGAACTCCTTGGGCAGGTCACCGTAGCGCTTGGTCCAGTCGATGCCGCTACGGGTGATCAGTTGCACCTTGCCGTCGATGACATGCGCGATGGTTCGGTAGCCGTCGAACTTGATCTCGTGCACCCAGTGCGCGGCGTCTTCCTTGGGTGGATCGGTCGCAGCGGAGGCCAGCTGTGGCTCGACCTGCGAAGGGGGCGGAGCCTTCACCGCGCCCGCCACACCGGAGGGCTTAAGTACCTTTGCCGGCTTTGGTTTTACCGCTTCGAGCAGTTGCTCGGTGGTCATCCCCGACTTCACGCTCTCCGGCCGTTCTGCGAGGATATCGGTCTCGGTGTCGACCGCCGGATCGTGCTCCTTGAACAGCAGCCAGTTTTCCTTGTCGTTGTCGCCCGGCCGGCCCTTGAGCTTGGTCAGCATCCAGCCGCCCTTGAGTTTCTCACCCCATAGCCGGAACTTGAAGCCACCCTTCCTCAGCCCCGCGTCGACGTCCTCCATCGGCGCCCAGTCGCCGGTGTCCCAGACGATCATCGGCCCGCCGCCATACTCGCCCTCGGGGATCACACCCTCGAAGTCGATGTACTCGATCGGATGGTCCTCGGTGTGCACCGCCAGCCGCTTGTCGGCCGGATTGAGCGACGGCCCGCGCGGCACGGCCCAGCTCAGCAGCACGCCACCGTGCTCCAGCCGCAAGTCGTAGTGGTCGGCGGTGGCCGAGTGCTTGTGGACGACAAAGCGGGCGCTGCCGGACGCGGCGGCGCCACCGGCGGGCTCCGTGGTTTTGGAGAAGTCGCGTTTCCCGCGGTAGCTGCGTAATTTCTGGTCGGCCATGTCGAGACGCTAGGTCGGCTCGAATGCGGCGGCAACCCCGATTTGGCCGCCGGATTGCCACGCCGATGAACGCGTCCTGTCAGACCGTTCAGTAATCGCTCTCGTAGAACACGCCGAAGCTCGAATCCCCGTTTGTACCGGTCGAGACCTTGGCCTTGATGTCGTCCGTCACGTCGAGGTTGACGGTGACCCGTGAGTTGCCATCGGCGCCCGCCTGCACCCCGAGATAGATGTTGTCCTGCAGGTAAGCGCCCGCCTGCACCGCTAGGCTACCATCCTCGTTGGTGACCACGTCGAGATCGTCGAGCCCGGCCTTGCCGCGCAAAGAGTCGACCAGTGAGCCGCCACCGCCACCCGCGAGTTCCGCCGCTGCGCCGGCGAGCTTCGCCAGCTGGATCGGCGTCAGCTCGCCCATCGAGCGCTTGAACAGCAGCCGCGACAGCACCTCGTCCTCCGGCAGTACCGGGTTCGAGCTGAAGCCGATATCGAGGTCGGAAACGCGGCCGGTGACATTGACGAACACCGTGATGCCGTCGCCCTCGGTGCGCGCCGTGAAATCGAGGAACGGGTCGAGATCGCCGACCAGCGTCACCGAACCCTCCTCGAAGGTCACCCGCTGCCCGAGAATGGCGAGGCGCCCGCGATTGAGGTTGAAGCCACCCACCGGCCGGATGTCGTTGACTGAGCCGGTGAGCCGCACCGAACCGCCGACTTCCGCATCGAGCCCGCGCCCACGGATGAAGATCTGGTTGGGCGCGCGAACAGTGACATCGAGCTGCACTACCGAGGGCCGCCGCTGCGGCATCGGCGCGCCGGACGCAGTCACGGCAGCCCGCTTCAGCGTCACCAGCACCGGCTTCGGCGCGTTGATGTGCTTGGCGTCGATCAGCGTGCCCGCCGCGCCCAGCGAGTCGGGGATCGTGATATCGGCCTTCTCGATCATCACATTGCCCGACAGCATCGGGCTGGCATCGAGCCGCCCCTTCAGCGCCAGGTCGCCCGACACCGTCGCGACGAACATGTTGCCGTCTGCATAGCGCGCCGAGTTGAGCCGCACCACGATATCGGCCGGATTACCCGCCCCAAGCCCAACCGAACCGCCGACCGAAATCGAGCCGCCGGTCGCAAGCCCCGCGGTCAGGCTGTCGATATTGATGCGGTTGCCGGCGAGGCTGGCGCGTCCATTGATATCGACCAGCCGGACGTTGAGTACTGGGTCGATATAGCCCGAGCCGCTGGTCGACACGGTGCCCGCGAACTGCGGCGACGCGAGGCTGCCGGTGACCCGCGCATTGAGGTTGGCGGTGCCGCTGAGCTGCCCGCCGCGATCGGCGACAAAGCGGTTGGCCAGCGCCAAGGGCGCCGAGCCCTGAACATCCAGTGCTAGGCCGCCGCCGCTGAGTGGCACGCGGCCATCTGCGGCGAGCTTCAGGCCATTGGTGCCGGTGGCGGACAGGCTTTCGAGCGTCACGAGCTGGCCCGCAAGATTGCCACGCGCCTCGACCTGCATCGAGGACACCCCGAACCCGCTCGCCGCGGCGTTGAGCTGGAACACCGACCGGCCGCCCTGCTGTGTCGCCGTGCCGCTAAAGGTGGCGACAGTGATGTCACCCGCCGCGAGCGACCGCCCGTCGACGCTGCCGGTGATCGATGGGGCACCGAACACGTCGGCGGCCACCGCCCGGATATCGGCCGATCCGACCCTGACATCCGCCGCCGCGAGATTGCGAACGGACGCAGTGATCTCGGCATTCTGCTTCCCGGCAGCCGGCGTGAGCGTGATCGACGCATCGGCGCTACCGGTCGCATCGAGCAAGAACAGAGCCGCGGCAGTCGTCACATTCGGAGAGGCGAGCTTCAGTGCACCGGTCAGCAGCCCATCGGCATCCTGCACGACGTCGCCGGTGACCAGCGTCGGCCCCGCCTCGAGACGCAAGCCGCTGAGCCGCCTGGTCTTGGCGTCCACCGCAACACCGCCGCCGAGCGCCACGCGGAAGCGATCGAGGAACGCGTCGCCCTTGAGCTGCCCGGTCAGCGTGCCGTCCTCGGCCAGCGTCCCAGTGAACCCGAACGCGGCGTCTGACAGCGACTTGCCGGCCAGCACCCCGCTCGGCACTTTGGCCGCAACGTCGAGCGCAATCGCGCCCTTGCCCTTGGCCGTCCCGGTGAGCGTCAGCGCCCCCTTGGCCTGGTCCGAAACCAGCGCCAGGTCGGCAAGCGCCGCGCTGAAACTGAAATCCGCCGCACCCGTCGCGAAGGTACCGTGGGCATCGATCTGCACATTGTCGTTGGCGATGCGGAACGCCTCCGCCTCCAGGCCCTGCTCGGTGCGCGCCACACGGCCGCTGAGCTTCACCGTGCCTGCGAGCACTGCATCGAGCGCCGGCTCGGAGAGCGCCAGGTTCTCCGCCGTGCCATCGAGCCGCAGGTTGAAGCCGCCGATCAGCGGGCTCACCGTGCCGGTCGCCGTCAGCGCCATCGCGCCATCGAGATCGCGCCCGGCAACGCCCGAGAATGGCGAAATCGAACTGGTCTTGATCTCCATCGTGCCGTCAAACACGCTGTCGTCGATCTTGCCCGCAGCAGCCAGCGTCAGCGCCTTGCCGACCAGTTTGAACTGCGCCAGCTGCAGCGGCTCGCCGGCATTCCACAGCCCGGCAAGGCCGAGCCCGGCGCTATCGCCCAGCGCCGCCTGCACGTCGGCATCGCTTGAGACGATCCCCGACACCATGCCGTCGGCATTGAAGGTCAGCCGGCGGCCCGCCGGATCTTCGAGATTGCTGGCGACACCGTTGCCGCGCAGCGCCACCTCGCGCGCCTGCAATCCGCCATTGGCAAAGCCCTTGGCGACAAGGTCCGCCGACCAGTCGTCGCTCCCGGCCCCGCCGAAATCCACCTTCACCGTCGCGCTCTCGATCGTCGTCGCGGCTCCCGGCGCCGGCAGGATCACACGCGCACCGCCGGGATCGGCGATCACCGCCGACAGGTCCAGCCGGCTGAGAAAGCCATCCGCAGTCGTCGCCGCCGAGGCTTCAAGCCCCAGCTGCCCGCCGCTCAGCTTCAGCCCCGAAATCTCCACCCCACCCGCCGAGCGCACCAGCGCCGAGGCCTTTAGCGAGGTCTGCCCCCCGAAGAACGCCTGATAGGCCGGCGCCACCAGCACACCGATCGGCCCGCCTAGATCAGCTTCGACCGCAAAACCGTCGGGCTTCTGCACGATCGTCGCCAGCCCCTCGAGCGCGCGCTTGCCGCCGGCATCGAGGGTCATCGTCGTGCGCAGGTCTGCGACCGGACCGGAGCCGTTCACCGCCAGCGCCATCTCCGGCCTGCCCTCGATGTTGAGCAGGTTGGCGAGAATGCCGTTGGGCGGCTCGGTCAGCGTCACGCCGACATCGATGCTGTTCTCGGCCTTCTTGTAGGCCACGGCCACATCGAGTTTCCCACCCGGCCCATCGAGCCGGACGATGTTCAGCGCGGTATCGAGCGAGCCGCCTTCGAGCCGGAACCGGCCATCGACCGAAATCTCGGACCCAAGCCCGAACACGTTCTCGCCGAACGTCACCTTGGGCACGCTCAGCTTGTCGAGCTGGATGGCCACCGGGAATTCCGGAATCGCCAGCGGCGCGGCTTCCGGCGCCGGCAGGTTGGGATCGGCCGTTCCGCTCGGCACGGCGTTGCGCAGGTACTCGATGCTCTCGGCCGTCAGCGCGCGCACCAGCAGCCGGCCGGTGAACAGCGCGCCCTGGTCCCAGTCGATGGCCGCATTGTTGACCCGCAGCCACACCCCCTCCTTGTCGGAGATGGTGACTTCGCGGATCGAGGCGGTCGACGACAGCACTCCATCGATATTGGAGATGTGGATCTGCCGCTCGGGCGTCGAGAGTTGCCCCTCGACGAAGCCGACGAACCAGTCCTTCTGCTGCTCGGCCGTCATCTGCGCCTGGTCCTGCGCCACGAGCGGCATCGCGGCCAACACGCCGAACCCGAGCATCATGCCGATGGCGAGGACCCGTCTCAAAACGCCTGTCCTATGCCGACATAAAGCGCATAATCCGGATCGCCCGGGCGCTTGTTGAGGGGCACAGCCACATCGAGCCGCAGCGGCCCGAGCCCGGTGTAGTAACGAACGCCCGCACCGACACCGAGCCGCAGCTGATCCAGCCCCGGCAGACTGTCCGCTGCGACATAGCCGCCATCGACGAAGGCGACGACGCCGATATCGTTGGTGACCTTGTAGCGCGCCTCGAGCGAGCCCTCGACCAGGTACTTGCCGCCGGTGACCGTATCGCCCGGCCCATCGACGCCGATGCTCTTGAAGCCATAGCCGCGCACCGAGCCGCCACCGCCGGCGAAGAACAGCCGGTCCGGTGGGATCTCGTCGAGCGCCGGCCCGACCAGCGCGCCGACCTTGGCTCGCCCCGCCAGCACCAGTTGCCCGTCGCCCATCACATTGAGATAGCCGCGCACCTCGGCCGTCGTCCGGAACGCCGGGTTGCCGTAGTAGAATTCGTAGAACGGCTCGGCCGTCACGTTGACGTAAAAGCCCTCGGTCGCGTCAGACGAGTTGTCCCGCGCATCCCAGATCAGCCCGCCGGTCAGCCCCACGAGTGAGAAATTGCGCGTGCCGAAATCATCCTCGAACAGCGAGCGCTCGTAATAGGCCGCACCATCCAGCGTCAGCTGGTCGGTGAGATATTGCGTCATCCCCACCCGCGCCGACGCCGAGGTCTCGGTATAGGCCGGCAGCACGCTGCGCTCGGCCGAAATCGCCGCGACGAGGTCGTTGTCCGGGTTTAGGAAGCCGGGCCTGGTGAAGGTGCCGCCGAAAGCGTAATCGAACTCTTCGGTGGCGATCGGCCAGTTGATGCCTGCAACCTTCGCGTCGAGCCGCAGCCGCTCGGCCCGCCCGAACAGGTTGCGCCACAGGTGGAAGCCCTCGAGCCCGAGCCCGTCGATGGTCGAGTAGGTGGCGCCAACGCCAAACCGCCGCTCTGCCTGCTCCTCGACAATCACGTTGAACGGCAGCACGCCATCATTGCCGATGGCGCCCGCCGCCTCGATCCGCATGGCACGGAACACATCGAGCCGCGCCAGCCGCTTTTCGGCCCGGGCGATATCGTCGGGGTCGTAGTCGTCGCCCGGCTTGAGCCCCGTCTGCTGCGCCACGAACGCCGGGTCCATGCGGTTGGTACCGCTCACTCCGATGTCCCCGACCGTCGCCTGACGACCCGGCGCAACGGTGATCGTCACGTCCACCGTGTCGGTCGCGTGATCGGCCACGACCTTGCGGTCGACCACTTCAGCCTCCGCATAACCCTGCTGCCGCCATGCCTCCACGGCCAACTGCTCCGCCCGCGCCACGACAGTCGCCCTAGCCACCAGTCCAGCGCCAAAACCGGCGATCTCCGGCGCCTCGACCCTGTCGCCATCGTCGGAGGCGACTGGCGCGCGATGCACGATATTGACGTTGCCGAAGCGGAACAGCGGCCCGGCATCGACCTTCAGCACCACCGCCACCGGATCGGGCAGATCGGTGTCAGGTGGCAGTTTCGCCGCCTCCTCGCCGCCGACCAGGATGCTGATGGTGCCGCCGTAATAACCCTGATTGTAGAGCGCCGCGAGCATCCGCCGGTAGTCGCTGCGCGCCTTGGCCAAAAGCCCCGCCGCGCCCGAAGCCGGCGCTCCCTGGTCGGCGATCAGCGCCGACGCGTTGCGTATGGCGCTCGCCACATCGCCTGTCGCCGTCGTTTCCAGCGTCGCCGTAAAAGTCTGCGGATCGCCGATCACCGCGTCGGCGTCGATCTCGCTCTGGTCCTCGAACAGCTTGATGCCAAAGAACTCGAACGCCGAGGCTCCCGGCACCATGAGCGGCGCTAGGGCCAGCATGGCCAAACCGATTCTTACCCGCCGCTGTAACAGTCCCGACTACCCCTGCCCTCGGCGGACGCTGTGAGTGCACCTCCGCTCGTGGCCCCGAGCGGTTGCTGTGGTGAACTCCGGCCGATCCGCCGTGCCCGATGGGAGCCCTCCCACCACGGCGGGACACCTCCCGCCTAATTCGCAATGCCAAGCAACCGTCAAACGGCGGCTTCTATGAGGCGATTTTGCGGCATCCACGATCACGACATGGCCGTAACCGGCTGTCGACGAACGCGTAATAGCCGCTCCTGCGGCGCGCGACTATGGTCCGGAAAACGTAAATGGGAGGCAAACATGCGCATCGTCGATACCCACCTGCATCTGGTGCACATGGACCGCTTCACCTACCCGTGGCTCGCCGGAGCGGGCTCGCTCAACCGCGCCTGGCCGGCCGAAACCTACGCTGCCGAGGCGGAAAAGCTGGGCATTGAAGCCGCGCTGCACATGGAGGTGGACGTCGCCGAGGCCGATATGGAAGCCGAGACGCGCCACGCCCTCGACGTGCATCCGGTCGTCGTCGGCGCCATCGCCGCCTGCCGACCGGAGAGCCCCGATTTCCCTGCCTATCTCGATCGGCTGTCCGCACTGGGCGGCGTGAAAGGCTTCCGCCGCATCCTTCACACCTCCCCCAGTGAACTGAGTCAGGGCGAGCTGTTCCGCGCCAACCTCCGCCGCCTCGCCGACAAGCACCTGCCGTTCGATCTCTGCGTGCTGTCCAAGCAACTGCCAGTGGGTCGTGAACTTGTCGAGAGCTGCCCCGGCGTGCAATTCGTGCTCGATCATTGTGGCATGCCCGACGTCGCGGCCAGAGCGCTCGATCCGTGGCGGCGCGAGATCAAGGCGCTCGCCGCGCTCCCCAATGTCGCGGCCAAGATCTCGGGCATCGTCGCGTACGCTGCCCCAGACTGGACCACCGCCGATCTCCGTCCCTTCGCCGAACACATCATCGAGTGTTTCGGCTGGGACCGGGTGGTCTGGGGCTCCGACTATCCGGTGCTGACCCTCACCGCCGACCTCGGCCGCTGGGTCGCCGCGACCAAGGAGATCGTCGCCACCGCCAGCCCCGACGAACAATCAAAACTCTTCCACCGCAACGCCGAGCGCCTCTACCGGCTCTGATATATCAGCGTTGCCCCGCTGGCTCATATGTGAAATGCTCATTCACAGAAGAATAGGCCGCGAATAGCGGCTGAGGGAGTTGCGTTGAGCATCGCAGTCGAAGAGCTCCGGCAGAGCTGGCCTCGGCCGAGCACGCCCAGGCCTATCGTCATCATTGGCGCCGGCGGCATCGTCACCGATGCCCACCTGCCGGCCTACAAGCTCGCCAACTTTCCGGTGGCCGGCGTGTTCGACCTTGATGCCGATCGCGCCAAGCAGGTGGCAGCGAAGTGGGAGACCCAAGCCTTCGCGACGCTCGACGAAGCCATCGCCACGCCCAATGCGGTCTACGATCTCGCCCTGCCGCCCGGCGCACATCTCGACGTGCTGCCGAAACTCCCCGATGGCGCCACGGTACTGCTGCAGAAGCCAATGGGCCGCGATCTCGCCGAAGCCACCGCCATCCTCGAGCTCTGCAGGCAAAAATCCCTCGTCGCCGCCGTCAACTTCCAGGGGCGGTTCTCGCCGCAGATGCTGGCTGTCGCCCACGCGCTCGAGCGCGGCTGGCTCGGCCGGCTCATCGATGTCGAGGTTCACCTCAACCTCCTCACCCCCTGGCATTTGTTCCCGTTCCTGAAGGGCATGCCACGCGTCGAGATCGCGGTGCACTCGATCCACTATCTCGACACGCTCCGTGCCCTCATGGGCAACCCGGTGGGCGTCCACGCCCGCAGCGTCGGGCACCCCTCGACCGACCTGGCCCAGACGCGCACTTCGGCGTTGTTCGACTTCGCACCGGACCAGCGCGTGGTGTTCTCGATCAACCACAACCACGATTTCGGACGCCGCTTCCAGGACGCCAGTTTCCGCTTCGAAGGCACCGAAGGCGCCGCCGTGGTGAAGCTGGGCGTGCTGCTGAAATATCCCGAGGGCGAGCCCGACGAACTCTGGATCACCCGCCGTGGAGAAGACTGGACCCAGGTGCCGCTGCAAGGCCACTGGTTCCCTCATGCGTTCATCGGCACCATGAGCAACCTGCAGCGCTACGCCGCCGGCGAGGACGCAGTGCTGGTCACCTCGGTCGAGGACGCCTGGCACACCATGGCGCTCGCCGAAGCCGCCTTCGAGTCCGCCGCCAAACCAGCCACCCCAGTGAAAGCCGCCCCATGACCCTCCTCCTCGACGGCGTGCTCGTCGTCGATCTCTGCCAGTTCCTCTCCGGCCCCTACGCCTCGCTGCGCCTGCAGGACCTCGGCGCGCGCGTCATCAAGATCGAGCGGCCGGACGGTGGCGATCTCAGCCGGCGGCTCTATCTCTCGGACACCGAGATCGGCGGCGATAGCACCATTTTCCACGCCATCAACCGGTCCAAGGAAAGCCTGGCGCTCGACCTGAAGAACCCGGACGACCTCGCCGCTCTCCGCAAGCTCATCGCCCGTGCCGACGTCATGCTGCAGAACTTCCGCCCCGGAGTCATCGAACGCCTCGGCCTCGACTACGAGGCGGTGAAGCTCATCAACCCCGGCATCGTCTACGCCTCCATAACAGGTTATGGCGAAGAAGGTCCGTGGGTGCAGCGCCCCGGCCAGGACCTCCTAGCGCAGGCCCGCTCCGGCGTCATGTGGCTCAATGGCGACCACGACCAGGGGCCAGTACCCTTCGGTCTCGCCATCGGCGACATGCTGGCCGGCGCCGCCGCAGCACAGGGCATCCTCGCCGCGCTGGTGCAAAAGGGCCGCACCGGCCAAGGCGCACATGTCGAGACGAGCCTGCTCGAAGCGCTGGTCGATTTTCAGTTCGAGGTGCTGACCACCCATCTCAACGACGGCCGCCGCAAGCCCAAGCGCTCGGAGTTCCGCTCCGCTCACGCTTATCTCTCGGCCCCCTACGGCGTTTACCCCACCGCCGACGGCTGGCTCGCCCTCGCCATGACCCCGCTCGGCAAGCTCCGCGACCTGCTGCAACTCGCGGCGCTCGATCCCTATGCCGGCAATCCTAAGAGCTGGTTTAGCGAGCGCGACGCCATCAAGACCATCATCTCCCGCGAGCTGGCGACCCGCACCACCGCCCACTGGCTCTACCTGCTCGAGCCCGCCGATATCTGGTGCGCCAAGGTGCTCGAATGGCCCGAGCTCATGGAGAGCGAAGGCTTCAAGGCCCTCGACATGCTGCAGACCGTCACCCGCGACGATGGCGTCTCCATCCTCACCACCCGCTCGCCGCTCCGCATCGACGGCAAGCGCACCCAGACCCACCGCGCCGCGCCCTTGATCGGCGAACAGAGCGCCGCGATCCGCAAGGAGTTCGGACTGTGACGACCCTCAAGGGCATGACCTGGAACCACCCGCGCGGCTACGACCCGATGGTCGCGACGGCGAAGGCCTGGGCCGAAAAGACGGGTGTCGCCATCGAATGGGACAAGCGGAGCCTCCAGGATTTCGAGTCCTTTCCGGTGGAGGAACTGGCGCGGCGATACGACATGATCGTCATCGACCACCCGCATGTCGGCCAGGTCGTCGCCGAAAACTGCCTCGCCCCGCTCGACGTGCCCGGCCGCGAGGCAGAGCGCGAGGCGTTGGCCAAGGGCTCGGTCGGCCGTTCCTACCCGAGCTACGAGTATGCCGGCCATCAGTGGGCCTTCCCGATCGACGCCGCCACCCAGGTCATGGCCTATCGTGCCGACCTGATCGACGCGCCCAAGAGCTGGGACGACGTCGTCGCACTGGCTAAGGCCGGCCACGTGGTCTTCCCACTGCTGCCGCCGCATTCGATGATGAGCTTCTTCACCCTCACCGCCAATCTCGGCCACCCCTGCTCGGTCGAGCAGGGCAAGCTGGTCGACCAGACGGCAGGCATCCAGGCCATCGAGATGCTGGCCGAAGTGGCCCTTCACCTCGAGCCCTCGAACTTCGCCATGGACCCTATCGCCGCGTCCGAGGCCATGGCCCGCCCGGATGCGAAAGTCGCCCTGATGCCGCTCGGCTACGGCTATGTCAGCTACGCCGTCCCCGGCTTCCGCCAACGCACGCTGACCTTCGCCGATATCCCGCTGCCCAACGCCGCGGGCTCCGCCCTCGGCGGCACCGGTATCGCCGTCTCCGCCTTCTCGCAGAGCCGTGACGCCGCCATGGACTACGCCTATTGGGTCGCCTCAGGCCCAGTACAGGCCAGCCTCTATGCCAGCTCCGGCGGCCAACCCGGCCACGCCACCGCCTGGGAGGATGACGCCGTCAACGCCGCCACAGGCAACTTCTACCGCAACACCCGCAAAACCCTCGAAGCCGCCTATGTCCGCCCGCGCCACACCGGCTACATGGCCTT
Organism: Devosia sp. P2_G7; assembly: GCF_056403495.1. Taxonomy (NCBI): domain Bacteria; kingdom Pseudomonadati; phylum Pseudomonadota; class Alphaproteobacteria; order Hyphomicrobiales; family Devosiaceae; genus Devosia; species Devosia sp. P2_G7. The sequence continues at coordinate 305,045 of NZ_JBFUFI010000005.1, forward strand.
CCAGGATGCCGCCAGCAAACGCCTCAACGCCGGCCTCATCGGCCGCGAGGCGCCGGCGGCGATCGTCGCCGACCTGAACCGCATGTTCCGGGAGAGTTTCTAATGGAGCGGCCGCGCCACTTCGAGGACTACGCCATCGGCGAGGTCCGCAAAACCTCCGGCCGCACCATCACCGAGACCGATTTCGTCGTCCACGCCGGCCACACCGGCGATTTCTTCCCGCACCACATGGACGCCGAGTTCATGAAGGGCTCGGAGTTCGGCCAGCGCATCGCCCACGGCACCATGACCTTCGCCATCGGCATCGGCCTGACCGCCACCGAGATCAACCCCCTCGCCTTCACCTACGGCTTCGAGCGGTTGCGGTTTCCGAAGCCGGTGTTTATCGGCGACACCATCCACGCCGAACTCACCATCTCCGCGCTCGACCCCGATCCCAAGCGTCCGCAACACGGCCGCATCACCGAGCAGGTCCGCGTGCTGAACCAGCGCGGCGAAACCGTGCTGGCGTGCGACCACATTTACTTGGCACAGCGCCGGGCCAGCTGATCCTCCCCGCGTGGCGGGGGAGGGGGACCGGCGAAGCCGGTGGAGGGGGCGGCGACAGCGCAGTGGCCTCTAGATTCGGTTGCCCGATACAGGATCGAAGAGGTTGATCGCCGCCGTATCGACGCTGAGCGTCAGCGTCTCACCCGGTTTCGGCCGGTCCTTGGGTCCGAGCCGCGCCGTGATCAGCTGCCCGCCGATGCTGGCGATCACCATCGTGTCCGGCCCGGTGGGCTCAACCACATCGACGATACCCTCGAGCGTCGCGGCGCCCTGCCCGGCGCTCAGCGTCTCCGGCCGGATGCCGGCCGTCACCTCGCGCCCGACGAACGCCGCCACGTCCTGCTGCAGCCCGGCCAGCGCCAGCGTGCCAGCGGCGTGGCGCAGCACCAACCCGCCATCGCCCTGCTCCAGCGTGCCCGTCAGGAAATTCATGGTCGGCGAGCCGATGAAGCCGGCGACGAACATGTTGGCCGGCCGGTCGTAGATCGTCTCGGGGTCAGCGAGCTGCTGGATCACCCCACCCTTCATCACCGCCACCTTGGTACCGAGCGTCAGCGCCTCGACCTGGTCATGCGTGACATAAACCGTGGTGGTCCCCAGCCGGTCGTGCAGCCGCTTGATCTCGGTCCGCATCTCGACCCGCAGCTTCGCATCGAGATTGCTCAGCGGCTCGTCGAACAGGAACAGGTCAGGATCGCGGACGATGGCCCGGCCCATGGCGACGCGCTGCCGCTGCCCGCCCGACAGTTGCCCGGGCTTCCGGTCGAGCAGGTGCTCGATCTGCAGCAACTCGGCGGCGCGCTGCACCGCGGCGTCGCGCTCCTTGAGGCCGACCTTCCGCATCTCGAGGCCAAAACCGATGTTCCGGCGCACCGGCATGGTCGGGTAGAGCGCGTAGGACTGGAACACCATTGCGATGTTGCGGTCCTTGGGATGCACGTCGTTGACGTTGCGCTCGCCGATGACAATGTCGCCGCCCGAACTCGGCTCGAGTCCGGCGATGATCGACAGCAGCGTCGACTTCCCGCAGCCGGATGGCCCCAACAGCACCAGAAAGCCACCGTCTTCGACCTCGATGTCGATGTTGTTCAGCACCTCGACTGCGCCAAAGCTCTTGCGGACGCCCTTGATCGATAACGTGGCCATTGCCGCTAACCCTTGACTGCGCCGGCGGTGATGCCGGCGACCATGACGCGTTGCACCAGCGCGAAGAGAACGATCACCGGCAGGATGGAAATGATGCCGCCGGCAGCCAGCATGCCCCAGGGCAGCTGGAACTCGCCGACCATCAATTGCAACCCGACCGGCCAAGTGCGCGAGCCGGTGCTCGAAGTCAGCATCAGCGCGAACAGGTACTCGTTCCACGCCGCGATGGCGACGAACACGCAGGTGGCGACCAGTCCGTTGCGGGCGATCGGGATGACGATGCGGAACATCGCCCCGATGCGGGTCGAGCCGTCGATGCGCGCCGCGCTCTCGAGCTCCCTGGGCGCCGCGTCGAAGAAGCCCTTCAGCATCCAGACGAACAGCGGCAGCAGGAAGCTCGTATAGGCGACGGCGAGGCCGAGGCTGGTGTCGAACAACCCGAGATTCCGCATCACGATGAACAGCGGGATGATCATCAGCACCGCGGGGAACATGCGGACGATGAGGTAGCCCAGCATCAGCGGCGTGCGGCCCGGGAAGTTGAAGCGCGAGAAGGCGTATGAGGCGATGGTCCCGGTGAACAGGCAGATCGCTACCGTCAGCGTGGTGGTGACGAGGCTGTTGATCACGAGGACCGGATAGCCCGACTGGTTCCACAGCTTGATGTAGTTCTCGAGCGTGAAGCGGGTGGGGAAATACACCATCGTGCGGGTAACGATGTCGTCGTCGACCTTGAACGAGGTCAGCAGCATCCACAGCAGCGGGCCGATACTGAGCAGCGCGAGGACGACCAGCACGGCGTAGCTGAGGATGTTCCAGGTAAGGTTGGAGCTGGTGCGGGTCTGGGCCATGGCGCTAATCCTGGTTGACCTTGCTGAGCCGGATATAGGCCCAGGCGAACAGCATCAGTAAGACGAACATCACCACCGACAGCGCGCCCGCGTAGCCGAAGTTGAAATCCGAATAAGCGTTCTGGAACGCATAGAGCGAAAGTACTTGCGTCGACCGTCCGGGCCCGCCCTGCGTCAGGATCAGCAGCAAGTCCGGTGAGTTGACGAGGCCGATGACGCGCAGGATCACCGCCGCGGCAATGATGGTGCGCAGCATCGGCAGCGTGATCAGCCGCAACTGTGCGAACGCCCCTGCCCCGTCGATATCGGCCGCCTTGTAGAGATCGGTCGGGATACCTTTGAGCCCCGCCATGATCAGCAGCGTGAAGAACGGGAAACTGTGCCAGGCCTCGACGAAGATCGCGGTCGCCATCGCCGTGTTCGGATCGGCGAACCACGCCTTGTAGCTGTCGAGCAGCCCGATATTGACGAGGATGTCGTTGATGACGCCGACACGGCTGTCGAGCATCAGCGCCCACATGTTGCCCGCCACCACGTTGGGCAGGAAGTAGGGCACGAGGATGAGCACTGCGAAAATCTTGCCGCCCGGCAGGTTGCGGTTAAGCGCCAGCGCGGCGACGAGGCCGACGACGAATTCGATGACGATCGAGAAGGTCACCCACACGGCGGTATTGCGCAGCGACAGCCAGAAGATCGGGTCGGCCAGCATCCGCTGGTAGTGCTTGAGCCCCACGAACGTGCCGTTGCCGGCCGGCCGGTTGAGCCGCATCTCCGTGAAGCTGAGCTGGAAGCCGTAGACGGTAGGGAACAGCACGATCGCGGTGATCAGCAGCGCGCTCGGCAGCAGCAGCAGATACATCCAGTAGCGCGTCTCGGAGAGCTCGCCGAGCAGGCGCATTGGATTGATCGCGTCCCAGATGGAGCGCGGCGGCGGCAGGGTAGCCATGGCATGGCCTCGGCTCATCAAGGCTCCTTGGAGCGCTTCCAGGCTTGATCGGGTCGGGGAGACGGGCGGCCGGGTGCACCGGCCGCCCGAAGCATCAGGCGATGGCCGCTGCCAGGCCTTCGACGATCTGGTCTGCAGCCTGCTCGGGCGTCGCCTGGCCGATCAGGATCTGCTGCAGTGCCGGCAGCACGGTGTTCTGCGCCCAGCCGCCCGCACCCGGGAAGCTCGGCTGCGGAATGCCGAAGCCCAGCGTATCCGCCGCGGCCTTGTACATCGGGTTGCCGACGATGCGCTGGTCCTGCGCCGCCACGGTCGAGGCCGGCATGTAGCCGGTCTTTTCGAGGAAGGCGACGGCGGCATCCGGCTCGCCCCAGAACTTGATCCACTCCCACGCCGCATCCGCACCCTCCTCCTTGGTGATGCAGTTGTAGGCGTAGGCGAGGCGTGCCACGCGGGTGGCAGGCCCGGCTGGCATCGCGAACGTGCCGAATTCGACGCCCGGCTTCAGCTTGGACGCGATGTCCTGGTAGGAGCCGGTGTGGTGCCAGATCATCGCAGTCTGCCCGGTCTGGAAGCCGGAGATGATCTGCTGGAAGCCATCGTTCGCCGCGCTCGGCGGCACGGCCTTGTCCTTGACCAGGAGCCCCGAATACCAGTCGAGCGCCTTGACGACAATGTCGCGGTCGAGGCCGATCGAGCCGTCCTCGTGCTTCACCGGCGAGCCGAACGCTTCGATGACGTTGACCACGAAATTCTGGCCGCCGGGTCCGCCGCGCAAGCCAAAGCCATAGCGGCCCTTGGACGCGTCGGTCAGCTTGATCGCCGCATCGCGGAACTCGTCATAGGTGGTCGGTGCCGCAAGGCCGGCTTCATCGAACCAGTCCTTGCGATAGTAGCCCCAGTCGACGAACGTGAAGCCCGGCACGCCGTAGCTCTTGCCGTCCTTGGTGATCGAGGCGAAGCGCTTGTCGTCGAAGTCGCCGCGCCGCTCCCAACCGGCGATGCGGTCCGTCATGTCGATCAGCGCGCCCATCGCGAGCAGGTCCTCGAACCGCTCGGACGAAACCATCGTCACGTTCGGGCGGCTGCCGCCGACCACGGCCGCCGTGATCTTGGCCATGAACTCGGGGTTGGGGATGTTCTCGGGCGTTACCGCGATGTCGGGGTGCGCGGCCTTGAACAGGTCGAGCACCGCCTGCAGCCCGGCGGCTTCCGACTGGCTGGTGAAGGTGTGCCAGTAGTTGATCGCCGTCGATTGCGCGAGGGCGTGGCTCGGCAGGAACGCGGAGGCGGCCAACAGGCCACCGCCCATCTTCAGTACTGAACGTCGGTCAAAGCTCGTCGTCATCTTATTCCTCCCTCATGATAGCTCAGTTATATAATCTGATATATCAGTGCCATGGTACCTGACTGCCGATTGGCGTCAATCGTTCGGTCACTTCGACCTTCGTAAGGGCCGTGGCATCGAGTTCGTTCCAGTCGAACTGGTAACCGATGCCCGGCTCGTCGCTGACCGTCAGGTTGCCATCGACGATGGCGAGCGGGCCGAGCTTGTCGAGACCCATGATCTGCTCCTCGTTCATCACGAGCTGCTCGTAATAGTCGTTGTTCGAGATGGCGGCGCAGATCTGCGCGTTCTCGAGCCCCATGCCGTGCACCTGGGCCCGCATGCCGTGGCTTTCCGAGAGATGCGCCACCTTCATCGAGCCGGTGAAGCCGCCCTTGTAGAAGGTCGAGACGCGCGTCATGTCGAGTGCCTTGTTCTCGATCCAGGTCGCCATGTTGCCGTGCACGCCATCCGAGGTTTCGGCGGCGAGGATCGGGATATCGAGCTTCTCGCAGAGCTTGGTGTAGCTGCCGAGGTGGAACTCGCGCATCGGCTCCTCGTACCAGAGGAAGCCGAGGTCCTGGATCGCCTTGCCGAACTCCAGCGCGTTGACATAGTCCCAGCCGGCCGAACCGTCGAACATCAGGTCCGCATCCGGGCCGACCCACTTGCGGAGGTTCTTGCACAGCTCAATGTCGCGCTTCACCGGCCCGCCCCAGGCGTGCAGCTTGAACGCCTTGAAGCCGACGTCGCGGCTCATCTTGATGTAGCGCTCGTACTCATCCATCGTCGGCCAGGTAACCGTCGAGGCATAGGCCGGCACCACCCGGTCGTCGCCGCCCAGCATCTGGTAGATCGGCATCTTGGCGTGCTGCGATTTGACGTCCCAGCACAGCATGTCGAGCATGCCGAGCGAGCGCATGTGGATTTCCTCGATCCGGTCGATCTCCCAGATCAGCCGCCACATCCGCTCGGTCAGCAGCGGGTTCTCGCCGATGAACTCGTGGAAGCGCCGGCGCACCAGGTCGACCACTGCCTCGCCGCGGTTCATTTCGGTGGCCCCGTAGAGCCCGCTGTCGGTCTCCATCCGGATCACCGCCTTGTGGGGTTTCGTGCCGCGCGGGATGTCACCGTGCGAGCCGGGAATCCCGTCGCGCCAGATGAACTTCGGCCCTGGCTCGTGCTCGACCAGCCAAGCCGTGAACCCCGTGATCTTCATTCAATCCTCCACAAGTAAGATCATTGGCAGCCGAGCGGGCCGCCTAACCCTTTTCCGCGCCCGACAGCATGCCGGAGCGCACGAACCGCTGCGCGGCCATGAAAATCAGCAGCACCGGCAGCACCACGAGGATGGCGGCGAGCACCACCTCCGGCTTCTTGATCGGCACATCATTGGACGGCAGGTTGCTGAGCGCCCCGGAGCCAGAGACCAGCGCCGTCAGCCCCACCGGCAAATTGTAGAGCTTGTCGTCGCTGAGCAGCACAAAGGCGAGGAAGTAGTTCGACCAGATGGCGAGGAAGCTGAAGAACGCCACGAGCGCGATGATCGGCCGGGCCAGCGGCAGCGCGATGCGGGTGAACAGCTGGAACCGGTTGGCCCCGTCGACCCGGGCGGAATCCATCACGCCCTTGGGCAGCGAGGTCGAGAAATAGACATAGGTGAGATAGACGCCGAACGGGAAGAACCCCGAGGCGAGGATCAGGCCGGCATAGGTGTTGTTGAGCCCCAGGAGGTTCATCTCGAGGAAGATCGGCAGCACCACTGCGGTCGACGGCGTGATCATCGCGATCAGCGTCAGCGTCAGGATCAGCTTCCGGCCCGGAAACTCCGACTGCGCCAGCGCATAGCCACCCGGGATCGAGGCGATCAGCGACAGCAGCACCCCGCCCACCGAGTAGATCAGCGAGTTGCCGGCCCAGGTGAGAATCTGGAAGTTGTTGTAGGTAGTGAGGTTGCTCCAGGTTCGGCTGAACGCCTCCCAGGTGCCGAGCGCAAACGGCGGATCGGTCAATAGCGACGCCTCCGACCGCGTCCCCGCGATGAACAGCCAGAGCAGCGGAATGCCGTAGAAGCACACCGCAAAGGCCAGCGTCGCGAATACGACGAAGCGGCCGAGGTTGAGGCGCATCGGTGCGGTTCTGGTGCTCATCGTGCCCTCAATCGATCTTGTAGAATTTGGTGGCGAAGACGATCACCAGCGCGATGACGATCGACGAGCCGACGAGCAGCGTGCTGAGCGCCGCCGAGGCCCCGAAATCGCCCATCCGGAACGCGTACTGGAACGCCATCTGGTTCAGCGACCAGTCGTTCTGCGCAAACTGCGGCCCGGCCAACCCCATCAGCTGCGGCTCGACGAACAGCTGCAAACCACCGGCCAGTGACAGGATTCCCATCAGCACCAGCGAGCGCCAGATCATCGGCAGCTTGATCCGCGTCGCCAGCTGGAACCGGTTGGCCCCATCGATGCGCGCCGCTTCCATCACCTCGGTGGGAAGGCTCGACAGCGCCCCGCCGAACACCACGATCCAACCACCGGAAGCCGAGAAATACGCCATGATGGCGAACACGCCGGCGAGCCCGATACCTGAAATCACATCGGCACGCGTCCCCCAGCCCAGCCCATGCAGCACCGGCTGGAACGGGCTGACCGAGGGGTCGAGCACGAACAGCCACAGCACCACGATGGCCGAAGAGGTCACCGCGCCGGGAAGAAAATAGATCGTCCGCAGCGTGTTGGCGGTCTTCCTGTTGATGCTGTCCAGCATCAACGACAGCACGGCGACGCCGGTCACCGTCAGCGTCACCCAGATGGCGACGAAGGTGAGGACGTTGACGACGCTCGCCGGCACGCGGAAATCGTCGAACACGAACTGGTAGTTGGTCAGCCCCCAGAACACCATTTCGATGGTGTCGAAGAAGCTCAGCCCGAACGCATAGGCGATCGGGAACAGCCCGAACATCAGCAAGAGGATGAGATAGGGCGCCAGCAGCAGATACGACATGCGCGTGTCGCGCCGTGCCTTCTGCTTTGCCTTTTGGGCGCGATCGCTCGCCGCCGCCCCCCCGTCCGATGCCATTGCCGTTGCGGTCATTTATGCCCCTGGACTGGTCGGCCGGACGCACGTGGCGTCCGGCCGGTCTGTCGGTTACTCGACCTGATAGCCGTTGAGCTTGGCGAGGTTGGTGAGCTCGATCTGCAGCGCCGGCAGGGCACCCTCGACCGTGCCGCCGCTGGCGAGCGGCTGCACCACCACCTTGGCGATCGCGTCGCTCACGCTGAAGCGCAGGCTGACATAGCCCGGGTGGCTGAACGCCGCTGCGTCGGCTTCCACCTTGAAGACGTTCGGATCGGCATAGTAGGCGTCGCTGGCGAGGCGCGCGCCCCAAGCCTCGGCCGACGGCCGGTGCCCCGGCAGCGTCACGGCGGCGGTCTGGTTGGCGACGTCGGTCGACATCCAGGTCACGAGGTCAACTGCCTCGGCCGGATGTGCCGTGTCCTTCCAAGCGCCGTAGGTGCCGCCACCCCAGCTCCAGGTGAGCGGCTGGCTCTGGTCGTCCCACTTCAGCGGCAGCGCCGCGGCGAGCTTGCCGGCCGGCCACTCGTAGGTCGGCTTGATCACGTACTCGCCGAACCAGGTCGGCCCGATCATCAGCGGGATCTTGCCGCCCTTGGCGAGCGCCACGAAATCCGGCTCGAACGGCCCGACCTTGGTCAGGCTGCCATTGGCCAGCATCGCGTCGACCATCTTGGCGGGCTTCAGGCACTTCTCGGTGGTGAGGTCGATCTTGACCGTATCTTCCTTGCCTTCGACCGGCATCACCATGTCGCAGCCATCGGAGACCAGCATGGCGTAGAGCGGGAACGCTTCGACGCCAGTGCCGAGGCTGAGGCCCTGCGGCGCCAGTTCTTCGCCGAGCTTCTGGAACTCTTCCCAGGTCGTGGGCACGGCCTTGCCGAGCGCTTCCATCGCCGGCTTGTCGTACCAGACGATCATGTGCGCCAAGTCATTGCGCATGCACAGCAGCTTGCCGTTCACATGGCAGGGCGAGTTGCCGTTCGGGTAGAACTCATCCTGCAGCGCCTGCGGCACCTTGTCGGTGAGGTCGAGCAGGTAGTTCGAGCGGCGGGTCGAGAGCTGCGCGGTGTAGCCGATATCCGACATGAAGATCACGTCGGGGATCTCGCTCTTCGCCTGCAAGGCCAGCTGGATCTTGGCGATCAGGTCGGCCGGCGCGACTGTGGTGACGTTGAGCGTCACGTTGTCGTGCGTCTTATCGTAGAGATCGAACATGGTCAGGCGCGGCGTGTCCGACCAGACGTTCAGCGTCACCGCATCCTGGGCCATCGCAGCGCCGGCCATAAGGCTCAGCGCCATGCCGCCGGCAAGCGCGGCGGTCCTTGTACGAAGCATTAGTCTCTCCTCCTGTTTTCCGGCCTTTACGCCGGTTTATCTGCCGACCGCCGACGCCATGACGGCGCCCGCTGCGTCGAAGACGTGCACCTGGTCGGCCCTGAGCCCGACCTGGACCTCCTGCCCCGGCTCGAGGTCGGAATGGCCCATCACCTGCACGGTGATCACCTCCGGCGTTCCCCCATCGAGATAGGCGTAAGTGATGTTGCCGAGCCGCTCGACCGACTCGACCTTGGCCGGCAGCGCCGTGAGCCCGGCCGGAACGGCGGCGCCCGCGGGCACCACTTCCAGCGTCTCCGGCCGCACCCCGAGCGTCACCGCGTCGCCGACACTGGCGCCGCGCGCCGCGAGATCGAGCCGCGTCCCGCTGCTGGCATCGAGCCCCATCGTCGCCCTTCCGTCCGTGCTGCTCAGCACCTTGGCCGGCAGCAGGTTCATCTTGGGCGAACCGATGAAGCCGGCGACGAACAGGTTGTTCGGCCGCGCATAGAGATCGAGCGGCGGCCCCACCTGCTGGATGCGGCCATTGTCGAGTGCCACGATCCGGTCGGCGAGGGTCATCGCCTCGACCTGGTCGTGCGTGACGTAGATCATCGTGGTGCCGAGCTCGCGGTGCAGCCGCTCGATCTCGAGCCGCATCTGCACGCGAAGCGCCGCATCGAGGTTCGACAGCGGCTCGTCGAACAGGAACACTTTCGGGTTCCGCACGATGGCGCGGCCGATGGCGACACGCTGCCGCTGCCCACCCGACAACTGCGCCGGCGACCGGCTCAGCAGCTCGTTCAGCCGCAGAATCCGCGCCGCCTCCTTGACCCGCTTGTCGATCTCGTCCTTGCCGAAGCGCGCCAGCTTCAGGTTGAAGGCGATGTTGTCGTAGACGTTCATGTGCGGGTAGAGCGCGTAGGACTGGAACACCATCGCGATGCCGCGTTCCGACGGCTCGGCGAAGGTGACGTCCTTGCCGTCGATGAGGATGTCGCCATCGCTCACCGTCTCGAGCCCGGCGATCATCCGCAACAGGGTCGACTTGCCCGAGCCAGAGGCTCCGACGAAGACGACGAACTCGCCCTTGTCGATGTTGAGGTCCACGCCCTTGATGACGTCGACCGTCCCGAAGGACTTCCGGACATTCTTCAGCTCGACCGCGGCCACCTAGCAGCCCCCGCCCAAGCGGCTCGACGTCATCACCAGCTTCATACGATCCCTCCGTTGAGATATTAATGAGCGGCAATGATATCTCAAGTCAAGGCACCGGAGCGCCGCAAAAGCGGGATAGGCCGCCCATTGGCGCGCATTTGATCGCTCGCAAGCCCCGCAGAAAGCTGTGTTCTCTGGCGTTTTGCTGAGATTTCCAAATTGCCAGTTGATATACTAAAGTGCGAAAACACCTCTCGACCAATTCACCGGTGAAAATGTCTGACGTCCGCAACGACAACGAAGGTTACCGCCGCTTCCGCAAGGCGATGCATGACGGCACGCTCGAAGCCGGCATGGTGGTGACCCAATCCGAGCTCTGCGACCTGCTCGGCCTGTCGCTTTCGCCGCTGCGCGAAACGCTGGTGCTGCTGGAGGAATTCGGGCTCGTCGAGATCAAGCCGCGCGCCGGCATCAAGATCGTCTACCCGGAGGTGGCGTTCATCCGCGAGAACTACCAGTTCCGCATCATGATCGAGATCTTTGCGCTGAAGAGTTTTGGCGACACCGTCTCGGACGCCTGGCTGGCCGAGATGCGAGCCAACCACGAGAAGTGCCGCACCAGCCTGACCGACGGCAGCCCGTTCGAGACGGCGCACACACCGTTCCTCGAACTCGACATGCGCATGCACCGCGAGATCGTCGCCTCACTCGGCAACCGCGCCATCCTCGACACGCATGAGCGCCTGCAGGAGAATATCCGCATGGCGCAGCGCGTCCACCGCCGCCCAGGTTTCCGCGGCTATCTCGTCGATACGGTGGATGAGCACATGCGCGTCATCGCCGCCCTGGAACAGCACGACATCCCCGGCGCCATCGCCGCGATGGAAGCCCATTTCCAGGGCTCGACACACCGTACTTTCGCGGCGTGATCTGGCCGCGCCCCGCCGCGCCGAACGCTGCCATCCCGGCGCGCTAGACCACCGTATCGATCGCCCAGAACACCACGATAATCGCCCAGATGGCGATGATGACGGCGATCACCCCCAATATGCCGACGAGGATGCCGCCGAGAATCAGCCAGCCGTCGCGGTTGAGGATGCCTGCGCTGATCATCGCCACCGCCAGCGACGGCAGCATGTTGCAGAACGGGATCGGCGGCAGCATCACCACTGCCATGAGCACGTTGAACAGCCCGAGCACCGGCAGCACGGGCCGGCTCGACAGCACCAACAGCCGCGGCGATGAGATCTTGCCCAAGCCATCGGCGATGCGCGCCAGGATGTCCATCAGCTTGAGCAGCGGCTTCAGTGGCAGCTTCCGTTCCCCGAACCAGCGCCACAGGTAGATCGGCTTGTGCAGCAGCATCAGGATGGCGAAGGCCAGGATCACCAGCGACACGACGAAGTTGTAGCCGGGCGGGGCGGGCAAGAGGTTTAGCAGCGAGAACACCAGCAGCGCCAGGGCATGCGAGTGGATGCCGATCAGCTCGATCAGCCCGTCGCAGGTGATCTGCGCATCCGGCTCCGCCGCCACCTTGCGGAGCTTGGCGATCATCTCCGCGAGCGTCGCCTGGATCGGGTCCTGCTCCGCTCCGGGCGGCCCTGACGCCGCTTCGGAGCCGGATGTCGAGTCGACCACAGTCAGTGCGCCAGCGCTGCCGCCTTGAGCTCGGCGAACTCGGCCTCGGTGATCGCGCCTTCGCGCAGCAGCGACCGGGCCCGCGCGATCTGGTCGGCCGGCGAGGTATTGGCGACCTCGCGGATATAGGCATCGGCCTGCGACTTGAGCCGCTGCTCATCGGCGATCTGCCGCTGCGCCATGCCGCGACCCCGCGCGATGATGTAGACCAGCGCCGTCAGCAGCGGCACCACCAGCAGGGCGATGATCCACAGCGCCTTGGCGAAGCCGCCCATGGTGTTGTCGCGGAACAGGTCGACGACGATGCGCACCAGCACCATCAGGTAGGACAGAAGGAAGAAACTGATCGCGATCAGCCAGAGGAATTCCCAGAAGTTCGAGGTCATCTGCATCTCCTATTGGTCACATGGAGGGCGTTGAGGGTTCGGCGCCCCCGGGCACCACCACTTTCCAGGCGAGTGCCAGGATGGCGCCCCCTTCCCCGATCAGTTCGAGCCCGACGAACAGGGCGATGACCCAGACCGGCGGCTCCGGCAGGCTGGCGATGAGCAGCAGCGACAGCGCGACCCCGAGCACCCCGCTGAGCACCACCCACAGCCAGTTCTCGAACGGCCGGATGGTGAGGCCGAAGGTCAGCCGGGCGACGCCCTGCACCATCAGGAACACGATCACCAGCAGCGTGATCACCTCCCGCGCCTGCTGCGGGTTGCGCAGCAGCAGGAAGCCGACCAGCAGCGCGATGACGATCGAAAGCAACTGCATGCTGAAATGCGGCATCTGCCGCGTGCCGAACAGCGCGATCCCCTGCAGCACGGCCGCCGAGATCAGCAGCCAGCCGAGCGGCACGGCGACGGCCGCCCCGGCGAACAGCGGATAGAGCACAGCCAATAGCCCGGCGATGATCAGCAGCATGCCCTCGGCGATGTAGACCAGCGCATATTTCCGCACCGCCTGATGCATCGCTGCCCGATAGGCCTCCGACGCTTGCTCGAGAGAAATGCTCTGCATCTCGGTCTCTTCTGCCTAGAAGTCGACCGCGTCGCGCGAGATCGGGCAGGTCATGCAATGCCCGCCGCCGCGGCCGCGCCCAAGCTCGGCCCCCGAGATGGTGATCACCTCGATGCCTTCGCGCCTGAGGAGCGTGTTCGTGTAAGTGTTGCGGTCATAGGCGAACACCACGCCAGGCGAGGCGCAGACGAGGTTGGCGCCGCTATCCCATTGCGTGCGCTCGCGCATGTAGGCGTTGCCGCCGGTCTCAACGACGCGCATCTTCTTGATGCCCAATGCCTCGGACACAGTTTCGATCAGCCCCTTGTCCTTACTGAGCTCGAGCCCGCCCTTGCCGTCCGGCCGATAAGAGAAGCATTCGATCGGGTTGACGATATCGGGGTAGATCAGCACGCAGTCGCGATCGGCGAAGGTGAACACCGTGTCGAGGTGCATCGCGGCGCGGAGCTTGGGCATCGCCGCGATGATCACCCGCTGGGCCGCGCCCCTTTCGAACAGCTTCGCTGCGAGCTGGCTTATCGCCTGGCGCGAGGTGCGCTCGCTCATGCCGATGAGCACGTTGCCCTTGCCGATCGGCATCACGTCGCCGCCTTCGAGCGTCGCGAGCCCCCAATCCTCGGTCGGATCGCCCCACCAGACATTCACCTTGCCGGCGAAATCGGAGTGGAACTTGTAGATCGAGGCGGTGAGGATCGTCTCCTCGTGCCGCGCCGGCCAGTACAGCGGATTGAGCGTCACCCCGCCATAGATCCAGCAGGTAGTGTCGCGGGTGTAGAGCGTGTTGGGCAGTGGCGGGAGCAGGTACTCGTTGACTCCCGCGGCATCGCGCACCAGTGCCATCGTTTCCCCGCCATGCGTGTCCGGGAACTCCTCGGTCGAGAGCCCGCCGATCAGCGTCTCCGCCAGCTCGCGGTGGGACAGCCCGTCGAGGTAGGAGCGCACTTCGTCCACAAGGCCGAGCCCCACCTGGTTCGGCACCACCTGGTTGTCGAGGATCCACTTCTTCGCCTCGGGAATGGCCACCGTCTCGGCCAGCGCATTGTGCATCTCGACCACGTCGACGCCGCGATCCCTGAGCTTGGTGATGAAATCGAAATGGTCGCGCTTGGCCACATCCACCCAAAGCACGTCGTCGAACAGCAGCTGGTCGCAGTTGCTGGGGGTGAGCCGCTGGTGCGCCCGCCCCGGCGCGCAGACCATCACCTTGCGCAGCTGGCCGACTTCGGAGTGGACGCCGAAGGAGGTTTCGGTGCTCATAGCCGTGGACCTTTCGAGGATCATGGTGTGATGGTGCCGGTCAGCAGGCCCCACGCCCCGACGGCGCCTGCGATGAGGGTGACGCCGAAGACGACGAGCTCGACGGGGGTGAAGAGCCTGAGCTTCTGTTCGCGCCGCGCCCAGAAGTAGAGCACGGTGCCCGGCACCAGCAGCACCGCCAGCAGCAGCACGTATTTGAGCCCGGCCGCTACGAACATGACGAGTGTGTAGATCACCGCGATCCAGGCAACGACCTGGTCCCATCCGCGCTCTTTCGAATTGGCCTCGTAGCCCTCGCCACGCCGGGCGATGAGCACGCCATAGCCCGCCACCAGCAGGTAGGGCAGCAGCGCCGTCACGCTCGTCATGTCGAGCATGAAGTTGAAGGCATCCTGCGAGAAATAGGTCGAGATCACGAACAGCGAGACGACGATATTGGTGAGCCACAGCGCGTTGGCCGGCACCTTGTCGGCGTTCTCGGCCGCGAACAGCTTGGGCATGTCCTTGGACTTGGCGGCCGCGAACAGCACTTCGGCGCAGATCAGCGACCAGGCGAGATAGGCGCCGAGCACCGAGATCAGCACGCCGATGGAAATGAACACGGCCCCCCAATGGCCGACGATCTCTTCCAGCGTGCCGGCGAGCGAGGGCTGCTGCAGGCCGGCAATCGTCGATTGCGGCATGGCGGCATAGGGCAAGAGCGTGATCGCGACCATCAGGCCGGTGACGCCGACAAACCCGAGGATCGTGGCGGTGCCGACGTCGGCGCGCTTCTTGGCGAAGCGGGAGTAAACGCTGGCCCCCTCGATGCCGAGGAACACGAACACGGTGATCAGCATGGTGTCGCGCACCTGGTCGACCAGGGATTTCTCCGGCATGTCCGCGCCGCCGAAGAAGTTCTCGGAAAACTGCTGGTAGTTGAACACGAAGATCATGATCAGCAGCGCCACCACCAGCGGCACCAGCTTGGCGATGGTGACGACGGTGTTTATGAAGGCGGCCTGCTGGACGCCGCGCAGGATCATGAAATGGAAGGCCCAGATGCCGACCAGCGAAACGATGATCGCGATGATGCTGCTGCCATCGCCGAAAATCTCGGGAAAGAACCGGCCGAGCGTCGAACCGATCAGCACCCAGTAGAAGACGTTGCCAAGGCAACTGCCGAGCCAGTAGCCGAAGGCCGACAGGAACCCCATGTAGTCGCCGAAGCCGGCCTTGGCGTAGGCGAACACGCCGGAGTCGATGTCGGGGCGTTTCTCGGCCAGCGTCTGGAAGACGCGCGCCAGCATGTACATGCCGGTTCCGGCGATCGCCCAGGCGATGATCGCCCCAAATGGACCGGTGGCCGCGCCGAAGCGGCCGGGCAGGTTGAAAATCCCTGCCCCTACCATCGACCCGACAACCATGGCGATTAGGGCATTGAGTGAGAGCTTCTCGTCCTTCGTCGCCACGAAAGCCTCCGGATCGCAAGTATCGGGCGTACGGTTTCGTACAAATACTTCATCTCAAAGCTTAGATGCACGCTCATGCCGCACATATGAATACTCAGCATTGCAGTTAATTACAATGATCTAAGCCCGTAGCCAACCTGCATTTAAGCAAGACTGTGTACGATTTCGTACGGAGAGCGGCGGGGCGATACTGATCAAGGACAGCGCCGCCCCTGATAAAGCTGTCGCTGCCCGTGCCGCATCAAAGTAGTAAATAGTGCGCAGCTGGCCGGGCCGAAGCACGGTGAGCGTGTCCGACCCTAATTCCGGCGTCACCTTGTTCTCGGCGCAATTCATCCCTATATGGGCGCCATACGTTACGGCCATCTTTGGCTTCTGATCTGCCGGCTTGCCGGTTGTTTGGTTCCCCTGAATTGCGAACGTCTAGACCCCCTGCGCGTGTTGCGCCGGAGGAACGAGTGCGTTCGCCCGCCGGGCGTCCCCTCACAATCGAAAGTAAACCGTCATGATCAATGGCACCGTGAAATTCTATAACTCCACCAAGGGCTTCGGCTTCATCGCTCCGGCCGATGGCAGCAAGGACGCATTCGTCCACGCCACCGCGCTGGAAGCAGCTGGCATCATGGGCCTGGCCGAAGGCCAGAAGGTCACCTACGACCTCGAGAGCGGCCGGGACGGCAAGCTATCCGCGACCAACCTTCAGCTCGCCTGATCGATCCGCCGGGCCTACCGTCAAGGCAGGCTCGGCACGCGTCTCCCGGTTTCGGTTGAGGCGTTCAACGAGAGGCCCGCATCTGACGATGACCGGCCCACAAGAGAACACATGACACATCTGAACTACCAGGCTCGCGCCGAGCTCTATCTCGGTCGCGACTGGCAAACTGCCACGGCCCAGGGCCCTCGGGCTTTCCGGGTCGCGGCACACGCCTTGCGCTTCGCCTTTGAGGAAGTTGCACCCATCAGCCTGCGCGGCGCCCGCCTACGGGTCGGAGACCGCGTCTATGCCGGCAGCGCCTTGGCGCGCCTCTACCGGAGCGGCGATTACCCGCTGCAACGCAAACCCACCGGCCGCCTCCGCGGCTCATCGCCCCGAAAGGACACGACTTGGAAAACTTCAGCTACACCGCCTCCGCCGAGCTCTATCCCAGCCGCCGCTACGCCAAGTCGGCCCGGGAGCAGTATCGCCGCTTCAAGACGGCCGCCGAGGCCATCCAGTACATCGTGGAAGACCGCCCCGCAGCCTGGCTGATCGGCACCTTCCTCGAGGTCGACGGACGTCGCTTCGATGGCAACGCCATCCGCGCCCTTTACGAGGCGGATGGCTACCCGCTGGAGCGCCAGCAGGCCGCTGCCGCCTAACTTCTCGGCCCTTTCCTCCTGAACCCCGATCGTGCAGACATCGCCAGTGTCGTGCTGCATGAATCTGCGCCGCCCCGGCGCGGGGCTCCGGGAGGAGAGGCCATGAGGAAGCTCATCAACGATATTCCTTCGATCGTCCGTCAGTCGCTCGAGGGCCTCGCGGCCCTCCATCCCGGGCTGGCCTTGCTCGGCAGCCAGAACACACTGGTACGCGCCAACCTCGCTGCAGCTGCTGCGCCAGCGCGGCCTCATCGTCGAGCGCGCCTATCGTGGCACCTTCCTCACCGCCATCGCCTGGGCGGCGCGCCGACGCTGGCGACCGCACCATGCTGGACGCCGTCATCCCCGCCGCCACGGCGATGACCACCGGCATCATCGCCGACCAGCTCGATGCAGCCGCACAAGCAGCGCGCGACGGAGCAGCCGGCACCGCCGCGATGCAGCCGCGCCGCGGCCGCTCGAGCTATATCGGCGATCGCGCCCTCGGCCATCCCGACCCCGGCGCAGTAGCGGTCGCGATGTGGCTGGAAGCAGCCGCCAGGCCGGAGCTTGAGCGGATCCGCTGTTCCCCTGCCGACTTGTACGGCCCAAAACGAAAAACCCCGCTTTCGCGGGGTTTTCCAATGCCAAGCTTTGGTTGCGGGGACAGGATTTGAACCTGTGACCTTCAGGTTATGAGCCTGACGAGCTACCGGGCTGCTCCACCCCGCGTCAGATATCAAAGCCTTGGCTTTTTGCGTCTTTCGAGTGCGACCATCGCCGCCGACGCAGGGGGTATATAGGGGGTGATCCGGCTTACCTCAAGGCAAAAAGCGATCAGCGTGACAGTTTTTTGACCAGCGGTGCGGATGCCCTACTGCGCGGCGGGCGGCGCGTCTTCTCCGGCGGGCGGAGCCGCACCGTCCGAGGGGGCTTCCGCCTCGGCCGGGGCCGTGGCCCGGCACCCCACCCCGAGTTCGCGATAGAGCTTGTTGCCGGCAGCGACCAGCTGACTGCGTGCCACTTCGAGACCACGCCGGCTGGCGCGCGGACCCAGCGCTTCCGGGCGCTTGGCCACGTCCTTGCCCAGTTTCTCGAGATAGGGCACGAACAGTTGGATCGACTGCATGGCCGAGATCACCTGTGGGCACTTGCGGCTGATTCCGGCCGCCACTGCCGCCGCGAGGTTGGCTTCGGCGGCGTCCCGCGCCTCGATCACCGCCTCGGTATATTCGGCGGTCCGGATCTTCACCGGCACCGCATAGCGCGGCTCGCTCGCCTTGTCGGCCGGCATCTGAAAGCCGACGCAGCGGCGGCTCAGCCACTCCTCGGCGCGGACCCGGGCGGCAAAGGTGATGACCCGCGACTGCACGATATGCGACTTCAGCACCAGCACGTCCTTTGCCGGCTTGCCGATCAGCGCCGCGTCCGCCTCGTCCAGCAGGCGATAGCCCAGCGCAAACGAGTTCGCTGCCCGGATCAGCTCGGCGCAGTCATTGCTCTGCGCCGCCGGCTGCAGCTTGATCGTGTCCTGCCCGACCGAGCGGGTAACGGCACCGACGAACTCCGCCAGTTCCTTGAGGCTCATCTTGCCCAGCCGCGCGATGTCGGGGTCGAATTGCGCCTGCGCCGGGCCAGCAGATAAACCGCCTAGTACGAGGCAAAGGGCGGCGAGCAGCTGCGTCAGCTTGGGCACGGGCAATATCCTTGAAGTGTCGCGCGCAATCTCTCCGATCCTCGCCCCCGGCGCAACCTCGGCTCGAACCATCGGAGGGATTGTCTCAGCCGGTATCGCCACTTAGGGTGCGCGCCGCATTCGAGGGGCTTTTCCGATGAAGATGAAGACACTTGGCCGCACCGACATCTCGGTGTCCGAAATCTGCTTGGGCACCATGACCTGGGGCAAGCAGAACACCGAGGCCGAGGGCCACGCGCAGATGGATTACGCCATCGAGCACGGCATCAACTTCTTCGACACCGCCGAAATGTACGCCGTGCCCCCCGATGCCTCGACCTACGGCAAGACCGAGGAGATCATCGGCACCTGGTTCAAGAAGACTGGCAAGCGCGACCAGATCGTCCTCGCCAGCAAGGTCGCCGGCGGCGGCCGCCCATGGGTGCGCAACGGTCGCGGCATCGATGGCCCGAGCGTGCGCGAAGCGGTAGAAGGCAGCCTCAGGCGCCTGCAGACCGACCGCATCGACCTCTACCAGATCCACTGGCCGCGCCGCGGGCACTACCACTTCGAGGGCTCGTGGGACTACAACCCCTATCTCCAGGACAAACAGAGCGTGCTGCCCAACATGCTCGAGGTCCTGCAGGTGATGGGCGAGCTGGTGCGCGAGGGCAAGATCCTCCATTTCGGCCTCTCCAACGAGAGCGCCTGGGGCACCATGCAATACCTGAAGCTGTCGATGGAGCTCGGCCTGCCGCGGGTGCAAACCATTCAGAACGAATACAATTTCCTGCGCCGCTACTACGACATGGACCTGGCGGAACTGGCCTTCCACGAGGATGTCGGGCTGCTCGCGTATTCGCCGCTGGCGGCGGGCGCCATCTCCGGCAAGTACCTCGGCGGCGTGCTGCCGGCGGGGACGCGCGGCGCTATTGCCGGCTCCGCCTACCGCAACAACCAGTACACCGAGCCGGCGATCCGGGCTTACATCGCGCTCGCCGAAAAGCACGGGCTCGACGTCAACCAGATGGCCATCGCCTTCTGCTTGACCAAGCCGTTCATGACCTCGGTGATCATCGGCGCCACCACCATGGACCAGCTAAAGGTCAACATAGCTGCCGCAGATATCGAGCTGTCCGAGGCTGTGATGAACGAAATCCAACAGATATTCATGCGCTACGCGCGCACCTTGTAGAGCGCGTGTCGACAGGCCGGTGCGAGCCGACCCCCACCCCCTGTCCCCTCCCCCTAAGAATGGGGAGGGAGACGAAACGCCGGCATCAGTGTGAGGGTCTCCCTCCCCCTTGCGGGGAGGGGACAGGGGTGGGAGTCCACTACCACCGGCCGCGCCGCCCTATTTTACCTGCCCCAACCCCCACGCAAATCGCTTCCCCCTCACGCCCGCGATTTGGCATCTCAATTCTCGACCAATCCGATAGTCTTTGTCATTCTACTTCGCATACGCCGGGGGTCTCCTCCTCCCTTCTCCTGGCGGGCAATGCGGCCCTGCCGCCTCCCCCTGTGGGCGGCGGGGTCGACCAAAACGAGGAGTGATGACGTGCTGCACTTTGTCGGAATCCTGACCCCGCGCGACGACCTGCCGCCGGGCGACGATCGCCAGAAGCCGTTCTTCGGTCCTGAATGGCGCCTGACCCGCACCGAGCGCGATGCCGCGGTCCTGGATGGCAAGTGGCCGCTGCCCAGCGACGCGCCAGCGGACCGCAACGAAGGCATGCGCTTCGTTTCGATGCTGTCTCCGCCGTTCATCTGAGCCAGTCGCCAACGGCGTCGGTGGCGCTATAAAGGAGTACCCGAATCTCCGAGGGCTCCGGCGCGCCATGACGCTGTTTGCGACACTTTTTCCGCTCTTTTGCTGGTTCGCCTACAACTATGGCGTCCCGCTGCTGGAGCGCCACCGCCCCTCGCTATCGGTGATCATGTCGATGCAGCGCCGCCGCTGGGTGGCGAACGCGGTAAAGCGCGACACCCCGCTCGATGCCATCCTCGCCGGCAACCTGATGGGTTCGGTGAGCTTTCTCGCCTCCACTTCGGTGCTGCTGGTGCTGGCGGTGTTCACCGCCTTCGGCAACCTGACGGCGCTCACCGACACGCTGTCGACCGTCGGCCTCAAGGCCAGCTACAGCACGCAGGACGTGCAGATCCACCTGTTCGCGACGCTCGCCATATTCGTGCTGAGCTTTTTCGCCTTCACCCTGGCGCTGCGCCAATTCAACCACTTCTGCATCCTGCTCGGCGCCATCGAGCATTCCGAGCACGTCGCCCGCGACGAGATCGACGGCATCGCCCAGCTCAACACGCTCGCGGCCAAGAACTTCAACAACGGCATTCGTGCCTACTACTTCGCCGTGCCGATGGTCGCCTGGTTCGCCAACGAGTGGCTTGCCGTTGCCGCCAGCGTCGTGACGGTCGGCTTCCTCATCCACCGCGAGTTCTTCTCCACCGCCCACCGCGTGGCGGCGTCCATCGCCGTGCTGGCGAGCCGGCGCGAGAAGGAACACAGCTGACGAGCCGACCGCGCTAGCGCACCTTGAGCAACACAGCGTAGAGGATCGCCGAGACGATCAGGTGGGCGATGACGAAGCGCACCAGCACCTGCGACCCGGTCCAGCCGACTTCCTTGCGAAAATGATCGTGCAGCGGAAACCGCACGCGCCCGAACACCAGCACCTTGAAGAACCGCTTCAGCGCGACCTTGGCGATACCGGTCGAACCGTTGGCAAGGATGACGAACCCGACGACCACGATGAGCAGCACATTGTGGCTCGCACAGACCAAAACGCCGATCAGCAGGCCCAGGGGGCGTGACCCCGCATCCCCCATCAGCACACTGCTCGGCGGGGCGTTGTGCCAGAGGTAACCGGCAACGCACCCCACCATGATGAAGGCGAGGCTCGCCCACAGGCCGGCGCGCGGATCGAACGGGATCAGCAGGTATTCAGCGGTCGCCTTGTCCCCGACCACGCCGTAGAGGAGGAACGCCAGGAACACGAGGGAGACCACGCTCAGGCTGCCTGACAGGCCGTCGACGCCGTCGCTGCAGTTCGTCGCGTTGATCGATATCCAGATCGTGCCCGTGAAAATCACGAAGACTGCAAACGGCGGCAGCACGAAGGACCCGCTGATGAGGGGCAGCCAGAGCGCCAGGGACCCCTCCGCGTTCAGCAGCAGCCACGCCGATAGCCCGGCAACCAGCATATCGAGAAAGGCCAGCCGGTATTCCGACAGGCCGCCTGTGGCGTCGTCCACCAGCCCGATGACCGAGGCGAGCAGCATGACGCCGACGAACAGCAGCACATCGAGCCGCCACGGAACGAACAGGAACACCGCGAGCGCGAACACTGCGACGAAGAACAGGCCGGCCCCCATGGGCTTGCCGACGCTCTTGTCGGCATCGACCGCAAACGCGCGGCCGCGATCCTTTGGCAAGAGGTGCGCAACGCGCGGGATGCCCAGCACCGTAATGAAGAATGCCAGGCACGCCCCGGAGGCGATCAGCAGCATGTCCGACCGGAGCAACCGAAACACACCGATCGCCGGCGACAAGACGTCTGATATCCAGGGGAACAACAACCGACTCCAGCGTGATGCAGCACGGACACTGCACGAGCGCTCCCTTTGCCGCAACGGCTCGGGGCACCCCAGTTGGACCCACTCTCAACGAGCGGGGACGAACGGCTAGGCAGCCTTGGCTAGTTGTCGATCTTGCTCTTGGGATAGGTCTTCACTGTGGGCGTCTCGGTCGGCGCCTGTAGCGCCGCTTCCAGGCGCCGGTGATTGTCCGCCCCCGGCTGATACCCGAGTTCGGCCGCCTGCTGGTAGAGCTCCAGCGCCCTCGTGGTATCCAGCGTCACCCCGAGCCCATTCTCGTAGAGATGGCCGAGATTGTTGAGCCCCACCGGGTTGTACTGGTCGGCCGCCTGTTGCGTGAAGCTCAGCGCCTTGCCGTAGTCGAGCACGCCACCATGGCCATCGAGATACATCAGCCCCAGGTTGGCCGCCGCGTCCGCATTGCCGTTCTGCGCGGCCTGGCGGTAGTACTGCCGCGCCAGGGCGGCATCCTGCGCTACGCCCACGCCGTCTTCGTAGAGCAGCGCCAGGTTGAACTGCGCCTGCGCGATCCCCTGGTCGGCCGCCCGCTGGTACAGCGCCACTGCGCCCTCGAGGTCGGGCTTGGTGCCATAGCCATTCTGCTTGAGATAGCCCAGCGCATTGATGGCCAGGGAGTAGTTCTGGTCGGCCGAAGCCTGGTAGAGCGCTACCGCCCGCTCGTAATCCGCCTCACCCAGCGCCCCGGTCTCCTGGAGCTTGCCCAGATTGAACTGCGCGCGGGCATCGCCGCGATCGGCAGCCCGCTGATACCAGGCGGAAGCGGCGACCAGGTCGCGATCGAGCCCCAGCCCGTCGGCATACATCGAACCGAGATTGGCCATGGCGCGCGGCAAGCCCTGCTCGGCGGCGCGACGATACCAGCGCGCCGCCTCGGCATAGTCCTGCGCAACGCCCTCGCCGTAATCATAGGAGAGCCCCAAGCTGTCCTCGGCCGGGGCGAAACCGGCATCAGCGGCAAGCTTCAACAGCTCGGCGCCGCGGGTCATGTCCTGCTCGATCCCCTGCCCGACGATCAGGATGTCACCGAACAAGGTCTGGGCCAGCGGATTGCCGGCAGTCGCCGCCGGCTCGAGATAGGTTACGGCCTGCACGGAGTCGCCGGATGCGTCATAGGCCCGGCCGAGCCAGGCCTTCAGCGGCGCCGATTCCGGAGCTTCGGCCAGCGCGGCGGTACAGGCTCCGATCGCTGCCGCCGTATCGATGGCGCTGCTGTCCATCCCCGTTTCGGCATAGCCCGTCTCGTACTGGCTCGCCGCCTTGGCAGCACAGGCATCGAACAACTCGGTGGCGAACGCCGGGGCCATGCCGGGCCCGAGCGCCAGCACGGCGCCGCCCACCAGAGCTCGTTGCAGCAAACTCAACCGCAGCCCACTCATCGCGTCACTCCCTGCTCACCCGCACCGATCATAGCGTTGCCGTCCCGTCGCGCCAGCCGCAATGTGCGCTCGAGGAAACCTGCGACCTCTCCGGCGAGGCTGGACCGGCGGGTGAGGAGGCTCCCCAGTTCCAGCAAGGTCGAAGGGTGGGTGAAACGCGGATAGTGCCGCTCCACCACCATCACGCCGTGCTCGCGCAGCCGCCGCGCCAGCGCCACCGTATTGTGCGGACCCACGACGGTGTCGCCGTCGGCGCTACCCAGGAACATCGGCGCCGCCGCCCCGGTGACGAGGTTCACCGGCTGCGTCTTCAGCTGGTCGGCAGCCCCGCTGAAGGTGCGAATGGCGATCGGCACGTCGAACGGGTGGAAGTCATAGGGACCGGACAGTCCGACTACTGAGCGGATCGCGCCGGCCACCCCATAGGCGGGCTCCAGCGCCAGCATCACGGCGTTATACGCACCGGCCGAGTGCCCCAGCAGCGCCAGCCGCTTCTCATTCCCGCCGAATTCGGCAGCGTGTTCGAGCGTCCAGCGCACTGCTGCCGCGCAGTCCTCGAGAAACACCGGATACTCCACCTCCGGCAGCACCCGATAGTCCGGCACCACCACCAGATAGCCGAGCGCTGCAAGCCATCGCGCGGCGAAGGCGAAATCGCGCCGGTCACCCTCGTTCCAGGCGCCCCCGTATATGAACACCACCACCGGCACCGGTCCTGCGGCAGCTACCGGCCCATAGATATCGAGCCGCTGCTTGGGCCTGTCACCATAGGCAAGACCGGCGGCGAGACGGCGCGACCGGCGATCCTTCGGGCTGGCGAAGTTGAGGAGGCCGACGAGAGAGAACGACATGCAAGAGACCCTACGAGTGCCCGAACAGATACGCACGGGGACGGCGATGGTTTCGTGATTCACGCTGCGGCATTATCTGACATTGACAATCAGGTTTCGGCGGCGCTCTATGCCGCCCGACCCTCACAGCCGACGCCCTTTCTGCCCATGCTTGTCTGCCAGTGCAACGTGATCACCGACAGGGAGATCAAGCAGATCATCATCGGGCTGTTGCGTGAGGATCCCTGGCAGATCATCGTTCCGGCAATGGTTTATCGGGAGCTCCAGAAGCGCTGCAAATGCGCCGGCTGCGTTCCGAATGTGGTGGACATTATCATCACGGTAACGGAAGAGTACCACCTCCAATTGGCCGAAAAATCCGCCGAGGCACCTCCTGTGCACGCGCGGCTTTCGGCCATGCGTCGCAAGCGCCAAGGAGGTCGGAATGAAAGGCGAAGCACAGGTCATCGAGCGGCTTAACGAGGCTCTGTTCCTCGAACTCGGGGCCGTGAACCAGTATTGGGTGCACTTTCGCATCTTGTCCGACTGGGGCTACACCAAGCTCGCTGCCAAGGAACGTGCCGAGTCCATCGAAGAGATGCACCACGCCGACAAGCTGATCGAGCGCATCATCTTCCTCGAAGGCCACCCCAACCTGCAGCGCGTCGCGCCGCTCCGCATCGGCCAGACCATCAAGGAAGTGCTCGAGTGCGATCTCGCCGGCGAGTATGACGCCCGCAAGGCCTACAAGGCCTCGCGCGAGCTCTGCGAGTCGTTGGGCGACTACGTGTCGAAGAACCTGTTTGAAGAGCTGCTCGCCGACGAGGAAGGCCACATCGACTTCCTCGAGAGCCAGTTGCAGCTGCTCAACTCGATCGGCGTCGAGAAGTACGGCCAGCTCAATTCCGACAGCGCCGACAAGGCCGAGTAAGGTTTCTGTCGCTGACATTTTCGAGCCGGCCGTCCCACCAGGCGGCCGGCTTTTCATTTGGCCCGTGATTGACACGTCGTTCTCGTTATGTTCACTTTCGCGCCTCAGTGAGTAAGGAGGCCTGAATGCAGTTCCACGCCGGACGCTTGATCGATCACGTGCACATCAACGTCGCCGACCTCGACAAGGCGGCGACCTTCTATTCCGCCGTGCTCGAAGCCCTCGAACTGCCGCCCGGCAACCGCTCGTCCTACGCCTTCCAGGCCGACGAGCTCTATATCAGCCAGCCCGGCCCCGGGCAGCACATCTCCAAAGTCCACCTCGCCTTCCAGGCGCGCGACGAAGCGATGGTAAAGCGGTTCTACGAAGCCGCGCTGAAGGCCGGCGGAACCGACAATGGTGGCCCGGGCGAGCGGAAATACCACCCCGGCTATTACGCCGCCTTCGACCCCGACGGCAACAACATCGAAGCCGTCATCCACGGCAAGGAAAAGCGCTCAGCCCCCTCGGTCATCCGCGAGCCGGTGTAGCACCGCCCCGCGCGGTGATCCTCCCCCGCGTGGCGGGGGAGGGGAGAGAGACCCTCATCCGCCCCGCGGCGACGGCCCTTGGCCTCTAGGAGGGCGCTAGCTCTTCGGCCCAGCGCGACCAGTGCCATATTGCGGCTCTGTCTGGCCCCGCTGGAGATCGGCCAACCGGTCGGTTGCCGCCTGCATGTCATGCTTGGCAGCCGCCCGGTACCACTTCGCCGCCAGCGTCGCATCGACCGGGACGCCGCGCCCGTTCTGGTAGGCGACGCCCAGCCCGAACTCGGCCGGCGGAAAGTCGCGCGCTGCCCCAGTCCGATAAAGCGCCACGGCCCGGGCCGGATCCTCGTCCACCCCGTGGCCCCACAGCAGCAGGTCGGCGAGCAGCACCATGCCTGGCGTCCAGTCGCCCAGGGTCGCCGCCTCGAGCAGTGGCGCTGCTTCCGACTGCCGGCCGGCTGCTATCAGCGCCCGTGCGTACCAGGCCTTGTTCTCGAGCGAGTTGCCATCGAGACCTATCGCCTTGTCGCAGGTGGTGACCGCGGTCTCGGCATCGATCTGCTCGATCGGCTTGCCGCTACTCTCGAACCCGGCTTCGTAGGGCGACGCCGCGATCAGCCCGCAGGCCTGCTCGGCCCGCACTTCTGCGGCCCGGCTCTCGCCATAGCTGTTGCCCTGCGCCGCCGCCTGGTCGAACAGCTCGATGGCGCGCGCGAAGTCGCGCGGCACGCCGAGCCCGTCGGCATAGATGCTGCCAAGCGTCGTCTGTCCGTAGCTTGCTCCGGCCTCGGCCGCCTGCGCGGCGTAGATCAGCGCCTGCCCGTAATCGAGCGGAACGCCCTCGCCGTAGAGATAAGCCTGCGCGAGACCCACCGTGCCGCCGATTTCGCCCTGGTCGTGAGCGAACGAATAGAGCCCGAAGGCGCGGTCGAAATCCCGCTCGACGCCGCGACCGGTGCTGTACAGCTGCGCCAGGTTGGCGCTGGCCAGCGGATAGCCCTGATCGGCTGCCATCTGGTAGTAGCGCGCCGCCTCGGCCGCGTCCTCGGTAACCCCGAGCCCGGAATCGTAGAGGTAGCCCAAGTCGTTCTGCGCGTAGGAATCGCCCAGGTCGGAGCCGAGCCGGAACTGCTCGGCCGCCTTGACGTAATCGATCTCCACCCCCTGCCCGAACTCATAGAGCTGCCCGAGGCCATAGATGCCGATGACGTCGTTCTTCGCGGCGGCGATCTCGTACCAGTGTTTCGCCTGCTCATAGTCGAGCGGAACGCCCGAGCCGCCGTGATAGAGGTAGCCGAGATTGCCCGCGGCCCGCGGCTCGCCCTGATCGGCGGCACGCTTGTACCAGTCGGCGGCCAGCACATCGTCCTCGTCGATCCCGCGCCCGAGGTCATAGGCATAGCCGAGGCTGAGCTGCGCCGGCGCGAACCCTGCCTCCGCCGCCGGCCGTGTCACTTCGACGGCGCGCGCATAATCGTCCCTGCTGCCATCGCCCAGATCGCCGAACAGCACATCGCCCAACAGCTGCCGCGCCAGCGGACTGTCGGCGGCAACCGCCTCCTCGAGCAGCGGCAGCGCCGCGTCTGTCTCGCCATTGGCCAACAGCGCTCGCGCCAGCCATGCCTTGTTGGCGATCGCATCCGGCGTCGCCTTCACTGCTTCCTCGCAGGCCGGAATAGCGATGGCGGTATCGATCTGGCTGAGCTCGCGTCCGAACCCCGCGTAGCCGGCTTCAAACTGCGATGCCGCCGCCATGCCACAGATCGATGCGGTCGCCCCATCCTTCGCCAACACGCTCGCCGGCAGCAGGATCGCGGCCAAACCGACGATCACCGGCAGAAGTCCATGGCCTACGGACAGACTTTTGCTGTGCTTTGTCACGACCAAACCCTGCTCTTCTACCCCGACGCAACCTAGCGGAAGCTCTGCGCCCCCGTCGAGTGATACGGCGCCTCGAGCCGCGCCACCTCGTCGGCACTGAGCCCCACATCGAGCGCCGCCACCGCATCTTCGAGCTGCGAAAGCTTGGTCACCCCGACGATCGGGGCGCTAACCGGTTGTTTTTGCAGCACCCAGGCGAGCGCCACTTGCGCCATCTTCACCCCGCGCGCTTTGGCGATCTCGCCAACCACCGCGTTGATCGCCTGGTTCGCCGCTTCGTCCCGCAAATACAAGGTCTTACCGTAGATGTCGGTCTCCATCCGCTCCGTGCTCTCCCCCCACGGCCGCGCCAACCGCCCGCGCGCCAAGGGAGACCACGGGATAACCCCGATCCCCTGGTCGATGCAAAGCGGCAGCATCTCCCGCTCCTCCTCCCGCTCGATCAGGTTGAGCTGGTCCTGCATTGAAACGAACCGGGCCCAGCCATGCTGGTCCGACATCATCAGCATCTTCAAAAACTGCCACGCCGCCATCGACGAAGCCCCGATATAGCGGGCCTTCCCTGCCCGCACCACGTCGTTAAGTGCTTCCAGCGTCTCCTCAATCGGCGTTGCCGGATCGAACCGGTGGATCTGGTAGAGATCGACGTAGTCGGTGCCGAGCCGGCGCAGTGAGTTGTCGATCTCGGCCATGATCGCCTTGCGGCTGAGGCCGTGGCCGTTCGGCCCCTTGCGCATCTCGCCATGCACCTTGGTGGCGATCACCAGCTCGTCGCGCGGCGCCAGTTCGAGCAGCACCTTGCCCACGATCTCCTCGCTCGAACCGAGCGAATAGACATTGGCCGTATCGTAGAAATTGATCCCGGCCTCCCACGCCGCACGCAGGATCGGACGGCTCTGCGCCTCGTCGAGCGTCCACTCGTGCGAGCCCTGCTTGGGGTTGCCGAACGACATGCAGCCCAGGCAAATCCGGCTGACTTCGAGGCCGCTGTGGCCCAGGCGCGTGTACTGCATGGCAAGCACTCCATTGTTTGTGCTGGAGTTTAGCAGCGGCGGGGCGCGCCGGGGCAAGTTCTGTGCGGAAATCGTGCGCCGCCTTGGCGATAACGGCACCGCTGCGCTAGGCTGGCAGCATCAAGGAGGGCCCGTGAGATGCTGATCCGATCGCTCGCGATGGTGGCCCTGTTGTTGGCGCCGATCGCTGCGCCGTTCGCCGTCGCCGCTCCCGTCCAGGCGCAAAGCCAGCAACTCGCCGTTGCCGAGTTGATGCGCGCGACGGCACTCGACGTGGTGTTCACCCAGTTCGGCGCCGCCATTGCCGCCTCGGCGCGAACCGAAGAGATCTCCAGCGACGAGATTTTCCTCAAGCACTGGGAAGCGACGGCGAATGCCGTGTTCGACGCCGGCGACCTGCATAGCCGCCTGGCCAAGGCGCTCGAGGGCAAATTCTCCGCCGACGAGCAGTCAGTGCTGGGAGAGTTCTTCCACTCCGAGTTCGGCCAGCGCATGACGACGCTGGAGCGCTCGGCGGCGCTGCTGGAGCCGGCGGCGCAGGTCGCGGCGATTGCCACGGGGCAGCAGCTGGTGGCCGCCGCCTCGGTGATCCGGCAGACCCAGATCGACGCGCTGATGGAGCTGGTCTCGGCCGAAATCTCGGCTGCGATGGTCGGCCAGTCGGTGCGGGCGCTGCTGCTCGGGCTTTCGGTGTCGCACCAGCAGGGCGATATCGCGGTGCCGTGGCAGGAGATCGACACGCAGGTCGAGGCGATGATGCCGGGCCTGCTTGCCGATGTCGGTCGCACCCAGCGGGCCATGATGGCCTACGCCTATCGCGATCTAAGCGACGCCGACCTCGACACCTACATCGCTTTCCTCCGCACCCCGGCGGCGCAGAAGTTCTACGCCGTCGCGGCCTATGCGGTGGGCCGCATCATCGCCGACGGCATGTCGGCCTTCGGCGAGGCGTTTGCCGCGCGGATGCAGAGCGTCAACGTCTGACGCGCCAAGCGTGACTACTCGTTGCGTCGGCCGCCATCGATCGGCGCCAGCACGTCATCCATCTTCTTGATGACCTCGGTCATCTCGGTCTCCGGCGGATCGGGCGTGAACACCGGACGCGGCGTACCGGATGGGAAGGCGCCAAAGGTCTGGAAGAACTCGACCACGTCGTTCAGCACCGGCATGCGGAACCGCATCATGGCGCCGAGCGCGATGACCGGCTCGAGATGGCCGAAGCCCTGGTAGTACTTCTCGGTGACCCAGACACCTTGGTCGCGCAGCTTCTTGGCCAGCGCCTCGGAATTCTGCACTCGGACGATCGGGTCGCTGGTGCCGCTGGCGAGCAGCATCGGCGGTGCGTCGGCGGTGACGAGGTTCACCGGCTGGGTGCCCTCGGCGCTCGGCGCCGGGCCAAAGGTGTCGCGCACCTGGTCATACTCGAATGGGTAGAAATTGTACGGCCCGGAAATGCCGGCAATGGCCCGGATCGGCATGGTCACGTCGTACTCACGACGGAATGAGGAATCGAGCCCGAGCATCACCGCATTGTAGGCTCCGGCCGAGTGACCGGCGAGAAAGAAGCGCTTCGGATCGCCGTCATAGAGAGCGATGTTGTCCTGGATCCAGCGCATCGCCTGCGCATTGTCCTCGAGGAATTCCGGGTACTTCACTTCCGGCCACAGCCGGTAGTCGGCGATGACGGTGACGAAGCCCGCCGCAGCCAGCGCCCGCCCCGCGAACTCGTACTCGAACTTGTCGCCGGCCCGCCAGCTGCCGCCATAGATGAACATCACCACCGGCGCGGTGCCTTCGATTTTGTCCGGCACGTAGATGTCGAGTTTCTTCCGCTGCCCGTCGGCATAGGGAACATCGGCGACCTTCTTCACGCCCTGATCCATCGCCTCGGCGATGTTGAAGGGCGAAAAGATCGTCACCTGCGCCAGCGTCGGCAGCACCGAGGCGACAAGCAGCGACAAAGCGAGGGCGAACCGCAGGGCGGTGCTGAAAATCCTGGTCATTCGGGGGCCTGGTCAGTTCCGGAGTCGTGCCGTCCTGATGGCGGAGGAACCTGAAGATTTTGTGACCAGTTCTAGCGATCAGGGCCTCAGATAGGCATAGCCGTCGGCCTGCAGCTGTGCGAGGCGGGTAACGCCGCCCTGATCGACACGGACAAAGCCCGGCAACAGGTCGGAAAGCTCCAGCTTCTGCGCTTCGAGTGTATTGCCGCAGGCCTCGAGCCCCACGCCCTGCCCGGCGGCTTTCGAGAGCTTGCGGGTGAGATCGGGATTTGCCGTGGACTGCCGGAACGCGTTGAGCGCCGGTCCGTGCACCACGAGCACGATGCTCACCTTGTCCGGCCCGCCCATCCCCTCGATGTGGTTGGCGATATTGCCGAGGACGAACGCCACCTTGTCCATGTCGCTGAGGTGATAGGCGACACGCGGCACGGTCGGAGCGGCGGCCCGCGCTTCGCCGTTGAATACCGCGGCGCCCGCAGCAGCCGCGGCGACGAGGCGCGCAACGAGGCCGCGCCGGCTGACCGGCTCATTGGGCAGCGAGGAGGGCTTTGCCGGCATCATCGTACTCCAGCGGCAGGCAATTCTTGAGATCGGTCCGATAGAGCCAGAACACCTTGTCGTCGGTGCCGAAGGCCGCCTCGGCCGGCGGCTCGTCTTCCGATTCCGGATCCCAGGTGCGGGCGCCATAGGGAATCTCGACGGCAATCGAGTCCTTGTCGCGCAGCTTCACGTCGATCTGGCCACCATCGCAGTCGATGCCGCAGCCGAGCAGCTTGTTGCCCTCTTCGTCGAGCCCGCACGAGCCGGACACCTGGAACTGCTCGTCGACGCCGCGGAAGTTGACCCCTATCGACAGCACGTACTGCCGCCCGTAATCGGCATCCTCGGTGCTGTCGACCAGCAGCGTCATCGCGGTGACGTTCTGCGCGTCGTGCTGGCTCAGGTGCTTGGCGTCGTACTGGCGGGAGAAGCAGGCGAACACCCGATCCTTCCCCGGATCGCGGCCGAACAGCATCTCATCGTTCTGCGCCCCGGCGGCGAAAGCCGGACCGGATACGAGAACCAGGCTCAGGGCGAGACAGATGGTGCGCATGATCGACCTCCGCTCGCGAGGCTAATCCTCCGGCGATGAACCGGCAATGAAAGCCGCGCTACGACTTCAGCCGATACCCGGTGCGGAACATCCAGCTGACGATGGCAAGGCAGATGGCGAGGAAGCCGAGCGTCGCCGCGACGCTGACGGAAATGTCGACGTCGGCGATGCCGTAGAAGGCCCAGCGGAAGCCACTGATCAGGTAGACCACCGGATTGAACAGCGACACCGCCTGCCAGAACGGCGGCAGGACGCTCAGCGAATAGAAGGTGCCGCCGAGGAAGGTCAGCGGTGTGATGATCAGCAGCGGCACCGTCTGCAGCTGCTCCATCCCCTTGGCCCAGATGCCGATGATGAAGCCGACAAGGCTGAAGGTGACGGCGGTGAGCACCAGGAAGGCGATCATCCAGAACGGGTGATCGATGCGGATCGGCACGAAGAACCAGGCCGTCGCCAGCACCAGCACGCCGAGGATGATCGACTTGGTGGCCGCCGCGCCGACATAGCCGACCACCGTTTCGAACGACGACACCGGCGCCGAGAGCAGCTCGTAGATGGTGCCGAGGAATTTTGGGAAGTAGATGCCGAAGGAGCCGTTGGCCACCGACTGGGTCAGGATCATCAGCATGATCAGGCCCGGCAGGATAAACGCGCCGTAGCTCACCCCCTCGATCTCGGTGATGCGCGAGCCGATGGCGGCGCCGAACACCACGAAATAGAGCGAGGTCGAGATCACAGGCGAGATCAGCGACTGCAGCGGCGTGCGGAAGGTGCGCGCCATCTCGAACTTGTAGATGGCCTTGATCGCCTCGAAATTCATGACGCGTCCCTCACCAGGCTGACGAAGATGTCTTCGAGCGAACTCTCCCGCGTCTGCAGGTCTCGGAACCGCACCCCGGAGCTGCCGAGATCGGCGAGCAGCCCGCTGATGCCGCTCCGCTCGCCCTGCGCGTCATAGGTGTAGACGAGGCTCTCGCCGTCGGCGGCGAGCTCGAGCGCGTAGGGCTTCAGCGCCTCCGGCAGAGCGTCGAGCTTCTCCTGCAGCGTCAGGGTCAGCTGCTTCTTGCCGAGCTTGCGCATCAGCTCGGCCTTCTCCTCGACCAGCACCAGCTCGCCATGCTGGATGATGCCGATGCGGTCGGCCATTTCCTCAGCTTCGGCGATGTAATGCGTGGTGAGGATGATGGTGGTACCGGCGGCACGGAGGCGCCGGATCATCGCCCACATGTCCTTCCTGAGCTCGACATCGACACCGGCGGTCGGCTCGTCGAGGAACAGCACCTCAGGCTCGTGGCTCAGCGCCTTGGCGATCATCACCCGGCGCTTCATGCCGCCGGACAACTGCATGATCTTGCTGTCCTTCTTGTCCCACAGGCTGAGGTCGCGCAGCACCTTTTCGACGTGCGCCGGGTTCGGCTTCTTGCCGAACAGCCCGCGCGAGTGGCTGACCGTGGCCCAAACCGTCTCGAAGGCGTCCGTGGTGAGCTCCTGCGGCACGAGACCGATCATCTTTCGGCTCTCGCGATAGTCGCGGACGATATCGTGGCCGCCGACCGTCACCGTGCCGGCGGACGGCGTGACGATGCCGCAGACGATGGAAATGAGCGTGGTCTTGCCCGCCCCGTTCGGCCCGAGGAGCGCCAGGATCTCGCCGCGCTCGATTTCGAGGCTGACCGATTTCAGCGCCTCGAAGCCCGTCGCATAAGTCTTCGACAGGTCGGCAATGGAAATGACTGCGTCCGGCATGCTCGCTCCCCCGAAGCTGCGAGCTACAGATATGGGACAGACCGCCCCCGCGTTCAACGAACTGTGAGGTAACTTCGTACTGCCCGGATGGGCAGGGGCGAACTCCCCCGGGAGGACCCGAGACAGCTGGCGGATCGTCGGTTAGCTTTGGGAGGCGAAGGAGAGCGAGATGTCCGCTACCGGCAACGCACCTGCTGAGATCCCGCTTGCGCCGATGGAGGCGCGCGCGGTGGATGAACTGCCCAGCGATGCGGGCTGGCAATTCGAGCCCAAATGGGACGGTTTTCGATGCATCGCAGTCAAACAGGGTGGCGCCGTCGCCTTGTTCGCCAAGTCTGGCAAGCCGCTGGGCCGGTACTTTCCCGACATAGTAGCGCTGCTCGAAGGGCTACCGGTGGATGACTTCGTGCTTGATGGCGAACTGACCATCCCCGTGGACGGCCAGCTGAGTTTCGATGCCCTGCAGATGCGGCTTCATCCCGCGGCCAGCCGCGTCCAGAAGCTCGCTACCGAACATCCCGCCGTCTACGTCCTCTTCGATCTGCTGCTGGCGCCGGGCGCAAAGCCGCTTGCCTCGCTGCCGCTGACGGACCGCCGTCAGGCTCTCGAGAGCTTCTTCGCCGGCGTTGAGCAGCAGGGCATCAAGCTTTCGCCCAGGACCACGGATCGAGAGGAAGCTGAACGCTGGCTTTCCGTCTCCGGCGGCGACGTCGACGGGGTGATCGCCAAGCGCCTCGATGCCCCCTATGCCGCGGGCGAGCGGGATATGCTGAAGATCAAGCGCATTCGCACTGCCGACTGCGTGGTCGGTGGCTTCCGCTACGGCACCGGCAGCAAGCTGGTCGGTTCGCTCCTGCTTGGGCTCTACGATGACGCCGGCAAGCTGAACCATGTCGGTTTCACCTCGGCCCTGGCTGCGGAGGATAAGCGGCAACTGACGGATCGGCTCGAGGCGCTGCGCGGCGGCAGTGGTTTCACGGGCCGTTCGCCTGGCGGACCGAGCCGCTGGTCGACGGAGCGGACGGAGCACTATGAAGCGTTGCGGCCTGAGCTTGTTGTTGAGGTTTCGTACGACCACGTGAGCGGGGAGCGGTTTCGTCACGGGACGCGGCTGTTGCGGTGGCGTCCGGACAAGCGTGCGGAGCAGTGCCGGCTGGATCAGCTTGGTGGCTAGCTGACAAAGCAAAACCCCGCCGGCTTTCGCGGGCGGGGTTTTGTTGTTCTAGTCGTTGAGAGAACGCATGTTTTTGGCAGACCTGGCAGCGACCTACTCTCCCAAGTCTTGAGACTTAGTACCATCGGCGCAAAGGGGTTTAACGTTTTTTGATCTTGGGTGCCGATCAGTTCGTTCCAGCCACAAGTAACACTTGCGGGCATGGATTAATGAGAACGATCAAGCCAATCGAGCTATTAGTACTGGTCAGCTTCACACCTCGCGGCGCTTCCACATCCAGCCTATCAACGTGGTGGTCTTCCACGGCTCTCAAGGGAATGCTCGTTTTGAAGGAGGCTTCCTGCTTAGATGCTTTCAGCAGTTATCCCGTCCGAATATAGCTACCCTGCAATGCCGCTGGCGCGACAACAGGTCCACCAGAGATTCGTCCAACCCGGTCCTCTCGTACTAGGGTCAGCTCTTCTCAACATTCCTACACCCACGGCAGATAGGGACCGAACTGTCTCACGACGTTCTGAACCCAGCTCACGTACCACTTTAAATGGCGAACAGCCATACCCTTGGGACCTGCTCCAGCCCCAGGATGTGATGAGCCGACATCGAGGTGCCAAACACTGCCGTCGATATGGACTCTTGGGCAGTATCAGCCTGTTATCCCCAGAGTACCTTTTATTCGTTGAGCGATGGCCCTTCCACGCGGGACCACCGGATCACTATGACCGACTTTCGTCTCTGCTCGACTTGTCAGTCTCGCAGTCAGGCAGGCTTATGCCATTGCACTCAGCGGACGATTTCCGACCGTCCTGAGCCCACCATCGCGCGCCTCCGTTACTCTTTGGGAGGCGACCGCCCCAGTCAAACTACCCACCATGCGCTGTCCCGGATGCTGTTACATCGCGGTTAGACACCTATGACGATAAGGGTGGTATCTCATCTTGCGGCTCCACCGAGACTGGCGTCCCGGCTTCAAAGCCTACCACCTATCCTGCACATGCCGACACAAGTGCCAGCGCAAAGCTATAGTAAAGGTTCATGGGGTCTTTCCGTCTGACCGCAGGAACCCCGCATCTTCACGGGGAATTCAATTTCGCTGAGTCTATGCTGGAGACAGTGGGGAAGTCGTTACGCCATTCGTGCAGGTCGGAACTTACCCGACAAGGAATTTCGCTACCTTAGGACCGTTATAGTTACGGCCGCCGTTTACCGGGGCTTCATTTCAAAGCTTGCACCTCTCCATTTAACCTTCCGGCACCGGGCAGGCGTCAGACCCTATACGTCGTATTGCTACTTCGCAGAGCCCTGTGTTTTTGATAAACAGTCGCTACCCCCTTTTTTGTGCCACTTCTACCCGGTTGCCCGAATAGAAGTCACGCTTATCCCGAAGTTACGCGTGCAATTTGCCGAGTTCCTTCAGCATAGTTCTCTCAAGCGCCTTGGTATGCTCTACCTGTCCACCTGTGTCGGTTTAGGGTACGGTCTATGTTGGTGGAGCTATTTCCTGGAACCGGCTCATCGCACCCCCAATCCAATAAGGGGATACGAACCCGCGCGATCCGTCACTACCACCAGGCCCACGAATATTAACGTGGTTCCCATCGTCTACGCATATCTGCCTCGACTTAGGGGCCGGCTAACCCTGCGCTGATTAGCATTGCGCAGGAACCCTTGGACTTACGGCGAGAGGGTCTCTCACCCTCTTTATCGCTACTCATGTCATCATTCGCACTTCCGATACCTCCAGGATCTCTCACGAGTATCCCTTCGCAGGCTTACGGAACGCTCCGCTACCGCTTGCACAAAGTGCAAACCCTAAGCTTCGGTGCATGGTTTGAGCCCCGTTACATCTTCGCCGCAGGAACGCTTGACCAGTGAGCTGTTACGCTATCTTTAAAGGATGGCTGCTTCTAAGCCAACCTCCTGGTTGTCTAAGCATTCCCACATGCTTTCCCACTTAACCATGACTTGGGGACCTTAGCTGTAGGTCAGGGTTGTTTCCCTCTTGACGATGGACGTTAGCACCCACCGTCTGTCTCCCAGATAGTACTCTTGGGTATTCGGAGTTTGGTTAGGTTTGGTAAGTCGGTGAGACCCCCTAGCCCATCCAGTGCTCTACCCCCCAAGGTATTCGTCTGAGGCGATACCTAAATATCTTTCGCGGAGAACCAGCTATTTCCGAGTTTGATTGGCCTTTCACCCCTAGCCACACGTCATCCCCGTAATTTTCAACTTACGTGGGTTCGGCCCTCCAGTAAGTGTTACCTTACCTTCAGCCTGCACATGGCTAGATCACTCGGGTTCGGGTCTAATCCAACTAACTTCACGCCCTATTCAGACTCGCTTTCGCTGCGCCTACACCTAACGGCTTAAGCTTGCTAGTTAGACTAAGTCGATGACCCATTATACAAGAGGTACGCCGTCACCCAGAACGCGTCTTGGGCTCCGACTGTTTGTATGCATCCAGTTTCAGGAACTATTTCACTCCCCTCGTCGGGGTGCTTTTCACCTTTCCCTCACGG